>DYKH01000006.1:15200-41891 GCA_020722685.1 Caldithrix sp. | reverse complement strand
CTTACGATTGGATTGTGGGAACGGTTAGAACCCAAACAGGCCAGAGAATATCTGGCCTGTTTGGTGTTTTATGAACGACCCCTTTTCCCTCTAATTCCCCAGCATCTCTAAATCTTTCTAAGGTGCGCTTCACCCTCAAGCGATTTGCATTACTCTGCTCTTTGGCCAGTCAAATCCCTCGGCGCAATAGGCTGAGGCACGGGATTCTTAATCGGCTTGATGGATTTCAGGTAGGCGAATATAGCCTTGAGGTCTTCGTCCTCCAATTGTCCATAGTTCTGCCATGGCATGGGCGGCAAAATGGGCCGACCCGCCCCCATGTGCTTGCCGGTTCGCATAGCTTTAATGAAAACTTCCTCGGTCCACAGACCGATGCCGGTCGTTTCATCGGGAGTGAGGTTGGCTGCAAAGCTAACGCCCCAAGGCCCGACCCAGACGGTCAGATCATTGTTAAAGAAGCCGCCCCATTTGTCTGGGCCCATCATGGTTGCGTTTACTTCCGGCAATTTGCCGTTCGCCATGTAGCCTGCCAGCAGCCGCGAGGTGTCTGGCTCTGGCCCCATCTTGGTAAATACCTTTGCCGAGTGGCAATCGTTGCAGCCTCCGAGATTGACCAAATACATCCCTTTCTTGATTTGAGCGCTTTTCAGAGTTGTAGTAGGTTTGGCTTTTGCGATATCTGGCTGAAGCATCTGCCACGCTGCAAAGGCAAGAACGGACAGAGCAACAGCCATGGATAACAAGTAGGCCTTTCTCATAAAAAAAACCTCCAAAACAATGGTTAAAAGTGTTAGTTGATTCGACATGGATTTATCATCCTTGAAATAAAACGACGAGTGCCGATCAACCCCGAGCATTTCTTATCGGACAACGGTAAACATTTCCCTTCGTCCGGAATCCACCAAGAGAACGAACTTTTGATACCACCGGCGAAAATCCTCATTGCCCATCTCGGTCTGAATGGATTTTTCATAGTCGGCAAGATTCGGATAGCTGCTTTCCATGACCAGGGTATAATAAGGTCCCGTAAGATCAGTCAACAAACGGTCCGGCACCTAGCCAAAAGTCTTGGCGATTGCCAAGCCTTCCTTCATCAATGAAATGGCTTCCTTCGCCTTACCGAACTTGAGCTGGAAAATGTCGCGTACTAAAATCATGATCAAATCCTTGCCTTAACTGGTTAGTATCGGTTTCCTTCTTGCGACAGACTCACCTGCCGCAGCCGCCCGAAATGGGACAAGTTGGCATCTTGTCCCACGATTAAGCAGACATTCATCTAATGCGCGGATGGATTCATAGATTCGTGCCCATGAACCATTCGCCAGGCATTGCCTTGCTTGACGTACACGGCGGTGACTTTGCTGGAATAGTTCATTGGCTGCCCTCCCATATCCGCCATGACGGCTGCATTATAAGTTAGAACCGCAGCATCGCCATAAACCTGAACGCGTGCATTGTACATCTGGAAATCGATCATCTTGAATCTCTCGACCATTTGCTCAAATTTGGGTAAAAAGTTCACTTTCGGCTCGGTTTCCAGATACGGGCTCATCGCTCCAAAATACGTGGCGTCCTCCGCCAGAAAATCGGTGAAGAAAGCCTTGTCCTTGTTTTGCCAAGCCATAAAGGAGGCTTTTTCCCGGGCGATGATTTGGCTGGCGACGGCTTGAGACTGTAGGTCGGCCGCTGTGCCGTCTCCGAAAATGACAGTACAGACGCACATGGCCGTGACCAATAAGACTATGAACGAGTTGACACCCTTTTTCATTTGCTTTGTCCTTTCGTTTTTACTCATCCGCATTGTATTAGCAGATAGCTTTAAGTTGTTATGCGATGTGGTCGTCAGGGTCGCCTGGCGGAGCTGCCCGAGCTCGTTGCTCATTTATCAACATGCGGACAGCCGTCGGGAGCCGCACCCTCGGCATCTCGATCCTCCCGAGCATTTCCCGTGCTGGTCGTTGAACCCGTCCGAGATTTCTATGATGCACGACGAAGACCCTTCGCCCACCAGCGCTCGCACGAGATCGCTGTCCTCAAGCGATTTTCATGCGAGCGCCTTATCAAGCTCCGATGTATCTATCGATCAGGTAGTTCCCGGCTCTATGTGGGCTGTACCAGTTTCTCAATCGTGTTTGCTCAGCCTCTTCCTTGCAAAGGCAATGCGACTGGCAAGTACAAGGAAATTCTATTTTATCCGGCGACCAGCAAAAGTGGTTGATCGGTGAATGAGGAGCTTTGCCATCGAGCAATAGCATTTGATGCCGTCTAACCTTCCGGCGCCGTCTCTTCTTCTCCTTTCGGACAGCAGCGATATTCATGAGCTTTGTCCAGCAGCTCGATTTGCCGCTTCAGCAATTCATTTTGCAGCTTTTTATTCTCCAGCTCCAACTCGATTTGCAGCTTTACGTTCGGCTCGCAGATGTCGCAATCATCCAAGCACCCTTTGACCAGAACGCCACCCGTGGGTAGAGAAGAGACTTGCTCAAAAGCAAATTGTCTCTTTGCTTCTTCGGTGACGACACCGCCTACTTTGTCCAAGAGTCCTGCCGCCACCAGGTCCTTATCCACTTGCAGCAAAGCTTGCTGGCGAAGGGCCACTGGAATGGGTTGCAGTGTTGGGGCAGCACCGGTAAAGGTCCCGGTCTCGAAAGCAAAACCGGTACCGGCAAATGCTTGAGCCCTGAGATTCAATGGCGATTCGGCCTGCCTCTGCGCTAAAACGCTCGCTCTGCCGACGTCTTCGATTTCTACTCGTTCCTTGTTGGTGGCCAGTACGCCGGCGGGAATGGTCGCTATGTCGCCACGAGAGACGAATTGATTGTTGGTGACTCTGGTATTGACCGCCGGATCGATCACGCGTCGCTCGATGGAATCCAAAGTGATCTTGATGGTTTGCCGCTTGTTAATTCGGCAAAAGAAAAAGGTCACCGCATGGCATTTGTTGGGATTGGAAAACTCCCGGGATGAGGATTCAAAGTGATCCTGCGATTCCCCTTCGGCATGCGTCCGAGTTTGCACTTCGCCGATGGAAACCGCGCTGGCGGCGCGGGTGCCCATTTCTGCGCGCCGGGACGAAGACTGCGCATGCTGGGACAATTCCCGCAAAAACGCGCTGGTCGAGGAAGCATCGTAAGAACCGCTTACGTCCACGGAAGCACCGCCAAAAAAGCTCTGGATGGCGCCGCTGGTTTGGGCATGACCCTGAGCCGACCCTCGCGAAGTATTGGTAGCACGAGAAGAATCTCTTACCGTAATATCCGACATGAAATCGCTCATGGCGGCGGTGTAGAAATGTTCTTCCTGAGTTTGTTCGTTGCGATAGCTGACCTTGCTTTCGCTATCGAAGGTGAAGCGGGTGCGGCGGTCGGTAGTGAATAATCTTACTTTTTCTCCGGGCAACAGCGTGGTCGAATAGAGCAAATCCCCAAGAGCCAATGGGCCGGGACAACGCTCAAAGCGGACGCGGAGAATAACTTCAACCGACACGTTCTGCCGCCGATCCGCAGCGCCCACTGTTGCGTTATGAATCGTGCGGTAATGGAAATCGAGGACATCGCATACATTATCCGGTTCTAACTCGGGACAACACGGGATGCCCTGTTGTGGTTCGCCTGGTTTGATACTGTTCATAGCAAAATTCCTTCCTGTTCGTCAAGTTGTTCATCTCCCTCATGCCTCCTTAAAGAGCTGACTTTTGGTAATGCTGGAATGACCCGCATTGGGAGAGGGGTTTCCCCTGTGCCGAAAAGCGATCCTGGCCGACAATGCTGCGAGCCTTCTACAGCACTGCCGGTAAAGACCGGATGGTTTTCCCTGCACCTACTCAAACCGGCAGGCGCAGCCACTGCTGTCAGAGGCGGAGGGTTTTCCTCCGCCTCCATGGCAGTTGCATTGTGGATGTCGCTAACCCACGTTCTTAGTCTTGCTTGTGCATCATTTGCTTGTGCATAGCCTCAATTTGCTCGCGAGTAAAAATATCCACCTTTTGAACTTTTGCGGTGACGCGAACCGATGATGGCAGCGTATTCAACACACCCGACTCACTATCACCCTCAAGGATCGCATATCCCGTATGATCGCCGGATTTGCAGGCCCATTGAAATTTGCTGATCAGCTTCGAGTCGCTCTTGGACAGCTCGTCCAATGTAGACAAGCATTGTTCCGGTGTGTGAGTCACTTTCACGAAGTACTTGGTTTTCCCCGTTGCCCCTTGCTCGCCGGCATAAGCACTACCAAACATCGCGGCTATTACAAACGCGACAGAGAACGCAACGATTATTCTTCGCATATTTCCTCCTTTGAAATGCAAGCTGAGCCCGCATTCCTATGGTTGTTGTGAATGAGAATTAGAATGACTCAGACTATCATCAAGGCCTACCAAGTCTCATAAGAAACCACCTCCTTTAAACGGACCCATGTTGCTCACCACCCATAGAGGAATCATCCTTCGCCCCGCTTGTTGACCAATTTGCTCCACCAAACTCCCCTTGCACGCGCCTTCTGCCGCACTCCAGAGGCGCAAAAGCTGACACCATGAGCCGCGCTGCGGGGTGTGTTTCTATCTCTTGCCTATTCATCGCGGGATTACCACACCAATCTGACCCAGCAAACCGGGTAATCCGCCGCCGGGCACTTGCTCCAATTCGATGCCAACAATTTTACCGTTTTCAACTGTAATCTTGACTCGCTCCTCCGGCATTTTGACGGCTTTGCCGGTGGCAGGAATATTCGCAAGGCCCGGAATGGGCGATTTCATCTCCTTCGTATGAGTGCCGGTAAGGGCGACCTTCATGCTCACCCGCGGACCATCCTCTTTTACGATTTTATGATTGAACTTAAAATCGGGCATCCCGCTCGAAAGCGCCCGCTGCACTCCCAGATACTCTTTCTTTCCCAAGGGGACAGGCCCAACACCCTCGACCTTTAGCTTGTCAGAAAAGAGCTGGTCCACCCGAATAAAATCTTCAGACTCGATGGCGGACAATGCCGCCGTTACCACCTCAGATGGCTTCATACTTTTGTCCTTTCCTTTATGTTAAGATACAAAGTATTCGTTATAACTCTGGCAACAACTTGATGGAGCGCAGAAGCCCAGCCAAGTCCCAAATGTGAATTCCACGCTTGATTTTGCCGTTGAGTACCGTCAGCATAGATACGCCACGCACCGACACCTCTATGCCGGTAGGTGGTATATTCAGCAAAGGTCCCATGTGCTTGCCTTTTGCGGTCCAAAAAAGTACGATCCGGTTGCGCTTGATGATGACCTCTTCTTCGACAAAACGCAGGTCGGGGAAGGCGCGGAGATAGCGTGCCATGCTTTCCCTAATGTCTGCCTGACCAATTTGTGGCCTAGCCTCTCCGATGTCCGTACCTTCATAGCTCAGATCGTAAAATGCCGTAATCCGCTCCAAATCATGGCTATTCCAAGCCTCCAACAGTCCGGTCGCCAATCTCGCTACCGCCCTTTCCCTCGAATAATCTATGACATCATCGCTCCGCACCAGACGCATCTCCTCTCTGAAGCAACCGAATTTAGCGACGATTTTTGTTCAGTTGCCAGACCAAAAGGTGCTCATTTTTTATTCATTTTGGAATTTTGCGAGCTTTACTGCATCCGCGTCAGAAAGAAGGGGGCCCGGCCATTGAGGTGGAATCCTCTCCTTTAGGCGCCACAGATCACGGGTAACCTTCAGGATTGCCAGCGAAGCATGGCTTATCGGCAAAGCGAATGCTGGCGCCTCCAACAGCAGGGTTTGCAGCGATCCGCTCAAATCGCCTCTGTGTGCTAAATGTGACTGGTTTTCAAATGGGATGAGCGCTTTCCTTGTCGGAAAAAGCTATCCTCTGGGGAGAAAAAGGCAAGTGCCGACCAACGATTCTGGAAGGTTTTTTTGTGGGGATGATTGGTACAAACATCATGGCACGTAAGTGGGGGCGCCAGCCTCGAAGCCGATTCTGTCGCACCCCGGCACTTGCGGATAGAAAGCCGGTTTCCACCCACGTCAACCGTTTTTGAGGAATTTACCGTCGGCGCTTCTAAGTCAGTTTGCCGTTTCCGTTAATTTCCCGCTGCCAAAGGATTTCAATGACGCGATTGATCCCGGCTTTGAGATGTCGCCGATAGGTGCTGAAGGGAAGTTCGAGAATTTCCGAGGCCATTTCTTGGCTTTGGGCGGGATTGAGGTAGGTCCGGTAAAGCACGCGGTAAAGCTTTGCATCTCGCGGAGTGGATTGGAGGGATTCTGCGGTTTCACGCAGCAGAACTCTTAACGCTTCCATCGCTTCTGAGGCGTCTGCTTCTTTTGGCACTTGACTCATGACCAAGCGTGAGTGCAGCAAAGGATTACGCGACAGCCTCCTCGAATTGGCATAGCTTCGCAGCGCCTCGTGAGTGGCGGTGGCAAATTTGGTCTCGCTCAGCACGATCAGCGGCTCCGTATCAGGCGTGCGAAAAGCATCCGGGCTCAGGGAAATCTGTCGTTCCGCCAATCGCGTCAGCCAGGCCTGGGTCGGCAGCGTCCGCCAATCGCGGCCAAAAACCCCGAACCGTCTCTTACCGACTTGAAAATCGAGGTCCGTAATTCGCTGTAAATCGAGGTAGGTGAACATCGGCTGCCAAAAGTCCGGGGCCGCGCAGGAGAACAGCGTACAAGCAACTCCCGAGGTGAGAAGACATTCCTGTACAATGTCGATAAAGATCCGGCTCTGTGTTGGCGAAACTGCCTGATAGCTTCGCTGGTCCATCCAAAAACGCAAGAGGAACGCTTTCTCGTTCGGTCGCAGCGGAGCATGGCTTTGCAAATGTTGCCAGGCCTTTTGCACGATCCGATCTTCCTGCATCAGTTCGGGCCCGATTTCCGCCAAGGAAAGGAGCAGAGCAAAACCCGCCAATTGCTGATTCTTGGTGCGAAAAACTCGCACTGCGCGCGGCTGAACGGATAGCCAGAACGACACGAGACGAGAGGATTCTTCACCTTCGTGCCGGCGCACCATCTGCACAATTTGCGCCCCGTCCGTGCTAAGTAAACCGTCACTGCGGACGTTGCTGTCCTCCTGCCAAGCAAAGCAGGAACGAACGCACTGATGGCAGCGATGCAGAAAGATGTAATCGAAGAGCAGGGCCTGCTGTTCCTCGCCGCGCGTCTGATTGATTCTTTTTGTGTAATAGTCTCTCGCCCGGCGATGCAGTTCGGCGTACCAGTCACTGTTGCGCCAGCGCAGATCAGCGGCTAATGCCTCGCGCGCGAGATCGTGAGGATAGAGTCCCTTTCGCCCGAATTCGATAAAAGATAAACCACGGAGCCACTCAAAGAGCTCGTGAACGTCCGGCATGTGGAGCATTTCCGCCAGTAATGGCTCGGTAGTGAGATGAACCAACGAACAGGCTTCCAATGCTGTACGATGCGCAGGACCCGGAACCTTTTGCACGAACTGCTCCAGCAAAGTTTTGATGAGGTCCGGAGCTTCCTCGGGCTGAAACACAAAGTTTGGCCGCTGGTCGAAAACGTCTGCGACCAAAGACAGCGCCAAAGGATGACCATGAGTGAAATCAAGCACCGCTTGGATTTGGTTTTGCGGCAGGCGCCGTTGCTGCAAATACAGGCAGCTTTCTTCCGGGCTGAGATTTCGTAAAGGGAGGGTTCGCAGCAGGGGTTGCCAACCGGCATCTTTTAGCCATGAATGCGAGGGCCGGTAACGATCGGCTAAGACGATCAAGACGTTCGCCGGCAGCTGCGGCAAAAAGCTCTCCCGCAGCCATCCGTCCAGATTGCACAGCTTTTCATAGTTGTCGATGAGAATGACCTGACGGCGGTGTTCCAAAAACATAAATTCAACAGGATCGTCCGCTGCCTCAAGGCCCATCGCCCTTTGCATGGCCGCGATGACGGACTCTTGGGTCGCATCGACGTTTCGGGCATCGAGCAGGATCACCTTTGCTTGATGCCTTTCGCTTAATGCTGCAAACTCGAGCAAGAGTCGCGTCTTTCCCAGCCCGCCCGGCCCATAAAGGTACAAGAGATGAAATGGCAACGCGTCTGCCGTGAGCGCTGTTTCGAACAAAGCGAGATCATTCGCACGGCCGACGAATCCGCGCTGACGAGCCGTACTCAGTTGATCAGCCAAACACATGGGCATAGAGAAGCCCCATCAATATGTTAATTTACCTCAGAAACTTTAATCTTTAACACATTGACGGATTTGCCTATTTCCCCAGATTCAGCTTGCGCCCGAGGACGCGCCATAATACGTCACCCCATTCTCATCGACTAAAGAGGAGGAGATGGCGCTGCTCTACTCCTTCATTAGCCTTGAAATGCCCAGACTGGCTCCCACTGCCTCAGCCGTGACGATCAGCGGCGAATTCAACGGTACCTGTCTGGTCTTGCCGCCAATTTCCTCGATGGGCACAGAGACGATGTCGCTGCCTTTCAAAGCGACCATCTTGTTAAAATCCCCGTTCGCAATCATTTCAGTTGCGCCAACGCCAAATCGGGTGGCCAAAATTCGGTCAAACGGCGTGGGAGTGCCACCTCGCTGCAAATGCCCGAGAACCGTCGCCCGTGCCTCCAAGCCCGTCATTTCTTCGATGTCGTTGCAGAGCTTGAGAGCGATGCCTCCCAAGCGAATTTGTTCGGGACTGTCCTTAAGCACTCGACTGACCACCATCTGTCCACCTTTCGGCCTGGCGCCTTCGGCGACCGCGATGATGCTGAACTTTCTTCCCCGCCGGCTTCGCTCGTATATTTTTTCAATGATCGCATCCAATTCGTAGTCTATCTCCGGGATCAGAATAATGTCCGCGCCGCCGGCGATACCGGCATTGAGAGCCAACCAGCCGGCGTACCGTCCCATAGTTTCAACTATCATAATCCGATGATGCGACATGGCGGTGGTATGAATTCGATCAATCGCTCCCGCAGCGATGGTAACGGCGGTATCGTGGCCAAAGGTAATATCGGTACCATACAAATCATTATCGATAGTTTTCGGCACGCCCACCACGCGCATTCCTTTGCCGAGCATTTGCCGGGCGATCGTCATGGAGCCATCGCCGCCGATGCAAACAATCGCCTCCATGCCGAACCGTTCGACGTTCCGCATCGCCTGATCGGAAAGGTCCTTGAAAACAATTTGACCGTTTTCATGGACAGGGTAGTGGAAAGGATTGGCCTTGTTGGTTGTGCCCAGAATCGTGCCGCCAACCTGCAGAATGCCGGATACATCGTCGAAAGCAAGAGGACGTATCCGCCCTTCTACCAATCCCTCAAATCCGTCCTCTATACCCATCACTTCTATTTTGTGTTGAAGGATCAGCGACTTGGTGACGGCGCGAATCACCGCGTTTAGCCCAGGACAATCGCCACCCGCAGTCAGAATACCCACGCGCTTGACGGAAACACTGCTCATTTTCCAATTCTCCGAATCAAATACTTGCTATCCACAATGACCGCTCAATCTGCAACTATTGCTTGCCCCCTCTTGACAATGCTTGACCACTCTTGACAACACTTGACCATGCTTGACAACCACTTGACCATACTTGACAATTGTTTGACAACCGTTTTCCTACCGTTCTCCCACCAACCAGTTTCTCCCCTCCACAATTCTTCCTTCGCGCAAGTAAATCCTCGGCACTCTTTTGCCGAACCGGGCGATGACCTCATACGAAACAGAGCCAATGAGATCGGCAATGTCGTGAGGAGAAATCTCTTCGTCGCCATCGCGCCCCATGATGGTGACTATTTCACCGATCCGCACTTCCGGCATGCCCGTAACCTTGATGAAACAGGCATCCATACACAGACCGCCCAGGATGGGCGCCTTCTTTCCCCGCAGCAGCACTTGCCCGACGTTGCGCAATCCCCGGTCATAGCCATCCACGTAGCCGATGGGCAGCACAGCGATCCGCTCTTCTTTCTCCGCCATGAAGCGCCGCCCATAGCCGACCGTATCGCCGCGCTCAAGAGTTCGCAAGGTCGCAATCATGGTCTTCACGCTCATGGCCGGCTTCAAGGCGAATGGACGACGCACATCCCGCGAGGGAAAATACCCGTAAAGCATCAGGCCGACCCGTACCATATCGAAATGAGCCTCCGGCAAGTCGAGGGTACCGCCGCTGTTGCAGATGTGCCATAGGGGAATGTGATAGCCTCCTTGTTTCAATGCCTGACGGATTTCATTAAATCGATGAATCTGCAACAATGCAAAGCTCTTATCCACCGCGTCGGACATGGGAAAATGGGACATCGCTCCCATGAACTGTAAATTCGGCAGTCTGGCAAGCTCCTTGAACAAAGTCACGGCATCCTTGTGAGGTACCCCATAGCGGCTCATACCGGTGTCGATCTTAAAATGCACCTTGGCAAAAGTATTCTTAGTGGCGGCGGCTTGCGAAAGCGCCTGTGCCACCTCCGTCTGAAAGACCATCTGCTCCAAATCATAGTCGAGTACGAAATGCGCCTGTGCCGGGAAAATGGGCCCCATGTTGAGAATGGGAGCAGTAATGCCCGCTTGGCGCAACTCTATCGCTTCGTCCAGCGCGACAACACCCAGCAGGTCCGCACCGTTTTCCATCACGACTTTGGCGACCGGGACCGCTCCCAGTCCATAGGCATCTGCTTTGACCACTGCGAGTAGGGCCGTCTTGCCAAGGTAGGATTTTACCTGTCGCACGTTAAAAGCGACAGCATCCAAATCCACTTCAATCCACGAAGGCCGAATCACGAATCGGCTAAAAGACGCATCATTCATAGAAAACCTCGAGGCCATGTCGTTAGAGTGCTGGAGTCTTGCAGCGGTGGAGTAATGAGGTGCGGAGCAATTGGTAGCAATGGTGTTGGAACCGTTTGGTTTTGTCCGAGCAATTCGGCACTCCAATACCCCATCACTCCAGTCCTCCCGGCATTCTGCAGCCCTCTTTTTACTCTCGCCAAAGAATCGCATTCAAAATCATCTGTGCGATATTCCTGTTCTCATAGTCACTGGGTCGATGTCCGGGCATGAAATAGATGATTTCGCCTTGACCGTAATGTTTCAGCCAAGCAGCGCGATCCTGCATGAACCAGCCTCGGGTTTTCTCGTCGTAGAATTTGAGACCACACAGCAATATCTTTTGGCTGCTATCCGTGAACTGATGATTGAGATACACTTCTGTCTCATGCAATTCAATGGAGGGAAGCATTTTCTCCTCCCTATCCGGACCGTCAGACCGAGTGTAAGCAGTCTTCTCTCCCCAAGTGATTTCATGGCTGGTGATGAAATGCGCCGGCATCAAATTGACCAGAGCATAGGAAATTCCTTCACGGTAGGCATAGCCGCCTTCCTCTAACGGCGTATTCTCCAGCTTGATGCCCATTGCGGGGAAGTAATACTTGTTGGCCTGCTTGCCCCTACTGATGGAGTGATGTAGACAGATTAGTCGCCCGCCTTTTCTCGCATAATCCAGAAGAGCGACTTCTGCTGTCTCCTCCAACTTGTGGTGAAGGAAGGCAATGATGCTTTTATAGTCCGAGAACCTCTGCGGCAGGCTCTTTTGCTCCACGGTGATGACTTTGAGCTCGCCGACTTGCTTTAGATATTTTTCCAAAACGAGCATCTGCGGCCTCTCATCTTGAACGATCAGGACTTGCTCATCCGCGAATGTTTTTGCTGAGGCGATCATTGTTAACGCTGCTACGGTACACAAAAGAACCTTGAGAAAATAATTCCTGTCGGCAAAATCTTTTTTCATTGGGGTTCCGTTCGTTTGGATGCTAAAATACGAGTGCGCTAATATAGAAAATTAACCTGCGGGAATCAAGGAGAGAGATGCCGGAGCACGGAGGAATTGTGCGGGGAAAGGGTGGCCGTATCGACGCCAAGCGCTGCCGCGCCTGATGCGCTCGTCGGGAGAAAAATAAAAAGCCCCCGTCATCGGGGGCCTTCTGAGCTTATTGAATCTCGATCTGCTTGGGTTTCACTTCTTCGGCTTTTGGTAAAGTGATCTTCAAGACGCCGTCCTTATAGTCAGCCCGGATTTCATTCGTCTTGACTTTGTCCGGCAGTGTGATCGCTCGCTGGAAATTGCCGTAGCTGCGTTCCGAGCGGAACACGTTCTTGGACTTTTCCTCTCGCTCGTATTTTCGTTCTCCCTTGATGGTGAGCACGTTGTCATTCAGCAAGACTTTCAAGTCCTTCTTATCGATACCCGGCAAATCCGCCTGCACCAAGTAAGAATCGTCGGTCTCTTCCACGTCCAAGCGAGGGGCCCAAACAACCGAGTCTTCCTCAAAGTTGTATAAGGCCGGCCAGTCACGTCCCCAGAAATCATCAAAAAAGCGACCGAACACACGAGGAAGCTCCTGTACAGGGTTTTCACGTTTGACTAACCACATAGTATTTCTCCTTTCGGGTATTTTTATTCTCTATTGCTTCATCTTCTCTTATCTGCTTTCGCCTCTCTCTTAACAAAGACCGTGCCAAAAGCCAAATCGCTTTCTTTGCTGTGACATCAGTCGCTGTTTTTCAGAGACATAACCTTCCGCAAAAGAGCAAGTCGCCGGGATGACCTTTTGCGGCCTCGTCGCAGCTCTGCCAGTCAGTTCTGAGCATTTGCCATGATGGCCGCAACATCTGTCAGCGCCTTGCAAGTTGACAGGACGCAATCATATATGGAGGTGACTGCGGCACTCCCCATTCATGCAGACCTCAAAGGTTTCCCAAACCTTTGAGGTCTAACCTCGAAAGCGAAACATAGCCATTTTTGAGATTTTTTGCTTGCAATGATAAAACTTACTGCTAACTTTGGCAAACCAGGAACGACAATTATCATGGAGGAAAGACCGATGCAGCACTTTGTTCGTCTATGCAACAGATTTGTACGCCCAATGCCGCTCGTCTTGACGGTGTGCGCGACCATGTATTTTTCATGCGGCCAACGACAGCTTTCACCCGGCCCGCCTCAGAACCTGCGGTGCGAGTACCAAGCTAATCCAATCGGAATAGATGAGCGCCAGCCAAGGCTTTACTGGCAGATCGAGGATGACCGGCGCGGCGCTGTGCAAACGGCCTATCAGGTTCTGGTGGCCAGCAGCGCCGAAGCTTTGCAGAAAGACCAAGGCGACGTGTGGGACAGCGGCAAAGTCGAGTCCGACCAATCAGTCCACGTCCCTTACGCAGGTGCAATGTTAACTTCTCGGACAAGGTACTTTTGGAAAGTGCGAACCTGGGATCTGCAAGGCAATCCATCGCCTTATAGCGAGACAGCATTTTGGGAAATGGGCTTGCTCAATCCGACCGACTGGCAGGCGCAATGGATCGGTAAAATCGAGCAAAAAGAAAAGGCTGCCGTTTGGCCGTGGGGAAAATGGATCTGGCATCCCTCCGAGCGTGGCATCGACAAAACCGTCTACTTTCGCACAGAATTCACTTTGCCGCCGAACAAAAAGGTCAAGAAAGCCACCGCTCGCATCACTGCCGATAACAAGTTCACCCTGTTCCTGAATGAAACGGAACTGGGCAGCGGCTCGCGCTGGCAAACGATTTTCAACTTTTCTTGCGATTCACTTTTGCGTGCCGGGACAAACACGATTGCCATTTCTGCCGCCAATTTGGCCGGGGACATCTGCGGCTTGCTCTTTAGCTTAAAAGTCGAGTTTGAGGACGGCAGCACGCGGCTTATTAATTCCGGCGAGAATTGGACAACGAGCGCAACAGAAGTGGCCGGCTGGAAAAAGCCGGGCACGAGCGGAGGCCGATGGATTAAGGCAAGAGTGATCGAAGAATTCGGCGGGCCCATTTGGGGCAAGGTGGATGAGATTCACGTACCCCCACGCTCTGTGATGGTTCGCAAAGAGTTCACGATAGAAAAACCCCTGGAGCGCGCCCGCGCTTACGTTACCGGACTCGGCGCATACATTTTGCACGTCAATGGCCAACGAGTGGGAAAGGACATCCTCACCCCTGGCTGGACTGCTTACGCCAAGCGCCTCCAATACCAGACCTACGACGTTACACCCTTACTCAAAACCGGTCAAAACGCCGTTGCGGGTTTGCTGGGGAATGCCTGGTGGAGCGGCGGATTGGGATCGAACGGCAACATCGTTTATCAGGACGGGCCGCTGAAACTATTGCTGCAACTGGTCATCGACTACCAAGACGGCTCCGTGGAAACAATCGTCACAGATAAAACCTGGACCTGTCACGACGCCCCAATCTTATACAACAGTCTTTATCACGGCGAAATCTACGATGCCCGACTGGAGCAACCGGGTTGGGATAAAGCAGGGTTCAATACGGAAAATTGGCAGCCGGTATCCATCTTTGAGCCGGAGCAAGGCAAGCTCGTCGCCCAGCAAGGGCCGACGATCCAAGTCACTCAGGAGCTGACACCAGTCAGCGTCACGGAAAAAAGTCCAAATCTATTCGTCTTCGATCTGGGCCAAAATATGGTCGGCTGGGCGCGACTCAAAGTGCAAGGCCCGGCAGGGACCAAAATCATCCTGCGGTTCGCCGAGGTCTTGCAGCCGGACGGCAATATTTACACGGACAATTACCGCAGCGCCCGGGCCACGGATACCTACATCCTGAAGGGCGAGGGTGTAGAGGTTTGGGAGCCACATTTCACCTATCGCGGCTTTCGCTACGTGGAACTGTCGGGCTATCCCGGCAAGCCGGCTAAAGATGCCATCACCGGCGTTGTTTTTCACTCTGCGCCGGAGGTTACCGGACATTTCGCCTGTTCCAATGAGCTGATCAACCGGATTCAACACAACATCACCTGGGGGCAGCGCGGTAATATGCACAGCGTGCCGACCGATTGTCCGCAGCGCGACGAGCGGCTCGGCTGGACGGGTGACGCACAAATCTTCGCCCCGACGGCTTCCTTCAATATGAACATGGCCGGCTTTTTTACCAAGTGGATGCGCGACATCATAGATTGCCAGGATGCCGACGGCGCGGTACATGACGTGAACCCCACCATCGCAGTTGCCGGCCCAGCTTCTCCCGCTTGGGGCGATGCGGTGGTCATCATCCCCTGGGTCGTCTACCAAAACTATGGGGACAAGCGTATTATCGAGGAAAACTATGAGGGCATGGCCAAATGGGTAGCGTACATGCAGAGCAAAAGCAAGGACTATTTGTATGAACGGGAAGGCTACGGCGACTGGGTGGCGGTGGTGCCCTCGCCCAAAAAGCCCATTGGCGCCGCTTACTTTTACTATAGCACGGCGCTGCTGGCAAAGATGGCGGCGGTGATCGGTCAGAACGACGACGCCCGCAAGTACGAAGAATTGGCCGGCAAAATCGCCGAAGCATTCAACAAAAAGTATTTGGATCAAGAGACCTATCAGTACGAGGGTGCCACCCAATCGGCCAACCTCCTGCCGCTGGCGTTCGGCATTACGCCGCAGGAGTTGAGGGATAAGGTGGCCGCCAATGTCGCCAGCGACGTACGTGCCCGGGAGACGCATCTTTCCACCGGCTTTCTTGGCACCGCTTATCTCTGTCCCGTCTTGAGCGCGAACGGATTCCATGACCTTGCTTATGCCTTGGCCGGTCAGAAAACTTATCCCTCCTGGGGTTACATGGCGGAGAAGGATGCCACCACCATTTGGGAATTGTGGAACAGCGACACCGAAGGTCCGGGCATGAACTCGCGCAATCATTTTGCCCTCGGCTCGGTCGGTCGGTGGTTTTACGAGTGGCTCGGCGGGTTGCGAGTCGATCCACAAGCACCCGGATTCAAGCGGACCATTATTGCCCCCAAGCCGGTTGGTGATCTTTCTTGGGCTGAAGTCAGTCTGCAATCTTTGTACGGTCCCATCCACAGCAAATGGACCATCAAGGATAATGGACTAACTCTCACGGTCACCATCCCGGCAAATACCAGTGCAGAAGTGCACGTGCCGACTTTGGGAAAGGAAAATCCAAGCATCAGTGAAAGGGGCATGAAGCTTTTGGAGGCAGGAAAAGCAACAAACGCAAGCGCTGATATCCAATTCATGCGCATGGAGAAAGACGCGGTGGTGTTCAAGGTCGGGGCGGGAAGTTATAGCTTTGTATTGCAGTAAAGATGTATCCTCCCGGAGGTCACAAGTCCTCCGGGAGGATTATCAAAGTTGTCTCTTGACTCGGAAAAGGGGATTTGATAAATTGATTTGGCAGTTGGGGAAGCGGAGAGGATGTAACTTTTTTTCACGAGATCAAATACCACAAGAATTGCGTTCATATCATAAAGCCAAGAAACAAAAAGCGAGGTCAACATAATGAGGAATACTTCAACTCAATCGCTCGGGCATGACAGCGTCTTGGCAGTCGGTGTGTCTTTTGATGGACTCGTTTCCGCCATCAAAAAACTAAAGAAAAAAGAGCGGGAAAATTTTTTGGAGGACTTGCTGGCGGCTACCAGCCCTGGATTTCTTGAAAGCATCCGCGAAGCCCGTCGTGATTACAAGGATGGTCGGACTTACACCCATGATGAGGTCTTTCGGGGGATCAAGTGACCTACACACTCGTTTATACCAAAAGAGCCGCAAGGGACCTCAAGAAATTAGAACACCAAAGTCTGAGTCGAATTAAACGGGCTTTGGAGCGATATGTTGAGGATCCTTTACGTTATGCGGAGGCATTGACGAGTCCAGAACTGGGAACCCACCGATTCCGTATTGGCGATTACCGCGTAATATTCGACATTGAGGGAGATGAAATTGTCATCCTTCGCGTCGGCCACCAGCGGGAGATTTATCGGCATTTGTAATCGTTAGGATTCTTGCATAATCTTCCGTCCCCGGGATTCATTTCAACCAGCGCAGAATATCAACACAAATAAAAGATTGACTTTTTCCGCAAATTTGAGCAACTTTGCGTGCAAAAGGGATTTAAAGCCTTTTAATGCTTGTTAATGGCTCGTACACGGCGATCTTTTGGTTTGTCATTCTCAAGTAATTCACACCAACCAAAATCTCAGGCCGCCTTATAGTCAGCCTCGGTTTCCGGTAAGAATTCCTTGTGAATGACCTTCCGCGCTCGCATTGTTTCTCTAACATGCGGAAGGATGCAAAGAGGCCTTAACAACATTTCTCCAAACGGATGCACTTATCGATGGGCGAATCAATGATTCAAGAGACAGAACGACTACGATCGGAACAGAGATGAGAAAAATCTACCTGAGCCTTTTACTGGGACTCGCCATTTTAAGCACAGGCTTTGAGCTACGGGCTGAGAAGCTGCGCTATTCCCTCAGCATCGATCAGGAGCTTTACAAGACACTAAAGGTGCAAATCAAAGTCGAGGAGAACACCCACAAGCGTCTGGTTTTTTCCATGCCCATTTGGATTCCCGGCACTTATTATGTCGGCACCTACGGTAAGAACGTGCTGAACTTTAAGGCCTTGGATAGCAAAGGGGACACACTTCGTGTAGAAAAGCTATCCAAGAGCGATTGGGAGATTCAAGCCGATGGCATTCGAACGATCAACGTTCAATACAAAGTCACCGTGCCGGAACATGGATTTATGGGCAAGGCATTGGACTCCACCGGCGCATTGATTCAGGGCGCGTCCACTTGGATGTATGTGCGGGGACTGGAAAAACTCCCTGCGGAAGTCAAGATCGTACCGGCGAACGGCTGGCGCGTCGCAACCGGTCTCATCCCTACAAAAACCGCCGGGCTGTTTTCCGCCCGCAATTACGATGAGCTGGCAGATTGTCCCATCATGATGGGAGTTCTGACCGACACCGTTTTCACTTACCTTGGCAAGCCGCACGAAATTTATTTTCGCAATGATGCGGAATTCGACCGCAAAAAGTTTACAAGAATGGTGCAACAAATCGTTCGTTACCAAACCGGCCTTTTCGGCGGCGCACCCTATGATCGATATGTGTTTCAATTCACCATCCATACCAACGAGCGTGGCGGCGGCGGTTTGGAACATGCCAATTCCACTTCCATTGGCCTTTCCTCGCTCAAGCTGATGCAAGACGTCGAGAATGCGGCCGGGGTCATTGCCCATGAATACTTGCATCTCTGGAACGTCAAGCGCCTGACCAGCGATCAACTCTTGCCTCTGCGCTATGATCGCGAAGCGCGCACGGAATCGCTATGGTGGCTGGAAGGAGTGACCAGTTATTACGCAGATCTTACCCTCCTGCGCTCCGGAATCTGGTCGGTGGAAGAATTTCTCGACCATCAGGAACGCGAGATTCAAACCTTGCAGGAAAATCCCGATCGCTTGGAGACCACTTTGGCTCAGGCCAGTTGGGATGTTTGGGAAGAAGGGTATGCGAGCTCCGGCGTCTCATATTACAACAAAGGGCAATTGGTCGGTCTTTTGTTGGATTTGACCATTCGCAAAGTGACCGCTAACAAAGTCTCCCTGGACGATGTCATGCGCTACCTTTACCAAAACTATGCTCTCCAGTCCCGCGGCTTTGCGGATGACGATTTGCAGCGGGTGGTGGAGAAGCTCACCGGCAAAGACTTTGCGCCATTTTTTCAGCGTTACGTAAGCGGCTTGGTGGAATTGCCCTACAAAGAGATCCTGAGTTTGGCAGGATTGGAAACGTCTATCGAAAGGATTCCCACACCCACCATCGGCCCGCTGCGCTTTCTCGGCAGCCGTAACCGCATTTTCTCCATCGATAGCAACAGCGCCGCCGCGAAAGCCGGACTGCGTCGGGACGATCAACTGGTTTCGGCGGATGGACAGACCATCACTAGCCAAGAAATGCTGAGTGAGCTTTTGTTGAAAAAGAACATCGGCGACACCTTGAAAGTGGTTGCGCTCCGAAGCGGGGCGAATATTAATTTTGATATTGTCATCGATAGCTTTCAAAAAGTTCAATGCGAGATCAAATTAATGCAAAATCCATCTGCAGAGCAGCTTCTTATTCGCAACAGTTGGCTTGCGGCTTCGGAAACTGAGCGATGAAAACGATGAATGGCGGCTACTGTAAACTTGTATGGGCAAGTCTTTTTCTTTTTGTGCTGGCCTATGAGGCGCCATCGGCGCAGCAAAAGATCTCCTCCATCCCTTCGCCCACCGAGTTCCTCGGTTACGGTCCGGGTGAAGATTACAAGCTTGCCAATTATGAAGAAATCGTGTCCTATTTCCAAACTTTGGACCGGCTTTCCACGCGGTTGCGCTTGCAGGAATTGGGGCAGACCACCGAGGGCCGGCCATTCTACTTGGCCATCATTTCCTCCTCCGAGAACCTGCAGAAATCCGCGCAAATCTTAGACGTGCAACGGCAATTGGCCGATCCGCGCACCCTCATCGATGCAGAAGCTCGCCGGCTCATTCGTGAGGCCAAAGTCATCGTCTCCATCAACTGCTCCATTCATCCGCGAGAAATCGGCCCGTCACAAATGTCCATGGAGCTGGCGTATCAATTGACCAGCATCTTTTCCCGCGACATCGACCTCATCTTGGATAATGTGGTGTTGTTGCTGATACCCGCGCACAATCCGGACGGATTGGACAAGGTCGTCGAATGGTACAAGCAGCACAAAGGCACCGATTACGAAGCCGGCCCCCTACCCTTCTTGGATCACAAATACACCGGTCACGATTTGAACCGCGACTGGTTCGCTCTTACCCAAAAAGAAACACGGCTGACGGTGGAGGAGGTCTACAACGTTTGGCGGCCCCACATTGTTTTCGATCTGCACCAAATGGGATCGTATGGAGCCCGCATGTTTGTGCCGCCGTACGCGGACCCCTACGACCCGATGATGGAACCGATTATCCAGGCGGAGATCGCTTTTCTTGGCACTGCCATAGCGGCTGATCTCACGGCGCAAGGCAACTCCGGCGTAGCTTTCAATGTCTACTTTGATTCCTACTCCCCGGCTCGTACTTATGCCAATTACCATGGCGGTGTTCGGGTATTGGGTGAGATCGCCTCAGCCCGCTTGGCCAGTCCTCTCAGCCTGGCGGCGGAGGATATCAAACCAACTGGCACTTTTGATCCCAGGTCGCGGGCATGGAATCAGCCGTTGCCATGGCGAGGAAGCACCTGGCGTCTGGGAGACATCGTCGACTATAGTCTCAATGCCTGCTATTCGGTGCTCAAAAACGCATACCGCAATCGGGAAATGTGGCTAACCAATGCTTACAATTTGGTCCGGGAAGCTGCGGTTCCCACCGACGAAAAACCGACTTTTCTGATTCCGCCGAAGCAGCATGACCTTTACGCTACCTACGAGTTGCTGTATCTCTTAAATAAGGGTTTGGTGGAGTTCTATTGGGCAAAGCATGATTTCGTCATCGATAACACCCTGTACCCGAAAGGCACGATCATTATTCCTACCGCCCAACCATACGGAACTTATGCCAGAACCTTGTTGGAAGTCTCCTCGTATCCGGTCAAGGTCAACCCAAACAACAACCAGCCGGCAGAGCCTTTCGATGTGACGACCCACAATCTGCCGCTGTTTTTTGGCGTGAAAACGGCGATGGTCAAAGGCAGCATCAATGCCGATCTGGAAAAAGTGCCCAAGCTGACAGTGCCGTCCGGCTCCATCAAAGGGCCGGCAAAGGCGTCGGGATTTCTGTTGGATTCTCGCAGCAACCAAGTCGTCAAGGCTTTACAGCGGCTGTATAAGGAGCCGATCAACCTTTATTGGCTAGCCGATTCAGTCAGCGTCGACGGAGACAAGCTGCCGGCCGGCTCCATTTGGGTCAAGAGCAATCGCATGGACTTTATGCAAAGTCTTGCCGATGAATTCTCCTTGCGAGTATGGCCGGCACCTGATCTAAGGGGCCAAAAGGCCCTGCAGCTTTTCAAGCCCAGGGTCGCTCTGTATCAAAGCTGGCTGGCGCCAATGGATGAGGGTTGGACTCGATACCTGTTGGACACTTTCGGCATCGAATACGCCGTCTTAAAAGATATCGACGTTCGTACCGCGAATCTCGCCGACCAGTTTGATGTCATCATCATCCCGGATCAGCCGGCGGAGAAAATAATTAAAGGGGCAAAAGAGGGCGAATTGCCGGCTGAATACTGCGGGGGGATCGGGCAAAACGGGGTGGAGCAGCTCAAGGCATTTGTAGAGCTTGGCGGCACTTTGATTACTTTGAACCGGGCTTCGGAAATTCCCCTCAGCCAATTCTGGTTAGGCGCCAAAAACGTCGTCAAGGACCTGCCGTCCTCCGAGTATGACGTCCCGGGGGCGCTGCTAAAAATACTTGTCAACACCAATACGCCGCTGGGCTATGGCATGCCAAGAGAAGCGGCAGCATTTAACGACCATAGTCCGGCGTTCGATATCAGCGAAGGTACGCGCATAGCCACCTATCCCGGGGAAAACCTGCTGCTCAGCGGCTGGCTTCGCGGAGAAAAGTATCTGTCGCTGAAAACCGCCGTAGCCGAAATACCAGTCGGACGCGGCTCCATCGTTCTTTTGGGACTTCGCCCACA
Source organism: Caldithrix sp. (assembly GCA_020722685.1). Next base: position 20,489 of record DYKH01000006.1, on the reverse strand, counting down.
GTTTCGCGCACAAACGCGCGGCACCTACAAATTGTTTTTCAACGCTATCATCAAGAGCACGGCTAAACCGGTGGTGGCATTTTAAGGGATCGTTAGTAGCAGAACAGTCGCGGATAATAAAATGAATGAAAAAATCAGTCCGTTTGTTCAAGCCAACAAACCTTGGATTATTCGCAAGGTACTGGCTGACTATCTGCGCGCCAAGAACATGTTTAGCAACATCGACCGGGAGAGCAACCATGGCCGCACCGTTAATTTTGATGGCTTGAAAAAACTATCGGAACTATTGTTTGCCATCAAGGAGGATTTGCATCTAATTTTTCGGCGCATCGTCGATCCGCTAACGGGACAATTCGAAAAGGCGCAGAAATACACGCCCAATCGCGATGAAACGGAATTCGTCAATAACGTCGGCTTGCTATTTCACAAAGCCATGATGGCGCGCGAAGTCAAGTACGTGATGGAGCATTATGCCACCGAGAGCGAGGACTACTCCGAGTCCAAGGCAGCGCTGGACAACTATTTGCGCCGCATCCGCGGTCTTTTCGAAGAAGGGATTCTACTGATCAAAAAACTCCTGGTGGAGTATGCGAACAACGTGGTCGTGCTTTCCTATTTACTGGAAAACGACCATTATCTGGAAGAAACGTTGGGGGAAGATATTCAAAAGCTTTGTCAGCAAATCGTCGGTGCTGATCAGGTGGACGCAGCTTACATCCGGGTAGGTAGGTATTGCATAGAAAGCGGCTGGCGAGATCGTGCCCGCAAAATTCTTAGCGACGCCATCAAGCTGAATCCGCACAACAAAGAGGCGCGCCGGTTGTTGGTTCAAGTATCCTGAGCCGAGCCGATCTCAACCCCTTGGCGCCTTCCATTTCAACGGCTTGAACAGAGATCAAGGGACAGCAGGCGTTCAATTTCTCAACAAATTGAGGTTGCATTCTTGGCAAAAATGCTTTAATTTGTTCTCAAGAAACCACAAAAGGGAGTCGAGAGAAGACGCAGATTCATTGCATCTGTGTTAACGCCTGTCGGAGTCGCTGAACAGTATGCCAAGGCCATTAAGCAGACACATTTTTTCGTAACCAATCACCGGGGGTCGTGGCCGTGCCGTCATTCCTGCGGAAGCAGGAGTCTCCTTTCCATTACACGGCGGAAGGAGATACCTGCATACGCAGGGGTGACCACATCCTGTGATCGGTTACATTTTTTCTATTACAGACTGGCACTAAACCGAGTACAGAACCCAAACAGAGCAAGGAGGATACCATGCCGTTGAAAGAGCAAATGCAAGGTGAAGTCGCAGTGATCGAGCTCAAAGGAAAACTGATGGGTGGCGACGAAACGCTGGAAATTCATTCCAAAGTAAAAGACTTGATCAGTAGCGGTGTCAACAAAGTCGTCATCGATCTGAGCAAGGTCACCTGGATGAACAGTACCGGCTTGGGCGCCCTCATGGGTTCTATGACGTCTTTGCGCAACGCCAACGGAGATTTAAAGCTATCGAATGTCACCGAAAAGGTGATGAATCTTTTCGTGATCACCAAATTGGTCACGATCTTCGATACCTTCGACAGCATCGAACAAGCCGTGGCGGCATTTGCCAAATCGCGCTAAAGCTTGGGCTCCGCGTTTTATCAGTACGTGTTGTTGTAGTAAGGAAGGGATAGCTTATGCGCCCAAATATAAGTCCACTTTTACTCGCCAGTCTTCTGATGACCCTCGCGCTGTTGCTCGTGGGAAGCGGGCTGAACGCACAGAACAGCTTGAACCGGGATCTTGATCCGGTGGTCGTGGTGGGTGACAGCATGCCGAAATTACTCGGTGCTCCAGTGGGTAACCTCAAGGTACTGGTCTATGAAGCTGCCTCCGGACTTTGGCATGCGATTCCATCTCAAGTTGACGAGGTGCTGCCGAATGGGGACTATTTCGGAGACACCAACGGTACCTTGGACCCCAAGGACGAGCTGGTGTTCATGGCTCAGGATATGGGTGATCGGGCGCCGGACGATCAAGTTTGGTGGGATGATGAGGAATCCAAGCAATGGCCGAGGTATGAGATTGTTGTGACCAATCCCAATAATCAGCAGAATGCCTATGCGTACATCTACCGAACGCCGACTGGAATAACGGGACTGCCCACTTACATGAGGACGAAAGCGGATACGGTTTATGGGCAAAGCTATTTAATGGCTCATCACTCTGATAACCCAAATTTTGATGCCAATGGATTGCCTATTTTTCTGGGCATTCCGGTAGCGGGCCTGCAGGACTCTTCGCTCAACATTCTCGATCGCCATCGGCTACGTTTACGCTTGACAGCCAAGTACTCCGGAATCAGCCTCACGATCGATATCAAGGAGAAAATGGATCAGGATATCATGGGGGTGCAAATGAAGGTCTTTCAGCAAAGGCCACCGGATGTTCTTCAGGGAGCCATTCGAGTCAAGCGAAGAAATGTCCTCGGTATCAGCGCGCATGGCTCCATCTTGGGAAATGAGATCAATTACGATGATAGCCTGAAAATCTCTTATACCTATTATCCTACTTACTCTGAATTGTGGAGCGAGGCTAGAGAAATTCCTGCGCCGGATCCAAGCACTGTGGATGCTAAAATAACTCGCATGACTCTTTCCATGGTGCTGAGTTCTAATGGCTTTGGCATGATCTACTACGATAAAAACGCCACCGGTGGCATACGTATCAATGATGCGGATCATAGATATCATGGCTTTGACCTTGGGGCTGCCAATTGGCCCGGAAAACATTGGTGTGCTGAAGTAGCTAATTCAGACCCCGATTGGGTCGATCCTTCCACTCACAAGAAAGCGATACTCAGCAAAGCCAGCTTGTTCACAATCTTCGACCTCAGAGGTCAACCGATCGGGGAGGATCAGGCTCTTTTCTTCTATGAATATGATGACGATGACAATCGGCGACTCTATGGCAATACCGGCTTACGAATGCTTTCCAACAATAGTTCTGTTTCCGGCGTGTTAGATGTCTTGGTCAAAAACTATTATTTGGCAGAAAATTATAATTTCAGCCAATTGCAGGAATTATTTGACGAATACTCTGTTCCACTGACTACCACTTCACTGGCTCAGGTCAACGATCATACACCACCGGCAAGAATCAATGACTTAAAAATCGTCGCCAGGGATGATACTGCTCTCACATTGAGTTGGACAGCCCCTGCAGATGACGGCCAAGTTGGTAGGCGAGCTTCCCATTATAGTATAAGATATAGCTCCGACGCAATGGACAAAAACATTGAAGCTTGGTGGGCAGAAGCAACCGATCTTTTAAATCCGCCTACTCCTTCGGAACCAGGAAGCCAGGAATATTTTGCTATTGGGAATCTAGTCCGGAACAATAAATATTATTTCGCCGTGCGAACGGGTGACGAGGTTATCAATTGGTCGGCTCCTTCAAATCTATCGACAAGCAAAACGACACCCGTGGAGCTGGCAAGTTTTCTGTCTTTCAGTAGCGAGAATAAAGTATCTCTGCAATGGACGACAGCCAGCGAGACCAATAATCTTGGGTTTGCAATAGAACGGAAACTCGAGAACGAACATGATTGGCAGGAAATCGCTTTCATTCGCGGCGCCGGCACCAGTTCTACACCGCACCAATATTCCTATCAAGATGCTCTGGATGTCATCGGCTCCGTTAGCTATCGTCTGCGGCAAGTGGACACCGATGGAGCTTTCAGCTACTCGAAGGTTGTAGAAGTGACCGTGCAAGCTCCTTCGCAGTTTCTGCTGGCGCAGAACTTTCCCAATCCCTTCAATCCATCGACCACCGTTTCTTATCAGATACCCGCGTCGGCACAGGGCAGAATGAGTCTCGTTATTTATGACATGCTCGGTAGGCAAGTGCGGACCCTATTCGAGGAGCCCGCTAAAGCCGGTTATTATCGCACCGAATGGGATGGCCGCGATGACAACGGACTGGCAGTCAGCTCGGGAATCTATTTCTACATCCTGCGCAGCGGCACATTTCAGGCGACGCGGAAAATGATTAAACTGGAATAGAGTTCCAATTACACAAAAGTCAATTAAAGGCTGACCTCGAACGAGCTCAGCCTTTTTCATTTTTCTCGTTTGGCAAATGCGTCCAACCGGCCACACTCAGCATGTCAAATGCTTCTTGATTTTCTTTCCTATTTGCACTATATTGCCGCACACTTATGGGGAACTATAGGAGCAAAATACCGGACTGGCCGGAAGATGAGCGGCCGCGTGAACGCCTGATGAAGCACGGCGCCGATGCACTTTCCGAAGCCGAGTTGTTGGCGATCATTCTGCGCACCGGCGACGGTCGCGAGACAGCGATGGACTTGGCGCGGCAACTGATCAGCCAATTCGATGGCTTGCGCGGTCTCGACGGACAGCCGGCAGAAGCCCTTTGCCAAATCAAAGGCATCGGCATGGCCAAGGCGGCGCAGGTCAAGGCGGCGTTGGAGCTGGCCAAAAGACTGGCGCAACAAAAGTGGCGCGTCCACGATCGCATTCAATGCTCGGAAGATGCTTACAAGCTCTTGCATTTGCGCATGCGTGACTTGGGTCGTGAAGAATTTCGCGTTCTCTATTTAACAATCCGCAATGACTTGATCAGCGAAAAGATCCTATTCCAAGGAAGCTTATCGGAAAGTGTGGTCTCGCCCCGAGAAATCATCTTGACAGGCATTCAACAATCCGCTGCCTCGATCATTCTGATGCACAACCATCCAAGCGGCGATCCAACCCCTTCTCCCGAAGACAAAAACGTCACGGAAAAAATTGTCGCCGCCTGCCGCTACGTTGACTTGAACGTTTTGGATCACATCATCATTGGTCGGGACAATTACTTTAGCTTTTCCGATCAGGGCTTGCTGCCGACAAAAAGGTGATTTCGGATTAGGCTGCCAATCTCGCTTGTAAAAGTGACAATACAGAGCAAAACAAATTCAAAGCAAACTCAGCACAAGGAGCACAAGTGGAACTGGGTAAGGTTGTAGGAACGGTTGTTTCTACCGTCAAAGATGGAAAACTCGCCGGCAGCAAGCTGCTGGTGGTCAATCTGGTTAACATTGACGCTACCCCGACCAAGTCCTATGTGGTTGCCGTTGACACTGTCGGCGCCGGCATCGGCGAGCTGGTCATCATCGTACGCGGCAGCTCGGCGCGACAAGCGAAAAATATGGATACCGTTCCCACAGACACCAGCATCATAGGCATCGTGGATACCCTTGAGCTGGAGGGCAAGGTGGTGTTTCAAAAATTTGTGACCCAACTTTCCTAA
>DYKH01000006.1:13856-15100 GCA_020722685.1 Caldithrix sp. | reverse complement strand
GCCATCCGCAAGACCGGCATCGCTCACGCCGAAGACATAGCCCAGCGGGAAATGTCCGAAACCAAAATGGGCAAGTACGAGCACAAGATCATCAAAATGCAAGTTGCTTCGGCTCGCACCCCTGGAGTGGAAGACCTGCAAACAACCGCCTGGAGCGGGGACCATGGACTGACGGTAGAGGAAATGGCGCCGTTCGGAGTCATTGGCGTCATCACCCCGATTACTCACCCGGTGCCGACGCTGATCAACAACGCCATCAGCATGATTGCGGCCGGCAACACTTTGGTCGTCAATCCGCACCCCGGGGCAAAGAATGTTTCCGGCTACGGCGTTCAGCTAATTAACCGCGCTGTGGTGGCGGCCGGTGGACCGAGAAACATCGTCACCGCGGTGAAGAATCCCACCATGGAAAGCGGCAAGGTTCTCTTCAATCATCCCAAAATCGACTTGCTATGTATTACCGGTGGACCGGGGGTGGTGCGCGAAGCCATGCGCGCCAGCAAACGAGCCATCTGCGCCGGCCCCGGTAATCCACCCGTGGTGGTGGACGAAACAGCCGACTTGGCCAAAGCGGCCAAAAGCATCATCGCCGGCGCCACTTTTGACAATAACATTCTCTGCATCGCCGAGAAAGAAATCTTTGTCGTCGCCAGCGTTGCCGATGAGCTGAAACGGCAATTGGTGGCTCACGGCAGCTTTGAGCTGACGCCACAGCAAATGGATCAGTTGGCCGACAAAGTATTCGAAAACGGCGGTCGCGGCGTTGAAGAGCCGGTGGTCGTGCGAAAGTACGTTGGGCAAGATGCCCCGGTGTTGGCGCAAGCAATCGGTTTGAACATTCCTGCCAATATTCTCATGCTTTTTGGCGAAACGCCGGCGGATCATCCCTTTGTCCTCGCCGAGCAGATGATGCCTTGCCTGCCGCTCACCCGCGTTCCGGATGTGGACACAGGGATTGCCTTGGCAAAAAAGGCCGAGCACGGCTTTAAGCACACGGCGATCATGCATTCCAAGAATATCGAAAACCTTACCAAGATGGGTAAGGTGATGAATTGCACCCTCTTTGTTAAAAACGGGCCTTCCACTGGTGGATTGGGTATTGGCGGCGAGGGTTATCTTACTTACAGCATTGCCGGTTTTACGGGAGAAGGCATCACTTCGGCGCGCACTTTTACTCGCATGCGCCGCTGCGCCATGGTGGATTATTTGCGAATAGTCTGAGCCACGATAACCTCTGGAAGAAT
>DYKH01000006.1:0-13756 GCA_020722685.1 Caldithrix sp. | reverse complement strand
GCGCCATGGTGGATTATTTGCGAATAGTCTGAGCCACGATAACCTCTGGAAGAATTGTAAGGGATGTTTCCGCAGTTTTCGCACAACATTTTTGTGGAATTTTGAATGAAACTTGGCAAGGTCATTGGCAAGGTGTGGGCGACACAAAAAGACCACCAGCTTGATGGAGTCAAGTTGTACGTCCTCCAGCCCGTGGACGAGCATCTGCAAGCCATGGGCAAAGCGATCATCGCTGCGGACGCTATTGGCTCCGGCGAAGGGGAGATCGTTTATTGGGTCGGCGCCCGCGAGGCAACCTATGCCTTGCCGGAGAAAAAGATACCCGCCGATGCGGCGATCGTGGGAATTATAGATTCCACGCACGCGATCTCGCAAAAGGAAATTAAGATGCGCATACAAGCATGGCTGGTCCAAAACAAGTAGTTGAAAATTTATGGAAATCTGCCAAGTCATCGGAAACCTCGTTTCGACCGTCAAACACCCCGTTTACCAGGGATGTCGTCTATTACTGGTGGACACACTTGATTTGGATTTCAATCGCACCGGCAACATTACCGTTGCGGTGGATTCGATTGACGCCGGCGAAGGAGACGTGGTTTTGGTCGCTCGGGAAGGCCGCGCCGCCGGCGATATCATGGGAAAAAAGCAAATCCCGTTGCGCAGCGTGATTGTCGGTTTCATCGACCGGGTTGATATCCCTCAGGAAAAGAAGAGCAAGGGCACGGGCCGAAGAAAACAATAAGGATGTGAATGGCCACTTCAATTTTCAAAGTTAAGAAGGATATTGTCGAAGTTTGTCGGCGGATCTACCAGCGCGGCTATGTGGCTGCCAATGATGGCAACGTCAGCGTACGGCTTGACGAAAAGCACGTGGTGCTGACGCCTACGGGCATGAGCAAAGGTTATCTTCAGCCCAGCGATCTGGTAGTCGTTGACTTGGATGGCAACAAAGTGAGCGGCACTTCCAAACCGTCTTCCGAGTCTAAGATGCATCTATCCATCTATAAAGGCAGGCCGGACATCAAAGCGGTGGTGCACGCACATCCGCCCACGGCGACGGGATTTGCCGTTGCCGGCATTCCGCTCACCCAGTGTATTCTGCCCGAAGTGATCATTTCCATCGGTGCCATCCCCATTGCCGAGTACGCGACCCCAGGGACGCAGGCTCTTGCCGACGTGGTCGTGCGCTATCTCAAGCAATATGACGCCGTCCTCTTGGAAAACCACGGCGCCATCACCGTGGGCAGCGACGTTTACAACGCGCATTTCAAGATGGAAACCATGGAGCATTTCGCCAAAATCATGTTTGTCGCTTATCAACTGGGCAACGTCCGTGGCTTGCCGGCCAAGGACGTGGAGGAATTGATCGCACTGCGTAAAAAATTCGGCATCCGCACCGACTCGCCGGTGTGCAACCTTAATCTTCCGGAAATAAAAGCCCAGCCGACCACAAATGTTAGCAACCCAATAAGCTCGGATGACCGCAAGGTCATCGAGGACGTGACACGGCGGGTGATCGAGAAGATGGCTACGAACTCTTAGGAGCGCCATCTAAATAACCTGCCCATTTTCCCAAACCGCTAATAAACGCGAATGAACACTAATTCTTTTTTAATTCGCGTTTATTCGAGTCCATTCGCGGTTTGAGATATGGGGAAGTTATTTAAGCGCCGCTCCTTAATACCCTCTGCAAAAAGCCCTCTAACAGGGCTTTCTTATTATTCAATCAATGATGTACTTTTCCTATTTTGGTCTTCTCGCAAGCTCGGAGCTTCCGGGAAGACGGCTTTAAACAAAGGAGATTTGGATGATGAGGAGAGCCAAGCTTGCTATGGTCATTGGCCTGGTGCTGGGTTTCACTGCTTCAGGCCATCTGCCCATGGCAGCCCAAGATACCAACGACCTCGGTGAAGTTCTTGACTTGGCCCGGGCGGCATATGACAAAAGTGAGTATCGCCGTTCTATCGCGCAATTGCAGCGGGCCATCACACTCATCCAATCGAGGATGATGGAACAATTGCAGCAGTACTTTCCCAAGCCTTTCGGCGATTGGGAGGAAATGAAATCTCAGGAAGCCAATTCGACCATCTCCTCGAACAACAGCTTTGCCGCGAAAAAGCTCTATTATCATCAAAAGACCTCGGCATCGATAGAAATCGAATTTGCCTTCGACCGGACAAAGGCGGCCGGTTTGCAGACCTGGATCGCCAATCCGCTGCAAATGCGTTCCAGCAGCCAAAACGCAGAGATCGAAACCATTGCCGGCAAGCGATTCATTGCCGAATTCGACAAAACCGGTAGGCACGGCGAGCTGAGCATGGTGCTCAATTCTGCTGCGGTGGTGCGCTTTATCGGCGACGGCATCAAGGATTTGGTTGATCTAAGACGCTTCGCAGAAGGCGTGAACTATGAAGCGTTGCGGGAAATTTTACGCTAAAGCCGATTGTTGCTGAAGATACTTTTGCGGCTTGCTTTCTGGCAGTCGCCAACTACTGGAGATTGTCAACCCCGTATGAGCGGAATCGCCAATTCATTAGCTTGGATCTTACTGACTTTCGCAAGCTTTACGACTTGTCGTTCGCCTTATCGAATTGTGATCGGCAAGACCTACATCGAAGAGAATCGGTCGGCGGTAAAGCAGGCTCAAACCATCGACACGCCAAGCGATTCGTCGGCATTGGTCGAGGTGGAAGGTGTCTTTGGTGAAACCGAAATCGGAGGGCAAAGACTGCCCGTCATCTGGCGACTCGATCCGGCCGTAAGCAGGAATTATGTCGCGTTGGCCGAAAGCACGCCTGTAGAGCAAGGAAGCTGGATGAAAGCGAAAGGTAGATTTTTCATCAAGCAGTTTGCGATGGGGCAGCGCCATGCGAAGTTTTCCCTTCGGTTACTCAAAGTCGAAGAGTGGCAAACGTTGGCGAATTTGAATCCATTGCGAAAGCGGACGCAGCAGGAGTACAGCAAAATCCGCAGCCGGCTACAGGCGGCCATCACGCCGGCCAAGTCCAAGCTGCATCTGCCGCAGCGACCGGACTGGCAGTTGACAGTGGATGGATCGGCGGGGAACGCGATCGTGAGCATGCGAACCAACGATTTGATGTACGAAGCGGAGATAGCCTTTGTCTTTCGAATTACAAAATCAAAGCTGCTTTCCGTCTACGCAGTGGAAAGATTCAAAGGGGAGTAGGTTGTGACATCTGAGGAGGATTGGATGAAAATCGCAGTCTCCATAGCGACGAGTATCCTACTGTTTGGGGCCATCGTTTTGTTGGGCGCCGGCCGCAGCACCACTTCTTTAGTACGCATCGAATTCAATTCCGAACAACGGCAGCTAACCGGGCAGCTTCAGGAAATGGGCGTCGATATCACCTATTTCAGCGGCAAAGAAAATTTTCTGGAAGCCATCATTCGTTCTGATCAACAACAAGCCATCGCCAGAATGGGCTTGAAAACCACACCCATCATCGAAGACCTAACTGCCCACACCGAGCAACTGCGGAACGAAAACTATTTCAAGCCGTTCCACAGCTTTGACGAAATGCTGCAGGAGATGCAACAGCTCGTTGCCGACCATCCCGAATTGGCTTCCCTGCACGACATTGGCGACAGCTATAACAAAGTGCACAATCTCGGCGGCTATGACATCTGGGCGCTCAAGATTTCCGACCAAGTGGCCTTCGAGGACTCGGCCGAAGCCGATGCGCTGTTCATGGCCAACATCCACGCCCGCGAAGTGATCACTCCGGAAATCATCATGTATTTCATGCACTATCTCATCGACCACTATGGCAGCGATCCTTATGTGACGTATTTGGTAAATAATCGGGAAATCTGGCTTATACCCACCGCCAACCCGGATGGGCACGAATACGTTTTTTCCGGTGACATTGGCGCCGTAAACTCCGGCCCCTACGACGATCCGGTCTGGTGGCGCAAGAACATGCGGGACAATGACAACAACAGCAACTTTGATAGTTGGTACGACGGGGTGGACCTCAATCGGAATTTCGGGTATATGTGGGGGTACAATAACAGTGGCTCAAGCAGCTATCCGGGCAGCGAAACATATCGCGGGCCGGAGGCTTTTTCCGAACCGGAGACCCAAGCCATTCGGGATTTCGTTTCTGAGCACAATTTTGTCGTCAGCCTCTCTTATCACAGCTATGGGCAGTACTGGCTCTATCCCTGGGGATATGTGGCTGCTAATCCGCCGGAGCCGGACGCCAGCGCTTTCCGAGCTTTGGCCGATAGCTGCGTGGCCTACAACGGTTACGAGGCCGGCAATTATTACACCGGCACCATCTATCAAACCAACGGCGACTCGGACGATTGGCTGTACGGCGAGAAAAAAATCTTTGCCTTTACCCCCGAAGTCGGCAGCGTCGAGCAAGGTCGATTTTGGCCGGATACCACGCTCATCATGCCATTGATCTTGGAAAATCTGGGACCGAATCTCTATCTGACTTACGCGGCCGGAGAAGAGCCGATTGTAAGCCATCAACGTTTGCCGGATGTCAAGGATCCTGTCGATCCGCTGACTTTGCGCGCTACCATCACTCCCCCCATTCAATTGACGGCGCCCCGCTTGATCGACCCATCCAGCTTTAAAGTGTACTTAAAAAATATCGGCGCCGCCGCCTTTGATTCGGCGCAGTTGGTACCCACCGGCATCGGGGAGCAATATATTGCTGAGATTCCGTCGGTCGGTCTCGATAGCACTGTATTTTACTTTGTACAGGCTAAGGATGAAATCGGCAGAACCGGGACTTCCCCGCGCGGGGCGCCGGCAGCATTAGATTCTTTCAAGGTAACACGCAGCAGCACCGGCATCCCGCCGCTTGCGAGCCAATTGCCGAAGCGCTTTGAGCTGGCGCAAAATTTTCCCAATCCTTTCAATTCCATGACCAGATTCAGCTTCACACTATCGCAAGCTTCCAGCATTGCCGTGTCAATATACAATCAAGCCGGTCAGCGCGTCAAGAATCTGCTACAGGGCGAATTCCCCGCCGGCCACCATTTTGTCGATTGGGATGGAACCAATGAAGCCGGGATGGACTGCGCCTCGGGTATCTTTGTCTGCCGCCTGGAGACTCAGGGTGAGCAGATTGCGCGTAAAGTTCTGCTTCTGAAATGATCCCGAGCCAAGAAGGAACTCAATTTGCTTACTGATTGATTCGACAGGTTTCGACAACATCGGATAGGGTATGAAGACAAGAGCAACTCCACTGAGAATTCTCATTGACCTCGCCAGCATAGCGTCCCTTCTATATGGCACCGGCACATTCGGAGCCAATCAACTGACCATTGGTTCCGGCACAGGCGGCGTTGGTACAACTGGCAATCTCGTTTCCGTTTATTTGACCAACTCTGAAAACGTGGCCGGCGTTCAGTTCACCTTAACCGACAAGCTCTCTTTCCTCACCCTCGATTCGGTGCTGTTGAGTCAACGAACCCAGGATTTCATTGCCATGACTCACAACAACAAGCTCATCCTCTTCAGTCTAAACGGGAAAGCTATACCGGCCGGCGAGGGAAAAATCCTCGACTTGCTGATCAGTGTGGCTGCCGGCGCAACGACAGGCGATGACAGCTTGGACTTCCAAGTCACGCCGTTGCTGTCTACTCCTGAAGGCGAGCCTGTTGCCGAAGTGCTCGCTGATGCGGGTATTTTCAGCATCACACCCGTTACCGGCGTTGGCGCGGATCCAACTCAGTTGCCGGCCAGCTACAGTTTGAAGCAAAACTTTCCGAACCCCTTTAATCCCGAGACGATTATTCGTTTCGCTGTCAAAGAGTCCGGCCGATTGTTGTTAGAGGTTTATGACGTTGCCGGACGTAAAGTAACGACCTTACTTTCCGGCCCAATGAAGGCAGGACAGCATCAAGCGATTTTCAAGGCAGATGATTTGCCGTCAGGAATTTATTTCTGCCGGTTGTCGATTAACGATTTTGTAGCAACTCGCAAGATGCTCTTGGTGCGCTGACCGTCATGCCGAATAGGAAAGCTTTACCACACGCATGCAGATTCTGACATTTCTATTTCTCTGTATCGTCTGGGGAACCACCTGGATTGCCATAAAAGTCTCATTGGAAGGAATCCCACCTTTCCTTGGCGCCAGCATCCGTTTTGGCGTTGCTATCGTTTTTTTGGGAATCTATATCTATTGGAAGCGCGTCTCCCTCACAATGCAGTCAAGACTTTTTGCTGTTCTTGCCATCAGCGCCTTCTTGATGTATGTGCTCGATTACGGATTGATTTATTGGGGAGAGCAGTACCTTAGCGCTGGCGTCACCTCTATCTTTTTCGCCACCTTTCCCCTGTTCACGGCTTTGTGGAGCAAGTTCCTCATTCCCGGCGCAAAATTTCAGGTTAACAAGGTGCTGGGACTGGTGCTGGGCTTCACAGGCATTTTTATCGTCTTCTATCAGCAACTGATTCTCACCCAATTCAGCGTCGTCGTTATCTTGGGTAGCTTGGCCATCACTATCGGGGCGGCAGGAGGCGCCCTATCGACGGTGCTGGTGAAAAAGCATCTGCAAAAGATGAATCATCTATCGCTCAGTTTCCTGCAGATGCTAATCGGCGTTGTTTTCCTACTGCTGATCGGGTTGGCTTCTGAGGACATCCGGCAGGTTCATCTCAACCAGCGAGTCATGCTGGCGGTGATCTATCTGGGCGGGGTTGGCTCTGCCCTGGCTTTTGCCTTCTACTATTGGCTGTTGAAAACCACGACCCCGGTCACCCTCTCCCTCATCATCTACATCACCCCCATCGTGGCGGTCATTGGCGACTATTTTTTCTACGGTCAGGTGCTCGGTGCTCGCGCCATCCTCGGCATGACGGTGGTCTTTGCTGGCATCGCTTTGAGCCAGATGGAATACATCCCCTTCCTCAGGCTAAATCGATCTTCACCTGCGCTACAGGTGGATGAGTGAGCTTTACCGCCGACTTGGCCGACAATCTCGCCGCGGTTTTTTCAGGCATTCACTTCCCGGCGGTCCTAACAGTCTAAAAGTCTAACGATGAGCATCACTGGTAAAAGGGCTTGGAGCCACTTACTTTAAATTTTAAAATGTAACTTTATAGATTCACTGAACTGAATTAAATTGAAGCATTGCCCTTTTGTCCAGTGCATGCTTTTGTTAGACCTTTCTTTCGCAATTTACTATTCTTTTGAAACAGTATATTTTACTTCTTCCGAACTCACTACGCACCGGCAAACAAAACAGGAAAGATAACGACAATAACAAAGAGCCAGATGCCATACACCGGAAGCATGCGGGCTACTGCTGATTCGATTACCTGAAAGGGAATCCTTTTTGTTATGTATCGTAAATAGGTGGTGATAAGTATCAAGAGATGAACAATTAGAATAATGTTCAATCCAAAAAGTGCAACACGGTTTGGCGATACGCCGAATTCTAACAGTCTCGAAGAAATGGCTGACAATACAACACCATCCAGCACGAGCGCTGTGGCGATAAGCGCGAGATTCGCCCAATCGGAAACGCGCCTTGTATTATTATTATCCCTGGCTGATACATCATAAAATAGCATGGCCACGACGAGTAAAAGCAGGATGTTCATCACCAGTAACAGTTCCCGATCGCCGCTCGGTTTTGTACCTATTGCCGCGATAGTCAAAAGGAATGAAACGATTGAAACGAAAAAGAGAGGTATAAAAATACGAGCGAGGATTGGGGCAAAGTTTTCAACGAACTGACGTTTTTGATCCGCGAGAACCACAGCTATGATAGGGATGCCGAAGAATCCGGCTACTCCAATATGCTTGGCGAGAATTTGTTCGATATTAATGCTGGCAGAACTAAAGATTGCTACGGTAAGCGCCATGAGTGCCCCACCACCTAAACCGACTAAAACCGCATACAAAAAGGCTTCGCCGGAAAACCGTAAATAATTAACCGCGGAAATTGAGTTCCACGTTTTCTGCCCCGTCAGCGGCAGCAACATCAGCCAATTCAAAAACGGAAGGTGAATGATTACCAGGATGCGGGTAGATGATTCGCTCGCAAATGGATACAAGGCGACGAACAAAAAAATCAAAGCATATGCAAAACTGATAGCCAAAATCCTTGGCAAACTAATATGGTGGCGAATAACGAAGTAGGTGACCAATGAAGGTAGCAGCCAGAACGAGACAAACATAAACCAGGTATCCCCGCCATTTTCAGAATATGAACCACCGAAAAGATAGGGAGTTTGCGAGAGGAGCGCCGCCATCAGCGCAAGCGCTATTGTAAGCCAGGTACTATGACGTAACACGTCCGTCTCGACAGGCTTGGACAATCGCTTCCAGAGTTTGTTTATATTCACAAAGTAGTTTCGCGAAAACTCATGGATTTCACCGATTCTTCGGGTTGCGATTATAAACGCTTCTGACTCGGTTAGCCCTTTTTCGCGGAGTCCTGAAATTTCCTCTACCAGTTGCACCTTGACTTTTTCGAGATCGTCCCCGGTATACCCGATTGATTCCAGTTCATTTCGCCAGTCACGAATGAGCACCTCAAGAGTATTTTCATGCATAAATTTTCTCCCTCAATTTATTTCCCCTCACTATACGTCAAGGGCCTGTGTCGATTAAAGAGCATCGTCGAATAATTAGCCAAATACTTACTTTTTTTCAATACACCTTTTAATAGTCTAACAGTCTGATAGTCTAATTAACTTACTCCCTCGCGGCACGCAGCTTTGCCAACACGCTGTGATACCGGCCATAGCTGAAATAGATAATGAACCCCAGCAGCAGCCAAATGAACAAGCGCATCCAGTTCTCCGACGGCAGTGAAAACATCAGCAGCAGGCAAAACAGAATTCCCAGAATGGGAATCAATGGCACCCCCGGCGCGCGAAATGGGCGCTCCGCCTCGGGATGCGTCCGCCGCATGATCAGAACCGCAGCACAAACGATGGTGAACGCCAGCAGCGTACCGATGTTGGTGAGATCGGCCAAAATGCGCAGCGGCAAGAGACCGGACATGGTTGCGACCACGATCCCGGTGACGATGGTGGCCTTCCAAGGCGTGCGAAATTTGTCATGCACGGCGCCAAAAAATTTCGACGGAATCAGGCCGTCTCGAGCCATGGCCAGCAGCACGCGCGGTTGACTGAGCATCATCACCAAGAGCACCGAGGTGATACCGGTGATAGCTCCGACGTCGATCAGTCGTTGCGCCCATGGTAGCCCTTGCTGCATAAAGGCGTTGGCTACGGGCGCGTTGATATCGATGCGATCGTAATGAACCATTCCGGTTAATACGGCAGAAACGGCGATGTAAAGAATCGTGCAAATGAGCAGCGAGGCGATGATGCCGATGGGGACGTCCTTCTGCGGACGCCGTGCCTCCTCAGCATGGGTCGAAACCGAGTCAAAGCCGATATAGGCGAAAAAAATGATCGCTGCACCGGCCAATACCCCCAGCGGCTCCCCCGCCAATCCGCTTTGGCCGAACAGCGTTTTGCCAAAGAAGCTAATGCCGGTATAGCCAAACGGAGCAAAAGGCCGCCAATTGTCAGGATTGATGTAAAACGCGCCGACCACAATCACGAATAAAACAATAACCAGCTTGACTGCCACCATGGTGGCATTAAAAGTGGCGCTCTCGCGAATACCCTTTACCAAGATCACCGTGATGAGGGCGGTAATGATCATGGCGACCAGATCGAACGACGAGCCGGTGGGAATAAAGGTGCCGGTCGAAGGATTGAAATCGAAAGGCGCATTGGCTAAGGCCATTGGCAATTTTAAGCCAAAGCTCGCCATCAAATCCTGAAAATGCGCCGACCAACCATGGGCGACGGCTGCAGAGGCCACCGTGTATTCCAGCACCAAATCCCAGCCAATGATCCAAGCAAAGAGCTCACCCAAGGTCGCATAGGCATAAGTGTATGCGGAGCCGGCCACCGGCACCATGGAAGCAAACTCGGCGTAGCAGAGAGCGGCAAAAATGCAGGCGATGCCGGCGACGACAAAGGAAAGAATCAGCCCCGGCCCGGACTTGTCGTGAGCGGCTACCCCTGTGAGCACAAAAATCCCCGTGCCGATGATGGCGCCAACGCCCAAGCTGGTCAACGTCACAGGACCCAAAATTCGCCGCAGACGATTTTCACCCCTCAACTCTTCTAACAGCAGTTCAAGTGGTTTGCGAGCGAAGAGGTTATTTGCCATATTGTTTGCTCCCTGATTGGTTTGCAGTATTCACATTGGGTTTGCAGCGACTGCAACAAATCGGCTCAATCTTGGCGTCGCCGATTACAAGCATTATTGGCTTGGCTGGAGATGCGCTTCCTATGCTCTTCCATACCTTCTTAGCCGCCCCGGTTTCGCGCGGGTGATCTTGGGACCGGCGAAAGATAGATCGCTTGTGCGCATCCGCAGTCCCTAAAGGCCAGTCAATTTGGCCCGAATCGCTTGCCAGCCATTAACGAAAAAGCCCCATCATTTCATCCCGGACTCGGAGCTGTCTTTTCGGTTTGACTCACATAGACGGCTGCAGTGATGTCTCCGGTCACGTTCAGCACGGTCCGGCACATGTCGAGAAAGCGATCTATTCCATAGATAATGCCGATGCTCTCCCCGGGTATGCCGATGGAAATCAGAATCAACATGATGATCGGTAGCGAGCCGCTGGGAACGCCGGCCGTGCCAACGCCGCCCAAAATCGCCAATACCACCACGAAAATTTGCTGCGAGAGCCTCAGATCCACGCCAAAACATTGGGCCAGAAAGAGCACGGTAACGCCCTCGTAGAGCGCCGTGCCGTTTTGATTCGCAGTGCTGCCAATGGTCAGAACAAAGTGAGTGATATCCTTCGGCAATCTCAAGTTCTCGACGGTTACGCGAATGGCCGTCGGCAGCGTGGCATTGCTGGAACTGGTGGAAAAGGCCACCAGCATGACCTCGCGGATGCTTTTGAAAAAGTGCAGCGGACTCATTCGACCCAAGAACTTGAGCAGCAGCGAGTAAGTGACGAATTGGTGAATGAGCAAGGCCAACAACACAACAAGGACGAATCGTGAGAGGATAGCAAGAATGGATAAGCCCATGGTAGCCGTGAGGGTGAATAGCAAGGAGGCGACGCCATACGGTGCCAGCTTCATGCCAAAGCCAATCACGCGCATGACCACTTCATACATGCCTTCCAAAAACCGCTTCAAGGTTCCCACTTTCTTCGGCTCACTGACGGACAGTGCAATGCCTAACATCAAAGCCAAGAACATCACCGAAAGCAATCCGCCTCCCGTGTAGCTCGGGTCGAAGGCCCGGGTCATGTCTTCAAAGGGATTCTTTGGGACGATGGTAGTGAGAATGTCGCCTATGCCTCGGGTCTTCACACTGGCGGCAGCGTTCTGCAAATTAACGGCATTGCCGGCAAAACGGTCAATCAAAACCTGGCGTTGTTGCTCGTCAATGCTTTTCCCCGGTTGAAAGATTTTCACCATGCTGATGCCGATGATCACCGATATGGCGGAAACCAGAATCGTGTAGAAAAGCGTGCGCAAGCCCACCTTGCCGATCTTTTTCAAATCACCCAGCTCAGCAACTCCCAGGGCAAGGGCAGATAGAATCAGCGGCATCACCATCATAAAAATCATGCGCAGGAAGATATCGCCCACCGGCCGGACGTATTTGGCGAGCGTCTCGATGCGGTCTTGGGGCATTCCGGAGTACTGCACCAGCAGTCCGGTCACGATCCCAACCAGCATCCCCAAGAAGATTTTCTTATGCAACGCGGTTTTTTTAGACATGCAAAGGCCCCTTGGCCGTCTGAGTGCTTTTGCAGGCACCAGAAAAAAAGGTGCTCTATTCAGTTGCGAGATTCAAATTGCCGTCACGGCTACGTATTCGAAGGCAAGGCAAAGCTAAGACTTTTTTCTTTAATGTCCATTCAAATTGTTTGGCGGGAGAAAAGACTCGTTGAACGCTTGAATAATGAGAAGCAGCCAAATCGGTCAGCCCAAAAACAGAGAGAGCCAAATCCGTATGAGCAAGAAAAAGAGCAAGCTCGGCCCTCCGACCTGGCGCCATTGACCTGAGAATGCCGAATGCCTTCGATCGGACACTGAATGGAAGCAACTTCAGAAAGTCAGGGCTGAAACGGCCGAAGCGGCAGCAGAGCGCAAGGGCTCCCAATAGACACCCAACACAAGAATAGGGACGGCCAAAACCGCGATCAGTCCATTGTTCACCTTGCTAAGGCTCAGGGGAGTCGTGCTTTCGCTAGGGCGCAAAAACATCTCCCGCAGGATCACGGTGTAATAAAACAAGGCAACCACGCTGTTGAGGATGCCGATCACGGCCAAGGCAATGTACCAGAAACCGCCGTTCTTGATCAGTGCGGCAAAAAGATAAAACTTGCCGATAAATCCGGCCAAGGGCGGCAGCCCGGCCAGCGAGAAAAGAAAGACTCCGAAAGCGACGGCAATGAAAGGCGAGCGATACCCCAAGCCGCGAAAAACGGAGATGTCTTCGCTTCCCGTCGCATCCGCCACGCTCTGCACAACCAAGAATGCGCCGAGATTCATGAACAGGTAAATGACCAAATAGATCAGAACGGCCAAGGAACCGGAAGCATCGAGAACTACCACGCCCATAAGCAAATAGCCGGCGTGAGCGATGGAGGAGTAGGCCAACAAGCGCTTGATGTTCTTCTGGTGAATGGCGGTAAGATTGCCCAGCGTCATCGTCAAGGCAGAAATCAAGCCCAGAATAGCGATGGCTGAGCCTTTGACCGATCCGCTCACGTGTGGCAGCAGGATGGTCAAGAAGCGAAGCAGTAAAGCAAATCCGGCGGCTTTTGGCGCCACGCTCAAAAATCCCGTGAACGGCGTAGGCGCGCCTTGGTAAACATCCGGGCACCACTGGTGGAACGGCACGGCGGCGATCTTGAAGCACAGTCCGCTGAATACCATCACCAAAGAGACGATGACCGCAAACACCCCGATTCCGCCCGCGGCAAAGAGCCCCGCCGAGCCTGCTAAAGCTCCGGCAATGCCGCTGAAAGAGGTGGTACCGGTCAGACCATAGAGCAGAGACATACCAAAAACCATGCTGCCGGAAGCCACGCCGCCAAAGATGACGTATTTGAGCGCCGCTTCGTGGGAAGGTTGACTCATGCGTTTGAAACCGGTGAGAACGTAGGAGGACAAGCTAACGGTCTCCATCGCGAGGTATGCCAGCAGCAGATCCTGCGCAGCGGCCATGAAGGAAATACCCATACAAATGGTGAACAACAACGCCGCAAATTCCGGGAAACGCTTAACCGACATCTCTTGAGACTGCGCAGATGCCAGCAAGGTAAGACTTCCTGCGGCCACAGCAAAAACCAAGAAAAATTTGCTAAAGGCATCAAAGCGCAGCAAATCGCCCAGAGTCCCATAATACGAACTTTTGATGGCAACGAACGCCGCGACCACCAGAAAGGCCAATCCTAAGCCAGTCAAGGTCCGGCGGATCTTTTCACTGCTGGCTCGACGCAGTCCCAATACGAGCACAGATAGAATTCCGGCAGTTAAAACTAATTGTGGATAGACAAAGGGAAGCTTGTTTACAGGCATTGTGCACCCATTAAATTCATCAATGATTAATCAAGTAGAATCTATCGCTTTTTCCTAACGCCGAGGAGCAGAGGCCGCGGAGGCTCGCAGAGTAGGATTCTCATGGATCGGCCGGGCTATCTTTCTGGTAACAGTTCAGGTCCGTTGTCATTTCGAGCGGAGCGAGAAATCTGTATAGCG
>DYKH01000078.1 GCA_020722685.1 Caldithrix sp. | reverse complement strand
CGTTACAACCCCCCCGCTGTTTCAATCCCACAATGGTTCGATTCAGACAAAGATCGTAACTTGTCCTCCGGAAACCCTAATTTTTGTTTCAATCCCACAATGGTTCGATTCAGACCGCCGAAAAAGGGCATAAAAAACAGCCTTTTTCGCTCCCTATTTAACTCAGAATCGTCGTCGATCCTGGGTAATGTTATGGCAGGCAGGGGGTCGCCGACACAGGCTCACAGCAGTTCTATGAGGCTGCTTAAACGTTCGTTGAGCCGGTCGTAGACGAATTTAAATGGTTTTTCAATGCGGCCAACGATCCCTTCGAGCCGGTGGATCAGGTCGTCAATGGACCGGCCATATCTTTGTTCGATGATGTCGCGAGAAACGGGGTCAAAACCATGCGCGACGATGGAACTGTTGCGCAAATCGCCCAAGGCTTGGCGCCTTTTCTCCCGCTTTTCAGGGGGTAGATAATAGTTGACGTCGTTCCAGACGGCGGTGACGTCCCGATATTCCTGCCAGTAATGCAAAAAGAAGAAAAGCAGCGGTCGATTGACATCGGTCAGGCGAAGTTTTTGGCCGTTCAATTTCTGCTTCTGCAAATACGCGAAGAGCTCGGGATCCGCTTCGATCTGTTGCAAAAATAAGGTATGATTCTTTTTCGGTTGCAGGTCGATCCCCATCTTTTGCTCCGCGAAATAGTAATAAAGCTGCTCCTCCAAGCAAAACAAACGAGAGATGAATTCCACATAATTTTGCCTTTTGCATTGTACTAAAAGATTGCGATACAGTTCAACTATTTTTTCGCCGCGTTGCTGGATCTGCAGCTCCCAAACGGCATAGTGATCCCGATATTCCAGAGTCGATACCTGGTTACGAAGGAGGTCCAGTTGCTTTTTGGCGGTGTCAAAATCAAAGGTTAACCGGCTTTTGCCGTATTGCAGCAAGGGGTTGAGTTGAGGATGCTGCATACCGTTTTCTTTCAACAGAGTCAGCGCTGCGGCGTAATCATAGTTTTTGACAAATTCTTTGCAGGCACGTTTGACAAACTGGGCGCGCAGCGTGTCGGCGACATTTACTTCCAGTACGGCGGCGGTTTTTTCATCCACCTGATAGGCTTCCATCTCCCGCCGGGCAAACAGGTTGGTGGCCAGTAACAGCAGCGCCTGTTTCATCTGCGGCGTGCCGCCGCTGTTGCAAATGATCTTTAGGGTCCCGTCGCCGGCGTATTGCCCCAGCAGGCGGGTCATGTAGGGAAAGATTTGTTCGAACTCAACGGGATTGCCTTCATACTTTTTGATGGCAATCTGGTCGCAGCCATAACGCTGTTTGACCTTTCTGGCTATGATTTCGCCAACGAACAAGGTGTCCTGCTCACTGTATGGGCTTCGCCCTTGGTCTGTGACGATGAGAACGATCTCTGCAATTTCATCCTTGAATCTTTCGATCAGGGGCTCCACGATTTGCGTGCGGATGTTCTCCTTTTCTGTTTCGTATTGTTCCAAGAGGTGTTGCGATTCGCTGCGCAAGCGGTTTTTGGCTAATTCAAGCCCGCGGTATAGGATGTGCCGATTGCCGACTGTGAAAAAGAGTGTTTTCTGCATGCTCATTCTCCTTGAATCAGTACCCAGCCCAAGGCATCCACGGCTGTATGGTTTTGCGCCACAAAGGAACGGGTGACGGGAAATTCGCCTTGGGTTACCTTCTTGGTTTTGGGACTCTTGCCCAGTTGCAGGGCCTGACGCAGGGCAAAGAATTGGGGATCTTTTTCGATGAGTAACAAAAAGCTGTTGTCAAAGATGGTCTTTCCCTGCCCCAAGCGTAAGACGGCTTGTCCGGAGCCGAGCCGGCTCATCCGTTGCAAAAGGCCGTCCCAGCGACTGCGAATGTGATCAAAACCAAGGTGCGACAATTTTGCTATTTCCCGCTGCAACGACGCTTGGGAAAAAGCGTTGAGCAGGCGGCACAGTTCCTGCCACTGGCCGAGCCTTTGCCAAAAGGAGGCGGCAGTCCCGTTGAGCAGCAACCGGAGGCGGGCGGATAATTCGACTCCCGCCGGCAAAGCCTCGGTCCATTGCGGCGCGTCGGGCTTGCGCGTCTTTAAGTTGAAGCGAAATACCTTGGCGATGATCAGCGCAGCCGCATCCAGTGTTTGGCTATCTCCCACCTGAACGTTTTTGAAGGGGTCTTGTTGCGGCGGGCCAAAGATGGCTCGCGTCAGGGCGTCGCTGCTGAGCCGTTGCTGCAATTGCTGCTGTTCCTTGCCGGTGTTCTTACGACCTTGTTCCTGCAGGGCAGCGGCGATTCCTTGCAAATATTTTTGCCCCTCTTGGGTCTCTTTGAGCCAGGCATAGAGGACGGCGGTGCGCATGGCGCCCTTCAGGCTGCTGCCGGGGATGAAGGGTCTGCCAGCCGAGGCCACAAATCGCTTGATGACCTTTCGTTGCGGATTTTCCTCAAGGGCCAACTTGCGGGTGGTGACCTCGGAGAGCGGGATATTCTGCTCTCGCAAAAAGTCCCGCAGGGAATATTCGATGCGGCTGTTGTGGATCGATTGCTGCATTTTGGTTACCCATTTCTGGGTCATTTCTCGGTTCAGGTAGGATTCCAGTTTTTGCGTGGAGATATAGTGAATTATGCCATCTTGCCAGACGTAATCGGCATAAGGGGAAAGGGATGAGGCGCTGTCGTTGCCGATGACCAGTGGAGTAAGGGTGGTGATCTTGAGCTTCATTTGTCGGCCTCCGGGAATTGCAAGTAAAAGGCCCGGCCACAGCGGAAGGACTGTGGGGCGTCGTTTGGCGAGTCCTTGATCGCGGCGCCGGCAAAGGGCAAGCGGATGATGGAGCCTTCGCGCAGCATCCGCAACTGATTTTTGCGGACACCGGTGGCGCCGATATAGCCGCCGCGCAATATGGATTGATAATTAACAATGCGTTCGAACTCACCCTTTGTGTTGGGAAAAGTCAGGGATAACAGCATGGCATAGTCGCCGGTCAATGGCCATTGGAAAGGCGCCACTTCGATACGCGTAAAGAATCCGGCGCCGGAGCTGCGCTCGCCGCCCAGTCCTTCGTCGGCCAAGAGATTCAAAGCAGCGGTCAAACGGTTGCCGAGCTGAACATCAAGGGGCAACTGCGCCAGAAAATAGAATCCCGGACGAAGCTCGTATTCTCCCATCTTTTGCCAACTCATCAGGCAATCGCTCTGATAAAAAAGGTCCTCGGCCGAGGTGGTGAGCCGTCCGACGGCCACCTTAGGCGCGTCGAAACGTTGCCGGAACTTGACGTTCTGGAGCCGCGGCCAAAGCTCTTCCGGTACCTCTTCTTTGTCCAGGGCATATTCCCCGGCGAAAGCGGTGTGGGCAAGGAGATCGGTGGTAAAGCGCAATTCCCCGGCTTGGTCTATGCGTATGGATTGCAAGAGTTGCCGCAGAAGAGGGAGCGATATACTGTGCAGTTTCTTGATGCGCTTTTTTATGGAAGCGTCTGCTTCATCCGAAGGAGTTGCCAGGGCGCGGCGGAGGAACGGCTTGGGCACAAAGTAAATGGCGGCGATGCGCCGGGAGTATTTGAAGATGGCGACAAAATGAAAGGCGGAGGAACAGCGGGCTTCACCGCTTTGAAATGCGGCGATAACCTCCGGCATTGAATCGGCGCCATACAACCGCAGGTAGGCATTCATCCAGCCGTTGAACAAGGTGTCGGAGTGGAGGATGTCCTCGGTTTCCTGCAAGCTGCCGTTGCCCAGCCGGAAACGGCTATGATGGGCGCAGTGAAGCTCAATGAGCTGCATGGCTACCCTCCGCAGGTAAATGGCTTTGTATTTGTTGTAAGAGCTCGTCCGCAGCTTGGTGAAAGGAGGGCCAGGTTGTAACCGGAATGCGAGAATTGTCGCTTTCGTATGTGTGCGGAGTTTTCAGGGAAAAGGAAACGTCGCTAAACCGGATTTGTCCGTAGCCGCGCGAGCCGGAGCCGCCGAGGTAATCGTCTTCGAGTAGGCGTAAGGCCTGGATGACGGTTCTTAGGTTTTGTAGGTCGGTATCGTTAAAGATGGAATAGACCATGGCAAAATCGAATGTAGCCCCGGCAGGCACGCGTTCCATCTGCCGCAATCCTCCTTTTGTCGTGGCGCCTGTGGCTCGGTCGATGGTGTTTTCCCATTTGCTTTCCGAATACGGTAGCTCCAACTCGGCAAATAGCTGATCACGCTTCTTCTCAAAATCCTCTTGATTCAGGTAAGCATCGCGAACGAGCAAACGTGGGATGAAACCTTCTATCGCTTCGTTTCCGGGCAAGCCAAAAATGAGGGGGATGTCCTTGTTGTCGCCTTCCTTGTCGTCGCACAGTTTCTCGAACCCGCGTTTCCTTTCTAATAAACAACGCATTTTGCCTTTTAGTGAAGATCCCGGGATATAAGGGATCCCCTCAGGGGTCTTGATCACATTGGCATCGATGCCGCCGATGTCCAAAGCGGACGAGGAACCGCCGATATGCAGGCCGGTGAGGAGCTCAATCTTCCCCGCAATGAACAGTTTCGCTTTTAGAGTATCCATAATGCCCACTCCTTAACATTGCTTTGTGCTGATTATTTGCCGCCATAGTATTTGTGGTAGGCGATGACGGCTTCAAAGAAATTCTTAAAGTTTTCTAACTTGTCCTTATCGTCGGGGCCGATGGTGCGGATAAGGTCATCCAAGAGCCAAACGATTTCTTTGGTGCCCGGTTTGTCGCTCCGTCCGGCTGCGTAAGCCAGATTGGGACGCAATTTCCAGGCTTCCTTCGCTTCCCGCAAGGATTTGACCTTGGAAAAAATGTTCCGTAACTGGGAGCTGGTAAAATTTTGTTTGTTTTTCTCGACATAGCTTTTGACTCTATCCACATAGGCGTTGTAATCCGCTCCACCGTTGGTGAGCAAAAACTGCTGGTAGTTAGGACCAAAAGCTTGGATGACTCGCTGGCGGTGCCTGTCCTCTTCCGATTGGTAGTTTCCTTTGCCCTTCGGGGGTGCGGATTTAGGCTTGGCAGCCAGCCCGGTCCTCTCCAATTCGTCCTTCATGGTACCCATTTCTCAATCCTCCTCTTATTTGGATTTTTTTCGCGTTGCCAATTCCGCCAAGCGGCAGGCCGCCGGCAGAATCATGATATGGTTGATTTGTTTTTGTCCGGTCATGCAATCAAACAGGATTTTTTCGTATGTTCGAAGCAAATCATCATACATGGCATCGATTTCCCGATACTTTTCCGAATGGTGTTTGCTGCGACCAACATAGTAAGCAAAGCGCCAGACCTTTTCGGTCTTGAGCTTGCCGGTTCCGGCGCTTTGCAACAATTTCTCAAAACCGGCGGTGCTTTTCATCACCTTGTTTAGAATGGCGCGGGGTTCACCTCTGTCGATCAGCGAGACCAACTTATCTTTGATGCGGATGATATGGTCGAATTCGTCCCAAGTGAAGACAAAATCGAACAAGCAAATCTTGTCTTTCTTTCCTTCCTCATAATGCTTTGCCCGATGGAGCGCTTCCTCCACCAGACCGGTGCTGCGAATGATGGGAAATTTCTCATCGACAATGACAATCCCAGCTGAGAGGGTGATTTCATCATTGCCGCCGACGAATTTGCTGAATTGTCGGCGAATATGGGCCGCCAGTTTTATGACCTGATCCCATGCCCCCACCAAAAGTGTGTCATCGCCGCCAGCATAGACCGGATAGATTTTGTCCCAATATTCCGCGCTCTGCAGCAGCCTGGCCAAATAGCCCTCGAAAAACAGCCGCAGTTCCCGGCTGATGGCGGCAATGCGGGAGATGCTGATATCTTCCACCGGCAGACCTGTTTGCAGGAGCCGACCCAAATTATCCACGTCCATTTTCAGGAGTGCCAATTTGTTGGCTCCTTTGCTTTTCTTGGCCAATGCGTCGAAATCGCCCTCGGCAATGCGGAATGCGCCAAAGCGAAAGCCCCTTCCAGGAAGGAAATCGGTGTGGTTGAAACAGATCGTTTCGGGTGAGTGATCGATCCTGTCCGTGAGCTTGCATTGAAAGCCCAGCGCCTTCAGTACCTGCTGGTATCCGGTGGTGAGCTCGTGCTCAGAAGGTTCTCCCGATTCGCTCAGGTGATGGACTTGGATGCCCTCTGCTTTTTTGAGCAGCTGGGTCAAGGCAACAAAGCTCCGGCACATGGCGCAAGCATGGTCGCCTTTCTCTGTGTCAATGGGGCGGGCCTTTTCCATATCGCCATGACAGATGGGACATTCGGGGAGGCCTTGGTTGTCCTGAGCTTGAAAGACGTTCTCGTAGCCCAATTCGCGATAGCGCTGGAGCTTCTGCAAGCCCAAGCGCTCGCCGACCAAGCGCCACATTTCGCTAATGCCAGGGTGAGCGGTCTGATACGGAGGTGGGAGAAAATGCTGCATACTGAGCTCCACCCAGCTCACGGCCAAATAGATGCTGCCGTGGTGGGCGCGATACAATAGTCGAGACAGGCGGCGCCGAGCCTCTTCCAGTTGGGGACGTTTACCGTAGGGCGCTAACAGGTAAAAGTTTGCCCCACCGTTGTAGAGGATGTTCGCTTCCTTTAACTCCAATGTCCGCACCAGGTATTGGCAGATGATTTCATCCAAGAGGTCAAGATAGAACGACCGCCCCTTTAGACTTTTTGCTGCGCCTTGAGAGCCGATGTTATAAATGAAATCCTGTACGCCGCTGAAATCTCCGCCCACCAATAAGAAGGCCGGCCGCTCATCCAATTTGCTGAATTCGATGTTTTGGATGGTTTCATCCCGAAGCGCTCCAGCTTGATATTGGTCATAAAGACAGAGGGCAATGGCGGCGGTTGTGCGGCAATGATCGAACAGACTGATGTCGGCGCGGCTGCGAGATTTCACATTGGGAGTGGCAGACGGAATCGCCCAGAGGTACTTTTCCAGTAAAAAGTATAATTGCTGATCGTTCTTGATGGCCGAGAACTCTTGGAGAAAACCGTCCAACATCTCTCGATAGCGCTGAGGGTCTACCTCAACCGACTTTTTGGGGAAAAGAGGGTATTCATCCACATTTAGGACGGCCAGATGATGGTAGCTTTTTTCCCTCATTTGGAAAAGATGGGTAAAAATGCTTTGCAAGGGGGCCTTGGCGAATTCTGTGGTGACCTCATCATCGGCTGCCGCCCGCCTTTCGCCCGAAGAAAGCCAGTCGGCTATTTGCAGGAGTTTGGCGTAAACGTCCATCGGATTCTTGGAATGATGCAGCCAAACGAGGTCACGGACGGCTTGGTTGCAGAGTGGATGAGTGTCCAAAAGATTGGCAACAAGCTGGGCCGAAAAGGCGGCATGCGCGTATTGAGCATGTTGCCGCAACGGCTCCGCCACCCAAAATGCTCCGGAGCGCTGCAAGAATTTCCCAATATCGTGCAAAAGCGATGCAACGTAAAAATCATCTCTGGTCATGGTGCTCTCCTCTAATAACCTCCATGCGCTGAGGCTGGTGACCGCTTGTACAGATGACGTCATGCCTTGGATGGCACTATTTTTCCTTTTACTCCTCTGAACCGAATTGCCGGCACTCGGCTGTGACAACTGGGATTCTTCGACCCACGCAGAGGAACCGCTCCTTTCGGATCGAGGAGCTTGTGGACAAGGGTTACTTATATGACTGTAGATTGGCAGAATCGAAAACTAAAGCCGTAGGAGATGTCTTCAGACATCGAGCATTAATGCATATTGTGATCGAACTCGGAGAGTTCTCCTACATATTGTGGTGAGAGAAAATTTGCCAAAGTACAGTTATATGAAAGAATCCGTGGGCGATTTTTCCTGCCCCATGATCTCCTTCTCAAAAGCCCCTTGCTGAGCAAACTTGTAAAACAGAATCGAATCCTCCTCCTTTTTGATCACCCCTTTCAGCCTTTGCTGTAGCTCCTTCAGCTTGCCCTCAGTGATTTCGCCCTCGAACACGCTATTCTGTACCCAATGCAGAAAGCCGCGGCAGACTTTGAGCGCTTTGGCCACCCGCTTCTCATTAACGTCATAAACCAGAATGAGGTACATGGTTTGTGCTCATTTCCTCGCACCCGATCACAGGTGGCGAGCTCGGCTTAGCAAAGGGGCAAGATTGGCTGAGACCGCCGTAACAGTCACGGAATTGGATCTACAAATAGCCGCCTAGTGCTCATTCACCTCGTTCAAACGAGGTGTTAATGAAAGCCGTCTTTCATTAACTCCCAACTTCTGTTGGGTGGCCTCTTGAGGCAAAGCTCACCAAGCGCGCAAAAAAGGTACTCCGCGAGCGTGGCAGGCTTTGCGTGAGGAATTTGATCTTGTAATCGCTGACCCTGTGATCGGTTACATTTCCTCGCAGACCTCAAAGATCTCCAAGAGCTTTGATGGCTTTTCCTTTACCACCACAACCTAAAAGCTTTGTACGGCGCGATGCCCATGAGGTGTTTGATCAGCTTGTACGCCTCCAAGCGAACAAGCCGGCGATAGGAGACATTGCGTCCCAGGCTGCGGTGCTTGATGGTGGTTTTCAATCGTTCGTCAAACGCCTGCACGAATATTTTGCGGCCTTCCTCATTGAGATAGCAAAAGTTTAGCCGGCTGTCAAAATGCTTTTCCTGCAAAGAATTCTGGTTGAGCAGCTTGAAAATAAGCCGGTCGATGAGAAAAGGCTTGAACACCTCCGCCAGGTCCAGACTCAGGGAAAAGCGCCGCGCTCCCGGCTCGTGCAAAAAGCTGACGGCCGGGTGAAGCTGGGTGTGATAGATTTCGCTCAAGACGGTGGTGTACAGCATGCTGTTGCCAAAGGAGATCAGAGCATTCACTGCGTTCTCCGGCGGGCGGCGCGTGCGCTTTTCGAATTTCACATCAGCATCGATTATGTCATCCCAGCACTGGAAATAGCTGCTGCGGATGCGACCCTCAACGGCCATCAGCTCTTGCGGGTGGCTAGTGGAGGGGATGGCTTCCTTTTCTTTTTGGATGACATCGATGCCGTTTTGCAGCGAGCAGCCGCGGTTTTGGTAATACTGCAAGTTGTGCAGAATATTGTCCACCGCCGCCGAAATGATCTCGCGGGCCAGGCACAGACGCTTTTGCTGATCCAGGTAATGCTCCACCTGGCGCACAATTACCTCACCGCTTACCAGATATTCGCGCGGCACCAGGCTGCTGGAATAAAAGCCGTAGTAATTGAAAAAGTGCGCCACGATGTGCTGTTGGGCGAGAAAGTTGATCAGCTTGCTATTCAGGGTCATCTCGCCGAAACAGTAAAGGGACTCTACGCCCTCCACCGGAATGACCCGGCGCTGCACGCGATCCTTGTCGTCCGTCTCCGGGGTAAAGTCCGGCTCGACTAATATTTCCTCATCCAACTCGGTACCGTCCGGTTGGGAGTCGGCTTCTACGCTCTCTGCTTTCTCGAAGAATAGGGTGTTCTGCTGCCGGCGGATGCGCCCGGCGCTGAAAATGTAGTAGGGACGTTTCATGGTGCTTCACTCTGTAGATTCTTGGTTATGGCTTGGGAGTCTGACGAATAACTCTGCAGCGGGCTGGGGATGAAATCTCGCATTGTTGGCCGGCCTCTTCTTTAGACGTAGCACAGTTCGAAATAACTACAGAGCCGACACACGGATCGTTTATCCAATACTCTGGGCGGCTTTGGTTCGCTGATGATGCGCTCAATATCGTGAAGGATGCTTACCATTTGTTGCTCTTTTTCCCGCGTCAAGAGCACGGTGATGGTCTTCCTGATTACTGGATAGTTTAGTTCACCTTTCAGAAGGGTTACCCCTTTACTTTTCAGGACGCACAGATAATAGATTACCTGCCACTCATGGGCTTTGCTCCATGAATCAGATTTTTTCACCTCGTGCAGCACCCCATCCCGAATGTCAAGAAAATCCAGCTTCAGATTGTCAATCTCGATTTCCTTGCGCTCCCGCTCGTAGCTGGTTTCGTGGATGACTTTGCCGAGGTAGACGACATCCGATTCCTGCTCGCAGTGAATATCATGAGAGAAAAACCAGAGCTGGCGGTGGCAGTGGAAATAATAATTGATTTGAGTGCCGGTAAAATGTAATGCTACGGCTTCCATATTTTGAATGAATATTGGAAAGCGCCATTCAACAGGGTGTTGATATTATTATACTCGTTGAGGGTGGAAATTTCATCCATCTTTTCATTCCTGCGCATGCAGGAATCTCCTTGTGAACAGGTGGTTAGGAGATGCCTGTATTCACAGGCATGACATGAAAAAGCGACCCTTTACGAGTATAACCACACGGCTGGTCCACGAAAATCGAAATAATTGCTATGAAGTCTACAAGTGTTGCTTTGCTAAATGAAAGGACTATCGTCGATTTCCTGATACTCCTCTGTCATCCCTACTTGTCGGTTGTACTTGCATTTTGCTACGAGAACGCTATGTCGTTCAATCTCGTCATTATGCCGTAATATGTCTATAATTTTTCTTTCAATCTGAGAAGGGCTCCTGTTATTTTTCAATTGAAAGTACATCTCTTTTTGAATGGTAACCAACAATTGATCGGCTCCAATGAAGTCGTAGCCTTCGAGCCGTTCTTTGTATTCTTGCCAAAAGCACGCAGGTAGAACACGAATACCAGTAAACTTTTCATAAAACTCTTCTTCACGTTCTTTTGGCCTTGAGTATGGCTGCAAAGATGTCAGTGATTCTTT
The DNA here is from genome assembly GCA_020722685.1 of Caldithrix sp. The sequence goes on along the minus strand of DYKH01000078.1, from coordinate 14,127 downwards.
GAATGTCCTCAAGGTGAGGTCAAACTCCTCTCTTTGTTTTGGCAGCCAATCCGGGTAGACGCGGTCAAGCAATTCTTGTACTTTTTTTTCCTCCAAAACATCAACCTCTTGGAGAACTGCAAGCGTTTTTTCCACGAGTTCTGGCTCGTAAATGAAATGATCCTGTTTACTTCCTTGTTTGAGCACAAATATCGGACATAAAGGTTTTCTACCTTTGCGGTTTATTCTACCAAATCGTTGCAAGAGCGCGTCGAGCGGAGCAGGCTCCGTAAACAAGACGTCAAAATCGATGTCCAAGGAGACCTCAATTGCTTGAGTTCCAATGAGTATCCGAGTGTGCTCATCGAAAATTTCCTTTTCCTTTGCTTGTCGATCTATTGCATTGAATCGGCCATGAACAAGAGTGATCTGGTTTTCATCAAACAATTGGCAGAGTTTCTGATAGATGGATTGAGCTTGCCTAACAGTATTCGTTGCGATGATCACTTTCTTATCTTCATCTAATAGCTTCGATAGATCAGGAATAATACTAAACACATCGTGGTCAATCACATGAATTTGATGTCTCATGTAATTTTCTAAGAATCGATTGTCAGCAAGAATTGGTTCTTCAATTCTGAGAATTGACATTAATTGTGTTATCATAAATGAAGGAAGTGTCGCCGTCATAACCATTGCCGAGCATTTAAGATATGTAAGTAGATAATCAAGCATGACCAGAATTTGTGCGAATGTGACAGGATCATAAGCGTGGATTTCATCGAAAATCAGTTTTGCACCAACAAGCTGAGTGAAGCCCATTTCAAAACCTTTGACGCCGTAGAAATACTTTAATATTTGAAAAGGTGTTGAAATTTTCAGTGGATGCTGCATCCGTTTTAGTTGATTCTGTAACTGCCTGATTTTTTCATTACGGGTTTGAACATCCACTTCGCCATACAATCTATCGAAAAATGAAGCCAAGTAATAAGGGACATTATGGTGGTGGATGCCGACAATCTCCGAAAAACCTTTACAATGACTATCCATTTCTTTCGAAAGTCGGCAATGCATCGCATTGATCGAAGCAGTGTAAGGAAGTATGTAAAATACCCTTCCTTGTTCGCTCATTTGTTGTCGCAACCAACCAACCGCAGCCTCGGTTTTGCCTGAACCAGTAGGCGCGATAAGCAAGCAATTGCCACTCCGATTCCAGCATTTTTGTTGGTGGGTGTATAAATTTTTCGGTTTGGAATTAAAATCATCAAGGAAAGCAAAATGCCATCTTTCTAAACGAGCGATTTTTCTTAAGCCAGCAGAAGCATAGTGGTCACAAATTTTTAGGCTGCCCCATAGCAGTATGTTTTGCAAGAACTCAATTGTAGTCGGAAGATAGCTTTCATTATTTTGAGCAATTTCCTCGTAAGGATTTTTTTGTTCTATAATCGAAACCTGCCGATTGAACACCAAGGATTTGATTCCGTGCTTTAGAGCGACCTGACTAAAACCAGAAATAAGCTGCTTAAGCTCATCAAGCAAAAATCCTTTTCGCAGGTTTGTATAAAAGTCCTCAGGATGGATGGCAAAACCTCTTGCTTCCCACTTGTACTTCAACTCCTGCTGAATGGTCTCGTCATCTTTATAGCTCTCGAATTGCAGTCTCCTGTAGTCTCGATGGTGCCCAAGAACAGCTTTTTTTATTAGTTGAATTTCTGGTGATGCAAGAGAAAACTTTTCTGCAAAAGGAACTGAGTAAACCTCATGTCGTTGATGCTCCCAGAAATTCTTTTGGCCTTTGAGAGCTTTTTGAAATTCCTTCTGTGCTTTCCCAAAATCGTGAATGTACACTGCGGCAAAAAGGATTTGCCAGAATTGTGGCAAACCCGTCACTTCCGGAATACAAGGTAAAGATTGCCGTAATTCCTTCCAAATAACCAAACAATCATCAATGTGTTGCTGTAAAGAAGTCCCGTCTGATTTTGCTAAAATCATAATGGCTCCTCAATATAAAAGACCTCAAAGGTCTGGGAGACCTTTGAGGTTTTGCACTAAAATTCTTGCCAATACACATCCCAACTCAACTTTTTACCATTTAATAATACTTCGTCAGCAAAGCCCTCTGCCCGTATTTCTTCTTTTAACGGAGGATAATCGCTTGGTAACAGACAATAAGGTTGCGTGCCAATATTTCGTCTTGGCAGATCGTTGCTAAAGCATACAGGCAGAGCTTGAATCGCCGCAGGCAAAGGATGTTTTCTAAATGGCAAAATTGTTCCTTTGAGATGCTTTAGGCTTGCTTGCATTGGGCTATCAATGCACGTAATTGAATTGACTTGAGCCAAATCACCAGACCGACCCAGCAAAAGCTGGAAGCAAGGCTTCTCAAATGCGGTCGCAATATAATGACTGTCGGTATAAAGAAACAGTTCTGCATCAAATAGGAATTCGCGCTTAATGACGTTTGATTTTATGCTTGTGAGCGATTGCCCCATCTGATATATTGTTTCCAGATCCACAGCCTGACCTCCAGCCAGGAAAACATAACCAAAATGTTCATCCGTCACGGCAAAGTATTTTCCCATTGCGGCAGAGATAAGGCCATTTATTGTAGAAAGTGGCGGCACTGGTAAAGTTGGCTGAAAGCCGCTGATCATGTTGGGGTATCGGAATGAGGCTGTCCAACTAGATAAATGAATTCGATAGATTTTCATAGCTCAATCCAGTTTAATTGTTTCAATAAAACTGTCAATCATCTCATTAATTGGCCCAAATTCTATTTGACCATTGTCTAGACCCACCAATTCTTCATCCAACTCATCCATGAATCCCTTTCGTTTACCAATGAAAACTTTACCAATAAATTGGCCTTGGTAATCCTTTAGCACCTCTTTCAGCGCATCGATAGAAAATACTGCTTTCCCCAATTCTTCTTTCACCAAGTGGGAAAATGGGTGATTACCGCTGGCGAATTGACTGAGTAAGATAAGTTTTGGTGCTACGTCCGCATAGTTGGTCGTCCGTTTAGCTCCTCCGCTGATGAATTTCAGCGCCGATATCGCTTCTTTTGTACGTTTCTCACGGACATCCTTTGCCATTCGTACTAATTTGATTGGGTTTCCAGACTTGTCTTTTGAATGCGGATCGTCAAACAATGTACACCCGCCTTTTAATGCAGAGTCTCTCATAGCCTCGTTGATATTCATGAATCCGGACCGGTTTTGCATTGAAAAAGTCCCGATTGCTTCAAGGTCAATCGAAAACATGCCTTTCATTATCGCACAATATTCTTCTTTTCCATAGGGGACGGCATCTCCATCTTGACGAGTCATGGAAGACCAATTTTGAACCATGGGATTATAAGCAGCCGCTATCAAAGCCGAGTTTTTTAGCGGTGATACCCGTGTGAGCGTTATATTTTCCGATTTCTTCTTCCCTGTTGCTTCATCTTCTACCTCAATTTTTGCTGCCCTCATATAGCCGAATACATCATCGTCAGGATATTGAAATGGATTCGCTTCTGTGTAGGCAATCTTTTTCTCTCTAGTCACCGGCGACATCTGCCAACTGAAATTCTGGACCAAAGCCTCACGCCACCAATAGCGCCAAGCCTGACCCGACACATAAGGGTACTCCTTGCCGTTCTTGCGAATTTTTTTGGTCATAACGGCATTTTCCAAAGTAGTCGAAGTGTCAGCTCCAGCATTATTCAAAGCTGCAACATCAACATCAATCAGCAAAAATCCTTGAATTGTTCTCATGACCTACCTCCTATATGGTTGTTATTGTGTTTTCTTCTGTGTCTTCAATTTCCTGATCCGCAATCACCTCAAGCGGCAAATTTGCTTCATGCATCTTTTCATAAAGATAAATGAGCATGAGATCTCGCACCTCCCCCCAATATCGACCATCTGGGAAGAGAAAAGTGACGTATTCATCGAGAGTAATTAAAGGCTCTTTCTCGCCGGCCCTAAAATTGTCTTTGATAATTTTGATCAAAGCTGCCCGTAATTGATGAGCTTTGCCTGAACCTTCAATCAGCACCAAGTACTTTTTCAAGGAATTGGTCTGTTGGCCAAGCTTGATGATAGTGTCGGCAATCTTCTTAATCAGCAAAATTTGTTTTGACTCCATTTGTAAAACCTCCTCTGCATAGTACACAGCAACTAATGATTCAAATTTCTCGGAATTGAAAAAACATGTTTTGGCATAATTACGGAGTAATGGCAAAATACTTTTACGAGCTAATAACATTTCGAAAACATCATTCTGGTTATTGCGATATTGATCCTCCTCCAAAGTTACACCCGTTTGGTTCTGCCAAGTCTTGCTGTTCTGATTCCACTTTGATTTACTCACATGATAATATCTCCTGACGAAATGAAACCACGCACCCCGGTGATAGCGAATCACTTTGCTCAAGAATCGAAAAATTGGTGCTGGTAAAGTATAGATGTCACAATCTGGCGACGGGCCAAAATTGGTAAAATGGTATAGCTGCATTTGCTCATCATATTCTTCCTCGGTTTCCATTATTAACTCAGTTGCAAGATGAAACAACGCGTTCCTTGGGTTGTTACTCTCATATTTCAGAATCCCATCAGAGCTTCCAATACCAATCTTAAATAAATTTGTTTCCACTGTCTTTTTAATCCAAAAATCATTTGATTTCGGATTGGTAACCTGCAAAAGAGCTAAATTGCCGCCCATCTGCACAACGATCAGTGGTAGGAAAAAAAGCTTTATTACGCAATTCCTGCACAAAGATAAGCCTCCCTCGTGAGCATGATGAAAATTAACGAAGGCCGCTGACCCTGCCAAACAAAATTGTTCTCGTCCTACATCAAAAAGAGGCCCTTCTTCGCCGCAGATTCTACATTCACCCTTGACACCAGACGATTTAGGATTAAGCACTTTGTCATATAATTCCATGGTGGCATCTATTTTTGCCTGTCCTTTACGCGAGGTATGGGTTATAGGAGAGTTTAAAAAAAGTGAGTTTATCTTTGCCTTCCAGCGTATAACATATATCTTCGCGACCTCCTCTATAATCTGTATTAAATTTTTGCCTTGAGTTTTTTCCAACCAATAACTTAAGGCGGCGCTCCCAGCATCCACAAAGGGATCGCCGGTTGGAGCAAAAGAAATCATAAGATCTTTCGGGTTGTTTATCTCTTCCATTACTTCTCCTTTCTCAACGGATCTGATACTCTCTATAGCCTCTAGATCTCTGAAATCATTTATATGCGTTCAACTCCTCTCATATGTTTACCTTTAATCCAACGCTCCCATGCATTCTCGCTCAGCGAAATCGGTAAGAGCCAAAAGAGAAACAATGCCTTACAATATTTTGGATACCCGGATTGATGCCCACATGTCAGTCTCTAATCCGCGACTCTTTCGCCTTTCTTCCTCTCCTTCTTTTATACTCGTCCTATACTCCTCCTATACTCGTGGTATACTCATCCGACTTCAAAGGTCTACGAAACCATTAACCGGACCTTTGCGGCTTGGATCGTAGGTTTAGAGTAGATTTGACTTCCACACACCCAAATCCCATGCTGCATTTGTCACCCAGGCCGCATTCCCAGGCGGTGCGCATCAGCTCGGTGGAGCCGGTCAGCGTAAACGGCGCGACAAAGGCCTTGACTTCGGTTTTGTCTTCGTGGCCCTCGCGAATGGTGATCTTTTTAGAGACGCCTTCCTGCCCGCCCTGACGCTGGATATATGCTTCGTCAACGGCAAAGTGCAGCCGATCACTATCTGGGGCTTTGCCATAGGCGGTTTTGTGTTTGCCCAAGAGATTTTTGCGCACAGCCTCGGCAAGTCCGAAATCCAAAGGCCGATAGAAATAAGTCCCCATGCCGTGAGACGTGTCTATCTGCGTGGTTAGGACGATAGGGGAGAGGCAGATAAAGCGTGTGCTTTCGCCAAAGACGGGTTCCGGCAGCGCTTCGACCTGCTGCACCAAAAGCGTCATTCGCCCTTCCAGGTCGCCGATGTCGATTCTCTGTCGCTCGAAGAGACCGATGACGAAATGCTGAAGAAAATCCTGCAGCATGGGGCTGGAGACCACCAGCTCGACTCTGCTGCGAGCTTTGACGAGCAGTCGGTTGCCTTGCTGGGTCGCCTTAGGTATGAAGTACAGCTTGGAGAATGTGAACAGCTTGCGTGGCTTGCCGTCCGGGCCGAGATGGCCTTGACGATGCAAAAATTCCGCATATTCCGGTGAGGCCGTGGAAAGGATTTGGTAAATGGCCGCTGCCATGTGGTATTGGTAATTGATCGGAATGGTGCTCTGACCATTTGGGCTTGATAAAAGCAGCTTGATTCTCATGGTTCCTCTTCAGCTCTGAGGACAATGAAATGCATGTTGTTCCTCTGGTGCAAACGCAAAAAGGCACCGCGCCTGAATTAGGTGCCAGTGCCTGCTATTTCAATATGCTTGCCCATCGATGCCCCGTGAGCTAAATTTTGTTAGGTTGATAGAGTTCCGTACAGCAGATGTTTGAGGGAAGGCGAGTCGCGAGTCAGATGGGATTCCCTCTGCGCCTTGACTACGGAAAAGTTTTGAGACTGCGGAAAAAATTTTTTTGCATCGAAAAAATATTTGGTCGGTGTGGCGGTTTCCATGCGCAATATGAGCATGAAACGTCAAAGGTCATAGAAAACTCGTCAGACCTCACAGGTCTCCGAGACCTGTGAGGTTTAGACCTGTGGTGTCTGTCGGCTTATCTCCCCAGCTTTTTCATGTACTGCGCGAACAGTTCTGCATCCAGTTCCAACATGCGCTCGCGAAAACTGTAATCGTGCGGCCCATCGCCGGACTGGGATTGGTCGCGGCAGAGGCAGATCGAAAAACGATGAATCCTGGCGGCTTTGTCATTGGGAAGCTCCTCATCGAGTAGGGTCTGAAAGGCTTGGTGCTCAGCGAAGAATTTGCCAAAGCGTGGCGGTATTTTGAACAATCCGTTCAGCCAGCCATGGAAGAGCAGCAAGGCGCGCGCTTCAGCTTCGGGATGACTTTTCTGCAAAGCAGCAAAGAGAGCGGAAATGTCTTTGTTCCTGATGCGAAATAGGTCCATCTCCTGCGGATCGATCACTACTGCATTCAGATAAGCCGCCATGGCTTCGTTGGATTTTTTGGATTCCATGCACACATCGCCATAGTAGGCCCACAAGTCCGCCCGCAGCGGATGGGTGGAGGACAAGGTTTGCAACAGCACCTTGCGAGCCTGCTCATATTTGCCGGCGACCAGATAGAGGCTGCCCCAATGCAGGATTTCATCGGGATCGATAAAGTCGCTGTCCGGAGGTAACTGTTTTTCGGCGATCTTGACCAGATACTTGTCGGCTAATTTAGCTTCATTGAGGAAAAGCTTGTTCTGTTGGCAAGCCTGCGGCACAAATTGCCAGACTTGGGCCAAAAAGTCTTCCACCTCGCCGCATTCTTCGAGGTGTTTTTCAAAAAGAGCAATGAGCTTGGCGGTGGTGTCGAGCGTGGAAATGTATGGATCGATCTCGCGGGCGATGGTCAATTCTTCCTTCGCCTGCTCAAGGTTGAGGTTTTCGATGGCCTCATGAGCTTGCTGCAAATGCTCTATGGCGTCGGTTAAAAAGCAAAGCTGGGAATCCATTCACTCTCTCTCACTCAAGAGTAACGCTAAAATACCTCTGAATCGCGCAACTGATTTCCTGTTACGATCTGATCCACAAATGAATGCTTAGCATAGGTAGCAATAATATTGGAAAATTGCAAGGCATAGTTTGCAATTCTAACGATCTTGAAAGAGTCGGGAATCGCTGGCAAATCTGTTGGCAGTCAAGGGTCTTTTCCCTATCAGGCACGCCCAATGAAAGGCAAAACCTGCGGGCCTTGCCTGCGGGTCGATGCTTGGCTCTGATCGAGCAATAGCTCACTTACAGGGCGCAAGTGAGTGAGATCTACCTGGTCGGCAAAATTTTCCTTGCTTTCATGTAGGTTAATAGCTAAATTCGCGCAGATTTGATAACGTTTTCGGCCACCTTAGCTCAGTCGGTAGAGCGGCTCACTCGTAATGAGCAGGTCGTCGGTTCGATTCCGACAGGTGGCTCTCATCATTTCTGTGTAGACCTGTTTTGCTGTCAAGGCGGATTTGGACATGAGATTTCTCAAACTTTTTGCTGTCATACTCCTGTTGTCTTCTGCGGTGCTAGCTGGCTACTCTCCCGGCACGGTCGGCTTTCAATTTCTCCGTACCCAAGTGGGGGCTCGGCCCAGCGCAATGGCCGGGGCCTTTTTGGCCGTCCCCAATGACGTTCACAGCATTTATTATAATCCGGCGGGGATCGCTACCTTTACCAAGCGCACCGGAAGTTTTTCCTACCTGGACCATTTGCTGGACTTGAACTCGGGATTCATCGGAGTCGTACAACCCAGTTTAGGTCCCGGCAATCTGGGAATCGGGGTTCTCTATATGGATTACGGAAATTTCCAAAAGACTGATGAGGATGGTAACGACCTCGGCAACTTTGGCGCCGGCAGCATTGCCGTCGCCGGAGCCTATGCCGGCGAGCCGATGAAAAACTTGTACGCCGGGGCGAGCATCAAATACATCCGCGCCTCCATTGATAACTTTTCCGCGGATGCGGTGGCTATAGACGTGGGCGGCATTTATGTCATTCCCTCCAAAGCTCTGACCTTTGCCGCCGGCGTCTTTAACTTGGGTCAAGCCACGACGGCTTTTGTCGTGCGCAAGGATGATTTGCCGTTCAATTTCCGCATTGGCTTTGCCAAGAAATTGGAGCACTTGCCGCTTATGATCGCCTTTAATCTTTACAAGTTCAAAGAGGAAGACTGGCACGGCGCTTTGGGCGGCGAATTCATTCTCTCGGACAATTTGCTCTTGCGCTTGGGATACGACAACCTCGGCAAGGAGATGCACGTCGATTCCTCCAAGGATCGCTTCGCCGGCGCTTCCATTGGATTAGGGGTGCTTTGGAGCACCATCAAGATCGATTACGCCTACTCCTCTTATGGAGAAATCGGCGCGCTGAACAGGTTCACCGTCACCGGCCAGTTTTAGATTCGGCAATCGCCGCTATTTCATCCGCGCTTCATCGTTGGAGGGCGGATTTTTTTTGTAAAAAAGCAGTAGACTCCTCATTTGTTTTGATTCCGTGGCAAGGCTCTTCAAATGCCTCTGAGAATCCGGTCTAATGGTCATCCAAATTGCCACTGGATTGATCGATTTTTTGGGGTGGAGCGCAGGCGCCCGTCGTGGAGTGGGATGTAAGTCAGAGTTTACTCGAAAGGCCACATCGATCATACTCGTTGAGGGTAGAAATTTCATCCATCTCGTCATTCCTGCGCATGCAGGAATCTCCTTGTGAACAGGTGGTTAGGAGATGCCTGTATTCACAGGCATGACATGAAAAAGCGACCCTTAACGAGTATAACTATTTTGGGTGATTTCGAGGTACATGACAGGTTGGTAACCAATCACAGGGCAAGCGGCTACGAGAGCGAGTTTCTCGCGCAGCGCACGCAGTGTTCCCAAAGCTTTTTCCCTGCGCGTGTCGCAGATGCCGCATATCCTCATGCCAGTTCATAAGATTTGAACGGCGACGGTTCATTGGAAGCCGTACTCAAAGTTGTTTTTCTCTCGCGCACGCCAACCTCGTGAGGTTTTCTGTTTGCGTTCATTGCGGCCCTTGCGCGAGGCTGCTTTCTTAGTAACCAATCACGGGGTGTCTTGTAAGCGCTGTCATTTCTCCTGCGTATGCAGGAATCTCCTCTCCGTTACACGGCAGAAGGAGACACCTGCATACGCAAGGATGACAGCATCCTGTGATCGGTTACCTTTTTGTCTCGCAGCGACCGTTGCGGCCACGATCTGACACCTCAAAGGGCTCATCGTAGAAATTTCGGTAACACATAAATCCGGCAAGGTTGGCCGGAGAATGATGACCCTGTAATCACTGACGAGTTTTGTTGAATTCCAAGATGCAACGATGACTGACGTTTGAATTTCCCTTTCTCGCGCTACAACATTTTTGAGGACAAGAAAACCTTGCAGGAACAGATAGGTTTTGAGAACAAAGTGGGCGAGTTGCGCAGCGAAATTGCTCAGCGGGTACAGCAATTCTTTACCAAAACTGAGCCTCGCTCGCTGTACGAGCCAATGCGTTACGCCGCCAGTTCCGGCGGCAAGCTTCTGCGTCCCGTTCTGCTCCTGCTGGCTTGTGAGGCTTCGGGCGGCAAGACGGAAAAAGCTTTGGATGCAGCAGCGGCATTGGAGTTCGTACATAACTTCACTTTGGTGCATGACGACATCATGGACCGCGACGACCTGCGCCGGGGTCGTCCCACCGTGCACAAAAAGTGGGACGAGAATGTGGCTATCTTGGCTGGTGACGGGCTTTTGGTCATGGCCTATCTGGCTTTGAGCCGGATCATCTCGCCCAGCGCGCCCCGGATATTCAAGTGCTTTTCTCAAGGCATCATGGAAATATGCGAAGGTCAGGCATTGGACAAGGAGTTTGAGACACGCGCTTTTGTTTCGCTCGACGAATATTTTGACATGATCGACAAAAAAACCGCCAGACTGTTTTCCACTGCTTGCGAGGTCGGAGCCATATTGGGCGGAGCGAATGAAGCGCAAATCGCCGCAATGAGCGACTATGGCAGGATGCTGGGTCGGGCCTTCCAGATTCAGGATGACCTTCTCGACGTCACCGGCGAGCAAGAAGTCTTGGGTAAAGACATTGGCAGCGATTTGAAAGCGCATAAAAAGACCTTTCTCATGATTTACACCGAGCAATGCGCCGATAGCAATGAAGTGGAGAGATTGCATGGGATCATCGATAAAAAGTCTCTCCGCAGGGAAGACATTGCGATGGCCATCAGCATTTTTTCGGCCTGCGGTGCCGTCGCAGCCGCAAAGGCGGAAATCAACAAGGCTTTGCACAATGCTGCCGGCGTCCTCGGGTCGCACCCTGAGAGCGACGCTAAGAAGCACTTGCAGCATTTGCTGCAGATCATTGAGAGCAGGAATTCATGAGCGCCACATCGAGGGGTCTCGTCTTGACAACCTTTTTGCCATGTGTGTCTGTCCTAATTTTCTACAAAGAATTTTGTCTCTACACTCACTAACGAATTGGGAATGCCGCGTTGCGCCTCCGTTTCTTTTTTTATCTCCTTTTTTGGCTGCTTGTCGTTGTCTTAGCCGGACGAGTCATTTCTCTTTTCCTGAAAGGAGAGCTTTTCAAGCCAAACGCGCTGCGGAATTCGTTTCGCGAAGTCGGCAAAAGGGTCTGGTTAGGGGCAAGACTTTTTGTAGTCGTGTGGATGCTCTACCTGATCTTCCTGTGGTGGGTTCGGAACAGGAATCGATGAAGCGCGGATCACTGACTACCCAAGAAACATTTTGCCTTGACTTTTTCTCAGCTCGTTTTGCCGAAAAGTTGACAGAGCGTCCACGCAGTGGACGAATATCATCCGTTTCGAGGGAATATATGCTCTATACTTGTTAAGGGTGAGAATTACACCCTTGTTGCCATTCCTGCGCATGCAGAAATCTCCTTACGATAAGGAAGTTAGGAGATGCCTGTATTCACAGGCATGACATGAAAAAGCGACCCTTAACGAGTATATCTTAGCCTCGACGACTTGCCGATACGCTGCTGAACGTAGCAGATTTGTCCCGGATTCGGCAGATTCCCCAAACAAGCATGAAACGGCATTTGGCGCTTTTCGAGGCCATATTCTTTGTCTACCGGCTGCCGACATGGAGCGGCAATTGGGGGAAGCGTGTGATCAAGACACGCAAGCTGTATCTTACTGATACCGGATTGGCCGCTCACATCCTCGGCGTAGGTGCCGATTCATTGCCGCTTCAACTCAACCTAAGGGGTCTCCTTTTGGAGAGTTTTGTCGTCTCTGATCGGCAGAAACAAATTGCTTGAAATCGCACGCGCGTCCAATTATTTCATTTTCGCAGCCAGAGTGGGCGAGAAGTGGATTTGATACTGGAGGATCAACGCGGGCGCTGCATTGGCATCGAGATCAAAAGCGCAGCCTCCGCACGATCAGTGGATTTCGATAGCTTGCGGTGGTTTGGTCAAGAACTCGGGAATCGCTCCCTGCGAGGATTTATTCTGCATGCCGGCGAAGCAAGCTTTGCCTTTGCCAACAATTTGTACGCCATCCTGGTGAACGGTCTGTGCCAACAGATTGCCGAAAGATGAAGTACATCTTTTACAGGTCGTAACCCCTTTGAGAGATCTCGACCCATGAGATTGCCGATGACTCGACCGGCAATAATCCTTTTGGGGGTACATGAGAATTGAGACCTGACCGTACAGGGGGTTTTGCGCTCGCAAAAGCACTCTTTTCGCAAAAATCAAAAAATCGGAATAAGAAAAAAGCATATCGTGTTTAGGAGGTTGTAACAATCGTTACCAATGCTGTACGGATGCAGTAATTTTGGTGGTCGTGCGTGTAGCCTCCCTCCTGCAGCGACCTCCTGGAAATGGCGAGTTTGCACTTTAAACTCGCCATTTCCGTTTATGCCAATGAGTCCTTCTAATTTTCACTTCTGCCAAAATCCAAATCTAACCGGAAGAAAAAGCCGTTGAATTTTCCCACAAATTACTTAATTTTGCATGCACAGGCATACGGGCCGTAGAGAGGGAATTCAGAGCCCTTGCGATTGCATGACAAACCGATTGCGTGGTAGTAGATAATCGTCAATTGTGCTGGGGCCTGCAAAAAGTCGAGCATAACCAGGAATAAAGAGGTGCTCAAATGGTGAACGAAAAGATACGCCAGTCTACCAGAATTTTGCGCGAGATGGGCGTGGATATGTGGCTGACGTTTGTCAGGGAAACATCCGCGACGCCCGATCCGATGCTGGAGATCATTTTGGGAACGCATTGTGTTTGGCCCTCGGCGTTCGTGATCACGTCAGCGGGAAAAGCCGTGGCCATCGTCGGCAGATTGGACGCGCAGAATATCAAGGATCACGCCGAATACGAAGTGATTGGCTATGACCAATCCATCAAAGACGAGCTGCTCAAGCTTTTGTATCAGGAGAATCCGGGGCGCATTGCTATCAACTATTCCACCAATGACGTCACCGCGGACGGCCTGACTCACGGCATGTATTTGATGCTGACCGAATACTTGGCCGGGACGCCTTTTGCGGCCAGACTCGAATCTAGTGAGGCCCTGGTTGCGGCGCTGCGCGGTCGAAAATCCAAGTCGGAGATTGAATCGATCAAGGCCGCCATTCGGGAGACGTTGGTGATATTCGATGAAGTGAGCGCCTATGTGCGGCCTGGCATGACGGAGAAGGAAGTCGCGGCATTTGTTCGCCAACGTTTGCTCGAGAAAGGATTGGAGCCGGCTTGGGATCCAGAGCAATGTCCGGCGGTTTTCACCGGCCCGGAAAGCGCCGGTGCGCACGCAGGTCCGACGGGTCGCAAAATCGAGCCGGGACATATCATGAACATCGACTTTGGCGTGCGCAAAAACGGCTATGTTTCGGACTTGCAACGAACCTGGTACTTTTTGCGTCCCGGGGAAAAACAAGCGCCGTCACAGGTTCAGCGCGGTTTTGACACAATTCGAGATGCCATCCGAGCAGGAGCGAATGCGCTTCGGCCTGGAGTCGAAGGCTGGACGGTCGATGCCGTGGCACGGCAATTCATCGTGGACGCCGGGTATGAGGAATATCCGCATGCGCTGGGGCATCAGGTGGGCCGCAAAGCGCACGACGGTTCCGCTCTGCTCTGTCCCAAATGGGATCGCTACAAGAACTTGCCTTTTCTGAAAGTGGAAAAGGACCAAGTTTATACGCTGGAGCCGAGGCTGACGGTAGCCGGACATGGCATCGCCACGATCGAAGAAATTGTGGTGGTAACGGAGACCGGCTGCGAATTTTTGTCCCAGCCGCAAGAGGAGTTGATTTGCATTGGTTGAGTTAGCCATGTACTTATGCGATTTGACAGGGGAAAAAGGGCTCTCCGGAAAATGTGGTCCTGCTATTCACTTTCTCACAGTGTCCGAGTAGCCTTCATGCAAATATCAAACATTAAAACTCAAAATGGCATATCAAAATCCAAATTGTACCTGGCAGAATTGGCCTGGAGATGAATCTTCATTCACAA
>DYKH01000331.1 GCA_020722685.1 Caldithrix sp. | reverse complement strand
CTGGCAAAAGCCTGGCAGGATGCATCCGATCAGTATGATGGATACGCTAAAGCCATTGCTCGTTCGTCTGGATATATCCTCCTTGATCCGCTGCTGGTGAAACGCGCTCTGCGCTCGGCTCTTAAAGACCATCGGGCATTGCTATTGGTTGATGCACTGGACGAGTACGAGGCCACGCCCCAAGAGCGCCGCGATTTCGCTACAGCCATTCATCGGCTCTGGGAAAGCGATCCCTGGCGGGGAAATCTGCGCTTGCTCACCTCTCGACCTTACCAATTCCAGGGGGTTGGTCTGCAGCCTTATACTTTCCTGCCTTTGGATGAAAACGACATCGCCGATTTATCCTTTAATCTGGGAAAGGTTTGGCGCAGACTTTACGACCCGAAGATGGATGAAAAGCTAGAAAGCGATTTGCGAGATTTGGTGAACCGTATTCTATCCCCTCATTTCCGCGAATTTCGCACCCCCTTCTACATCACTTTGCTCACCTGGCTGGCCTGTAGTGAGAAAGACCTATCCCTCGGTTTACAACGGATCGGGGATATCCACAAATTGGCCGATATCTACCGTTCCTTCCTTGGCAAAATTATTCAGTGGGAAGAGTCCAAAGGCCGCGCGTTGCCATGCGAAGAACGATTGGCCTTCCGGGCGCTCGCCGACCTGGCTTTTCACACGTTCCCCGACCCGCTCTTGCGAGAGCATATCGCCTGGACTCCTCTCCCTGAAGACGAAAAAATTTGGGATTTCTGGACGAAAGCGGGTTTGCTGCGAAAAGATGAGTTCACCCAACGCTGGGAATTTGTCCATAGTGGTTTCCAAGCCTTCGGCACGGCCTGGCTGCTGGAAGAGACCTGGTCAAAAAAAGAACAACAGCAAAAGATAGAGACTCTGCTCCAGCAAACCGGCCGACGGGGTGAATGGCAGGAAGTACGGCAGATATTTCTACAATTTGAGGAGAACAAGTGGTGAGCGAGGCGGCTTCACGGGATAAACTTGGCCTGTTGGAAAAAGAGTGGGAAACGCACACCGAAGATGATCAAGCCTCCCTGACGCTCCTCCGCCAACTGGCGCAGGAGACCATCTATCTCCTGCCGCGCTCCGATCAGTCTTTTGAAGAGTTCGCCCTTCGTCTGGCGCGCAAGGCGCTTTTGGAACTATATCAAGGCTACATGATAGGTGGCTTTCGCGGAGTCTCCGGTGTGCCAACTCGCTTGCGCTCCCCTCGCCCGCCCAGTCAAGAGGTGCTGGAAGAAAGTTTATCTGACCTCATCAAGGTAGAAGTAGCACGGGCCGAAGTGTTCCGCTGGGCGATAGCATCATTGTGCGGAGAATTAGGGGATTTGTTGACCAGACGACTATCTTCTCCATTATCACGAAATCCCCTGCGTCTTTTGACGAACCTTCGGGGAAGAATTTCGCTGGCTCTCTTGCAGACAATCGGAACGCCCTCTCGAGATGAGAATCCAGAACGCGAGTTTGGATTATCTTTGTTGCATTTGCTCTCTGGTTCTAGTGTTATCCATCATCATGAAGTAGAAGCGCTGTGTGCGTTAGCATCGGAGTGGGTACAGACTTTTCCCTTCTTCCCGGAAGAAGAATTGCGGGATCTGATGCGGATGTTGCGTAGCGCTACCTTATCCCCCCAGGATAGTGAACGCCTGGCAAGTCTTTTCCTGACATGGAAAGATGTGAACCGTTATCCGCCAGAACGTGTCCTTGCCAATCGCCGTCAATATGCTCAAGCGCTAGCGCGCGCCGGCCGCGTACAACAAGGCTTTGGGAGGTTATCTACAACTCCCATCCTCTTGGCACTGTTGCTGGGACAACGGCAACCGCTGCTGTGGGGGCAGGAAACTGAAGGACGTGGCCAAGCGCGTCGCCGTGCCACATTGATCCTGGCGCTGGGCATTCTGGCAAACTCAGATGCGGATCTGTTCCCCTCTCTTTTTGGGCAGATAGAGGCATTGATAGCCCAATTTTTGGAGATCTCAAGCGCAGACCTCGAATCTCTCATCAAAGTAGAATCCAAATTCGCTTTCCTCGAAATATTACCGGCTTTTCTGAAACACCCGGCTTATTTGCACGACCTGGTTGAACACCTGACCGCCTCTGATTACCAGCTCCTAGACGATTTCGGGGAGGATGAGCTGAAATGGTTGTGGCAAAATTTTTCTCTCTCCAGGCCGCTTTTACAAAGCCTGATCGAGCTTATCCGCCGTTACCCGCAGGTGCAATGGTTACGTTCACTTATCAAAGGGGCTCATCTAATGCCCGATGGCCGTAGTTGGTTGACCCAGCAAGTGGTGAAGGAAAGCGATGAGACTGTGCTGGAGACAATGCTCTCTTTGTATCAGCAGGATCGTGAGCCTCACAAGAGCAGGTTGATCAAGCAACTGGTTGATCAAATTCGAGTCAGGGGTCAGAACATTCCTACTCCATGGATTCACTGGCTGGTTGAAACGCAACGCAAAGAGCCGCTGGGGTGTCTATTATCAGCCTTACCGGAATTCTTGTCCGACGATGCCCTTCGCCTTTCGGTCTTTTCACTGCTCCAGCAATTGCCCAGGGAAATAAACAAAGTACACGATCTGGTTCCCATCATCCTGGCAGCTTGCTGGCTGGTTGACCCTCAAGATGCCTTACAGGTCGGCCAACCATTGGAAAAACGCCTTTCACAGGCGATCGCTTTGTTGCGACGGGGACGCTTTGATGAGACCGTTTCTGCTTTGTTGCAGCGAGCAATCCCCCAAGCAGAGGACGTCCGGTCTTGCTCTGCCTCCTTGGCAGAGAGGGGTGACTATCCTGCCCTTGAAGTGCTGAAGGCTTACCCACTTCTTGGAAAAATTTTGCTCGAACCTCTTGATGATTCCATGAAAATGCGGGCTGGCGCTCCCCGTCGTTTGGCACTGGCGCGGGCATTGAGGCATCGTGTCCCTTCCCCTGATGACATGGCCCTGCTCCTTCTGGCCGATGCTTTTCAAGTAGCTCGCGCGATGTACGAAGGTTGGTCACTTGCAGGAGGCATGCCCCGCTATTTTCCTGAATTCTACTGGGAAGCTGACAATCTTGTCCGCCAGATTGCAGAGACGGTAGCCTCGCTTGAACCGGTCCTGCCGGAAACAGTCGCCTTGCTCGAAGAGATGCTGTTGGCGCAATACGATATGCCAGAGGGTGGTTTCTCCTACGAGTTCAGTCCGGCTTATATCTGGAGAGAGCTGCTGCCCCTCCTGATTCAGAGAGAGATTGCCCCCCGCGCTGTTCCACTGCTGGTTGGGTTGCTTGCCCGCCCGCTACCCGAAAGGGAGAGGGAGGAGCAGCGTCTCTGGCAATATGCGTTGGCTTGCTTGAGCAATGTCTCCACCTTAGATCCAGAACAACAGGTCCTTGTTTGGAAGGTAGGGTTTGCCTCGCCGTTTATGCTCACTCGCTCTCTGGCTTTGTTGGTGCTGGGGCGCCAGCGTCCGCCGAGCGAACAGACGTGGCAAACGGTCTTGAATATATTGCAGACATCGTGGTGGAGGCTGTATCAAAGGCGAAAAAAGGAAATCTCGCAGTTGAAAGATCCGAGTTGGTTTTTCACGGGTGATGTGTTTCTGCTGGCAGGTGTGGCCGTTGCTATGGCAGCGGAGTGGTTGAAGACGCGAGTTCTGGATAGCAAACAGATTCGCCTGGTGCACTATGCCTTGCAACGCGCCGCTTCCCCTCTCAACCAGGTTATCGAGTCTCGGCTGAGCACAAGCACGCATCCTATGATGGGGCCAGAGCACTCTTTCGCTAAAAGTCTGGCACTGAGCCTCTACGCTGCGGTGGGCAAATCTGGGGATGAAGATCCCGATTGGTTGGTTCGCCCGGCTGAACTGGCACAATATATCCTGTATCAGGTTTTGCCTCCCATAGAGTGAGAGTCCTGAGCCGGATGGTTATGGATGTTCGCTTTCCTAAAAGGCTATGAGACACACAATAAGGAGAAGAATCCAATGGACATGTCCGTGCTGGTAAACAATGTGGTTGCTTTCCTGACCCCCTTCCTGCCTTTCCTGCTCAAGGCGGGCGAGAAGGCCGCCGAGGAAG
>DYKH01000077.1 GCA_020722685.1 Caldithrix sp. | reverse complement strand
TGTCTGGAGACATCTCCTACGGCTTAAATTTTCGATTTTGCCAATCTACAGTAAGGGTAAGGGATCACAAGGTTAAGATTCCCAAGCCAAGCTCGCTGCCTTTATTGGTAGGCTCGCCGCGGCAACGGGCGACGGAAGAAAAAAACAACCTCGCGCAAGGCCCGCAATGATCGCGGAGAACCTCCGAGGCTAGCGTGCGCCAGATAAAAACAACCTTGTGCACATCTTCCAGTGCACGGTCGCCGTTCAAATCCTAAAGACTGGCCGGAGGACACCTATCACCCGCAGCAAGCGCAGAGAAAAAGCACTGCGAGCAGGGCGTTCCCCGCGTGAGAAACTTGCTCTTATGGTCGCTACCCGGTGATTGATTACGGTCTTTGGTCCGAGTGTCTCCAATTATTTCCTGCATCCTTGATCCCCGAGCTTACAAGCTGCGGGATGATCTGCTGGCCTTCAATCTCCGCTGGATTGATGAGTGGCTCAAGCTGGATTATCAAGGCTTGCATTTTGCCGACGATTGGGGATCGCAAACCAACTTGTTGATAGACCCGCAGCTTTAGTGCAGGTTTTTCAAACCCGTCTATGCCACCATGTTCAAAAAAGTCAAAGACCGCGGTTTGGATGTTTGGTAGCACAGTGACGGCAACATCACCAGCATCATGCCGGATCTCCTTGAGCTGGAGGTAGATGTACTGAATTGTCAGTCATCGGTCATGGATTTGAACCAACTAAAAGAGTATGCGGGTAAGATATGCTTCCGCACCGACATCGACCGGCAGAATGTTTTGCCGTTCGTTTCGCCGGCAGAGGTCAAGGAATTCATCTGCGACCTGTTTCATTATCTGGGCACGCCGAATGGCGGCATCATCGCTTGCGGCGAGATCAGCGAAGACGTGCCGTTGGAAAACATTCGCGCGATGTACGAAGCATTTACCGAATTTCCCTGGTAGCGTTTTTGTGCCAGTTCTGCGCACCGGAAAGCCATGCGGCGACATCAAAAATCAAAGAGTAAAAAGCAGAATCACCGATCAAAATCCAAAATGTTTTTGGCTGACTGCCTGACAAGGATAAGAGCCGGTTCCAGAGGCGGCCGCATCACCTAATTGCTGGGTTCCGTAGCCGCCAATATTTCTGCATTTTGCTCTGTAATGTTCGTTTTTGGTATTTGCTTGTTCAATTGCCGTCATCGTGCACTTGCTGATTCTACAAAGGAAGAGCAATCGTCTCCTTTATCAAGTCAACTGATTGAAATGCGTTCTTGCTCGCTTTGCCAAAGCAGTAAATACGAACTATGGTCTTTGGTCGATGGTTTTCGTCTGGTCAAATGCCAGAACTGCGGATTTGTCTACCTGCTCAATCCGGCGGAGAGCGGGCAAGCCCCCGAATCCTACGATGACTACTTTCAACAAGTGCCGATTGGAGAGTATGCAGCGGACAGTCCCGACCTGCAGTTGCGCCGGCTTTGGCACATTAATCGGCAGCGACTGGGGTGGCTGAAAAGCATAAAGCCAAGCGGCAGGTTGCTGGATATGGGTTGTGGTCGCGGCTACTTTTTGCAGCATGCCCGAAGCTATGGTTACGAAGTTGAGGGAATCGAGATTTCGGCGATGGCTGCCAAGTATGCGCAGGCCCAATTCGGGCTCGCGGTTCGGATGGCGGATCTGCAAGTACCGGGAGCCTTGGATGGAAGTAAGCCTTACGACATCATCACCCTCTGGCACGTTTTAGAGCATTTTCGCGAGCCGCTGCTGATCCTTAGAAAGCTGGGGAAATGCCTTTCGCCGGAAGGGATTCTGGTCATCGAGGTGCCCAACCTGCACAGCCTGAAATTCCTGCTCTCGCCCGTCGGTCATCGCTGGGTGGGTGGTAACCATCCGCGCTATCATTGCTCGTTTTTCACGGCGCGAACGCTGGCAAAGATGCTGGTTGAAGCAGGTCTTTCCATCGCGGAAAAGAGCCCTCTCAGCTATGCCAAGGATGGGAAGAAGAGCTTTCGGTCGCTTGTAAAAAAGATGCTCAACCTTGTCGATATGGATTCGTTCCTCACAGTGGCTGCATCGTCAGGCGACTGGAAAGAATCAAGAGCTGGAGCGCGAGAACGAGCAACAGCACGAGAACGAGCAGGAGAAAGAGCGCGAGAAGGATAGATGGGGAGCAAGATTGCGTTAACATTCATCGCCTGCAAAACTAAACTAATGGAGAGGAAAGAATGTCAACTGAGATGAAGAACGTCCCGGCGGGACGAGTGGTATCTATCGATGCCTTGCGGGGATTCGATATGTTGTGGATCACCGGCGGCGCCAGCGTTTTATTGTCGCTGGTAAAATGGCTCAATTTGCCTTTTGCCGAAACGATCACCAGACAATTCGACCATTCGAGCTGGAATGGCTTTACTTTTTACGATCTGATTTTCCCCCTTTTTCTGTTCATCGTCGGCGCCAGCATGCCCTTTTCCATCAGCAAGAGGTTGGAGCGCGGTGACAGCCGCAAGGATCTTTACGTCCACATCTTCAAGCGAGCTTTGACCTTGTTTGTCCTGGGTCTGGTGCACAACAAGATTTTGGATTTCAATTTCGGGAACTTTCGCTGGGCGGGGGTGTTGCAGCGGATTTCTCTTTGCAGCTTATTTGCCGGCATCATTGTCATGAATTTCAAAATCAAAGGTCAGGCCATCACCGCCGGTGCCATCCTGCTTCTTTATTGGGGAGCGATGGCGCTTATTCCGGTGCCCGGTTTCGGCTCGGGAGCGCTGACGCCAGAAGGCAATTTAGCCTCTTACATCGATCGCTTGTTCTTGCCGGGCAGGTTCTGCTGCTTCGAATTTGGCGACAACGAGGGTATTCTCAGCACCATTCCGGCCATTGCGACGACGCTGCTGGGAGTTCTCAGCGGGCATTGGCTGAGAACCTCACAGCCGCAAGGGACAAAAGTCCTGCGCCTGGCAGCCGTCGGCGTGGCCTGCTTGGTTGTAGCGGGATTGTGGAGCATTGTTTTCCCCATCAACAAGCTGATCTGGACCAGCTCTTATGTGCTCTATGCGGGCGGCTGGAGTATGCTACTGCTGGCTTTGTTCTATTGGATCATCGACGTGCGTGGATATCAAAGGTGGGCATTCTTCTTTGTGGTGATCGGTTTGAATCCCATCACCATTTATGTGGCGCAGTCTCTGTTTAATTTCGGTATCATTGCCGACATTTTTATTCACGGATTTGTCGACCACTTGGGTGCTTTCAAGCCGTTCTTTGTGGCAAGCTGCGTGCTGGCCGTCAAATGGCTGTTTCTGTTTTTCCTTTACAAGCAGAAG
Source organism: Caldithrix sp. (assembly GCA_020722685.1). The sequence continues at coordinate 21,535 of DYKH01000077.1, read as the reverse complement.
ATATTCCTAAAGGCATAATTGTCACCTCTGCGGATGCAGGGGTCTCCTGAAGAATCGTCGATGTCTATGGAGATTCCGGCATCCGCCGGAATGACAAGGATAGGCGGCCGAAAGACGAGCTTTACCTCGGACGGCTGAATCCTCACCCTCACTCATAGCCAAATTCCTTGAGGAAGGCATCTTTTTGCCGCCACTTCTCGCGCACCGCAACCCAGAGTTCCAGAAACACCGGCCGGCCTAAGAACTCCTCAATCTCCTGGCGCGCTAGTTGTCCCACCTTTTTCAAAGCGCTTCCTCCCTTGCCGATAATGATCGCCTTTTGCGAACTCTTTTCCACCACGATTCTGGCCTTGATAAGGTCCTTGCGCCCTTTCTGTTCGCGGAATTCATCGATCACAACGGCCGTCGAATAAGGAACCTCATCGCCATAGCTCAGCAGAATCTTTTCACGAATGATCTCGCTGACAAAAAACCTTTCCGGATGCTCGGTCAGAGAGTCCTGCGGATAAAAGGCCGGGCCCGTGGGGATTAGCCGGACGATGACCTCTTCCAAAGCACCGAGGTTTTCGCCCTGCAATGCAGAAATCGGCACGATGTCGGCAAAGTTGTGCAGCTTTTGATAGGCATCGATGAGCGGCAGTAAAAGCCTCTTTTCGAGCAAGTCGACTTTATTGATGGCGAGGATAATCGGCTTGGCGGCCAAGATGAGGTGGTTCAAAATATCGACATCCTTTGCGGCCGGCTCGAGCTTGGCGGCAGCCTCGATCAAAAACAGATTCACATCCGCTTCGGCAATGGCCGTTTGAGCGGCTTTTACCATGACGCTTTGGAGCTTGTAGACCGGATCGATCAATCCCGGCGTATCCCAGAAAATGATTTGATAGTTTTCGCCGGATTTGATGCCGAGGATGCGATGCCGGGTCGTTTGCGGCTTGGGAGTGATGATGGAGAGACGAAAGCTGAGAAGCTTATTGACGAGAGTCGATTTGCCGACATTGGGCCGTCCGACGATGGCCACGTAGCCGGTCTTAAAATCCTGGGCAATCGACGACATCCCTTAATGCGGCCCTTCTCACAAATAGGAGTCAATTATGTGAATTTCCGACAGCTTTTTCAGCAACTCCTTGCCATCCGCGACCTTGAGGTGGTGATGATGGCAGCCGTTGCGCAGACAGCCTTCGACCGTTCCACCATGAGGTAAGAGTAAGGCAAACATGGGCGCCGAGCACACGACACACTTTTGTCGCGAATCAGTCAGGGAAACATCACACTCCGGACAAAACAGCTCGACGATTTCGCCCTGAGGAACCGTTATCTCCATCAGGTTCTTAAAGCTGCCGTAGATGGGGTCGAGATGAATGAGACCGACATGGTCTCGATATTTGGCTTTCACCGTAACTGAAGCATAGCCGTTAATCTTGTGCTCGGAATCCATCAAGGAATGTCCGTTAGGACAGCTCGCATGTTGAATGCGCACCGCCTTGCTGGGAATTTCGATGTTGAGCAATTCCTTTTTTCTTTTTGGCATTTTCCTTACCTACTCTAATAAAAGGTATATTCTGTCGACCTAGGCGAGTGTCATTGCGGCTCTGACAGGGTTTGGAATCCTGTCAGAGTTACAAATCCGATTAGTAGGCCTTGGCAACCAACACTCGTTGTTGCGAAGCTTTTCCGCAAACGATGCAAACGCCCGCCTCCTTTTTGCCATCCATAGGCACCAGACGAATCGTGGCCTTGGAGGTCTCCTGAAACTTGGCTTCGCAGAGCGGATCGCCGCACCAATGCAGCCAGAAGAACCCGCCCGGCTGCTCGATGCGCTCTTGAAAAACAGCATAGTTGTCCTCGACAAAGGTATTTGCGTCGCGGAATTGGCGGGCTTTTTCCAGCATCTCTCTTTGCATGGTTTCCAGCAGGGCTTCCAGTTTCGGCAGCAAGCCCTCTTGTGGCATGGGTATCTTTTCGCCGGTATCGCGTCTTACTACCACAACCTGGTGGAGCTCAACGTCCTTCGGTCCCAGCTCGATGCGAATCGGCACACCGCGTTTTTCCCATTCGTTAAATTTCCAGCCCGGCCGGTACTGATCGCGGTCATCGATCTTGAAGGCGATTCGATCTTTCCAACCTTGGGTTAGCTCGCGGGCCTTTTCCCTCATTGTTCCGATCTCATCGTCGCCTTTCCAGATCGGAATGACGACGGCCTTGATCGGCGCCAAGCGCGGCGGAATGACCAGACCATTGTCGTCGCCGTGCAGCATGATTAAGGCGCCGATGAGTCGGGTAGAAACGCCCCAGCTCGTGGCCCAGACGTGAGATAGTTTTCCGGCTTCATCTTGAAAGGTCACGTCGAATGCTTTGGCAAAATTTTGTCCCAAATTATGCGAGGTGCCGGCCTGCAATGCCTTGCCGTCCTGCATCATGGCCTCGATGCAGTAGGTTCGCACCGCACCGGCGAATTTTTGGCTTTCAGTTTTGACGCCGACAAATACCGGAGCGGCCAAATACTCTTCGGCAAAGGTGCGATAAACGTCGAGCATCTGCAGGGTTTCCTGTTCCGCCTCCTCAGCCGTTGCATGAGCGGTATGGCCTTCCTGCCAAAGAAATTCGGTTGTGCGCAAAAAAAGCCGTGTGCGCATTTCCCAGCGGACGACGTTCGCCCATTGATTGATCAAGATGGGCAGATCGCGATAGGACTGAATCCACTTTTTGTAGGTCGACCAAATGATGGTCTCCGAAGTCGGACGAATGACCAATGGTTCTTCCAACTTTTTCCCGCCGCCGTGCGTCACGACCGCGCATTCGGGGGCAAAGCCTTCCACATGCTCGGCTTCTTTTTGTAGAAAACTTTCCGGTATGAACAACGGGAAATAGGCATTCACATGCCCTGTGTCCTTGAACATGCGATCCAGTTGGGCCTGAATTTTTTCCCACAAGGCATAGCCGTTCGGCTTGATGACCATGCAGCCTTTGACAGCGGAATGCTCAGCGAGATCCGCCGCCGCAACAACGTCCAAATACCACCGTGAATAATCCTCTGATCTTTTTGTAATTCCTTTGGCCATAGTCCTTCTGCTTCAATGGAGTAAAGATAGCTCAATTGGTTGTAGACATTTCATAAGCGCAACGATCCAGTTTCTCCATCGCTGCTACGTAACAAAGGTGTGGATCTGGAATGCCTTCCAGGCAATAAAGCTGTCGGCGTGTTTGTGTTTGCCCGTTGGCTCTTTCGACAACGTCCACCAATGCACCTTTGGGGCAATGCAGACAGGATTCCGGCTGCCGGAAGAATTGAGTGGCTGTTTGTCGGGCGACTAACGCCTTGCTATTGCTCCAGGTTTCAGCGCCGGAACGATGGTCGAAATTCACAGCCCAAACTTTCGCCAGGAGAATTCTTCCGCGATCCAGCTTGAGCAGGCCCTTTGCCTCGAAGCGATCTCCGGGAGCAAGGCAAAGTCTCTCCTGCTCGTGAGGCGAAATGCGGGCATAAAAAACGTCGTCAAAAGAAGTCGAGCCGATGTAGCCTTGGCGCATGATCAGCAAATATCCATCGAGCCGGATTTGGCCTTTGTCGGCGGCGACTTCCTTTCGAAAAAGCGGCTTGATGGAATCGACTTCGCACCAAAAGCTGACGTCACGATTGCGAACTTCCGTCAGCCAATCTTCGAAATCTTCCAGCTCGGCCTTGAATCTCTCGAATTCTTCTGCCTTCAAGATGATTTTGGGCTGATAATGCTCTTTCTCGTCATGATACTGTGTACAACCTTCGCAAAGTCTGCCGAGGTGATCAAAGCCGCGCGGACAATTCTTGCCTTTGTTCTTTAGAGCGCATGACCACTTGAAAAAGATGCAGCCGTGTGGATAGCACTTTTTGACCTGCATGACGTGATAAACCGAGACCCGATTGGCAAACCTGCCATGTGAGCCGAAATTGCAGGCAAAAACATCCGTTCTTTTGTAGGGATTGTTCATGCTATTACAGTAAAGGCCTCCCCCCTGTTCATTATGACACGAGATTCTATCATGCCGCAAGGCAGTTTTTCGAACCGAAAGTGCTTGCTACAACCGCTGGGAGGCTTTCGGCTTTTCTAACCCATGACGGTTTGAACTGACCGCGAAATATAACCACAAAGCAAAAGAGAATCAAGCGGTTTCTTGGAGATAGAATTTCATGCGTCGGAAAGCTGATGGATCAAAAAAGAAAACACGGGCAGAGGATTTTTCGTTGTTTTTACTGACAGATTTCCGTACTTTGCTGGAGCAGGAGAACGAGCAGGAGTAAGAATAAGATTACGAGCACGATTAAGATTACCAATGGGAGAGGTGATGGGTTTTACACCGATTGATTACGCTATTTTATTCGCATACCTCATCGGGGTCACGGTTTTTGGCGCTTGGTTAGGGAAAAAGCAGCGGAACACCAAGGATTACTTTTTGGGCGACCGCAATCTGCCGTGGGCGGCTATTTGCTTTTCGGTGGTGGCGACCGAAACCAGCACCCTCACCTTCATCAGCATTCCAGGATTGGCCTATTTGACCAATCTCAATTTCCTTCAGATCACCCTTGGTTATCTGCTGGGTCGGATCGTCATTTCGTTTGTTCTCCTCCCTGCCTATTATCGCGGCGAGATGTACACCGCCTATGAATTCTTGGGCAACCGGTTTGGGCAAAGGATGCGAAGTTTCGCCTCGGTCGTGTTTCAATTGACCCGACTGTTGGCTGATGGCGTCCGCCTATTCGCCACCGCGATTCCTCTGGCCGTCATCACGGGCTGGAACTATCCCACCAGCATTTTGGTCATCGCCGTTTTCACCCTCATCTACACCTACATCGGTGGCATCCGCGCCGTGGTGTGGATGGACGTCATTCAGATGTTCATCTACGTCGGCGGAGCCGTCTTGGCTGGCATCGTTCTGCTCTACAAATTGCCGAATGGTTGGGAAAGCGTGGTAGCCGCAGCCGCGCCGGCGAACAAGTTCCAGGTTTTTACTTTGGGACTCAACAAGCCGTTGGCCGAATTCTTTCAAATCAACTATACCCTGCTTTCTGGAATCCTTGGGGGAGCTTTTCTCTCCATGGCCTCGCATGGAACCGATCAGCTCATCGTGCAGCGTCTATTGGCTTGTAAGAATTTGCGTAGTAGCCAAAAAGCGCTGATCACCAGCGGCGTTATCGTGATGGCGCAATTCGTGCTTTTCTTAATGCTCGGGCTGATGCTGTTCGCCTACTATGGCGGGGCTGCGCTGCGTTCGGACGAAGTCCTGCTGAGATTCATCGTCGAAGGCCTGCCGGCTGGAGTATCCGGATTCATCATCGCCGGTATCTTTGCCGCCGCCATGTCTACTCTGAGCGGCTCCCTCAATTCCATCGCCTCTTCCACCATGCTGGATCTTTACAAACCGCGCTGGGGTAGGGACAACTCTGCCCGCAAGGACTTGCTGCTATCGCGCGCCTTCACTTTTTTCTGGGGCATCGTTTTCATCGCTGGAGCGCTCATTTTCCAGGATGAAAAGAATCCGGTCGTCGAGTTGGGTTTAGCGATCGCCTCTTTCACCTACGGTGGACTACTCGGCAGCTTTTTGTTAGGCAATTTGAATCATCGCGCGGGAGAAGAGGACGCTCTGGTCGCCATGTGGGCCGCAATTTTTTTCATGACTTGGGTGATCGGCCAAGAAGGATGGGTCTTGACTGCCATTGTGCTGCTAAATCTTTTGGCCGGCCTGTGGGCCTTTCTAAAAGCGAAGCATGTGCTACATCGAGGCGCCATCGCCCTATGGGCCATTCTGACGATGCTGCTTATTTACTCGACGCCGCCGCTGAAAATCGCTTGGCCCTGGTACGTGCTGATCGGATGCAGCATCAGCCTTTCGCTGGGCAGTCTGTTGGCGCTGAGGAAAAGGATAACAGGCGATTGAAAGAATGGGCTATTAAGTGACAACAGGGCTATAATTTTCAAGCCAAGCTCGCCGGATTTGACAGTCGGCTCGCAACCGCAACGGGCGTTGCGCAACAAAAGACAACCTTGCGCACAGCACGCAATCAACGCTGAGAAAGAACCTCCGGGGTTGGCGTCTGCGCAACGAAAACAGCCTTGAGAACGGCTTTCAATGAACAGTCGCCGTTCAAACCTCAAAGACCGGCTCGTGGACCGGCGGCATCTGCAACAAGAGCAGAGAAAAAGCATTGTGCGCATCGCGTGCTCTGCGTGAGAAATTTGCTCTCATGGTCGATTACCCTGTGATTGGTCACCAGGACAATGCAACTTCCATGACCGGCGGTAAAGGCCGTCAAGAGTGTGAGTCGATCTAGAGTTTGCGCTTGTACGGCTTAGCAAAAAAGTCCGGGCCCCCCGGCCCGAAGGTGTGGTCTCCCCTGCGAGCATCTTACTATCCCCTCGGCGATTCAGGCCATAACAAACATCATGCCATTCAACCGATGCGTTTTGCGTCATAGATTTTCCTTCGCTTAAGGGGAATGCGCGATCACTCGCGGCGAAAGCGTGTTGTGTTTTTGCAACACGCTATCGAAAAAATGTTGCAAAAACGCAAGTCCGGCTTGAATGAAGGTAGCAGGCCGAGGTGAGAACACCGAAAGATTGTAACCGATCAGAGGGTCAGCAATTACAAGATCAAATTCCTTAAGCAAAGCCCGCCACGCTCGCGGAGTACCTTTTTTGCGCGCTTGGTGAGCTTTGCCTCAAGAGGCCACCCAACAGAAGTTGGGAGTTAATGAAAGACGGCTTTCATTAACACCTCGTTTGAACGAGGTGAATGAGCACTAGGCGGCTATTTGTAGATCCAATTCCGTGACTGTTACGGCGGTCTCAGCCAATCTTGCCCCTTTGCTAAGCCGAGCTCGCCACCTGTGATCGGGTGCGAGGAAATGAGCACAAACCATGTACCTCATTCTGGTCTATGACGTTAATGAGAAGTGGGTGGCCAAGGCGCAAAGTCTGCCGCGGCTTTCTGCATTGGGTACAGAATAGCGTGTTCGAGGACGAAATCACTGATCATAGGATGCGGCTACCCTGCGTATGCAGGGGTCCCCTTCTGCCGTGTAATGGAAAGGAGATTCCTGCATGCGCAGGATGACAAGATGGATGAAATTTCTACCCTCAACGAGTATAATCAAAAGGTATGCGATTATAAGAACAAATTTCTCACGCAGAGCACGGGATGCTCGCAATGTTTTTTCGCTGCTCTTAGTGCGGATGCCGCCTGCCCGCTAGCCGCTGTTTAAGGCGTTGACGGCAACTGTTCATAGGAAGCTTTGCTCAAAGCTATTCTTGTTTCTCGCGCGCCAATCTCAGGAGGTTGTTTCTCTGCGTTCATTACGTGCTTTGCGCGGGATTGTGTCATGTCTTGTAATGCCCGCAGCGGTTAGGGGCCAACGGATAGATCCAGCGAGCTTGGCTTGAGAATTATGACCCTGAAATCACCTACCTGCCACCGCTATGTAAGGCACCCTTCCTTTGCGATGACCGGCCGGGATTCCTCGGCGGATGGACAGAGGCTGTTAAGCTTGCATTCCGGGCATTTGGGTTTTTGTGCCCTACAAATGGTGCGGCCAAGACGAAGAAAATTTATGTGCAGGGAATAGCTTTTGCCGGGCGGGACCAGGGGCTGCATCAGCCAATGCGTTTTTTCCGCGCTTGCGTTGTCGGGGACCAGCTTCAGCCGGCGACAGATGCGGTGTACATGGGTATCTACGGGAAAGATATCGTGGCCGCAGGAGAACATCAACACGACGCTGATGGTCTTGATGCCGACGCCTTTCAACTGCAGGAATGTCCTCATCACTTCCTCGGGGTCCGAATCGCACAAAAAGCTTAGGTCGAATGTATTGTAGCTCTGCTTGATCCAATCCAAGATATCTTTAATGCGACGGCTCTTTTGGTTGGATAGACCGGCCGGCCGGATTGCCTCCGCAATTTCCTCCTGCGGCGCATTCATGACCATTTCCCATTCGGGAAAACGTTCCCGAAGCCGCTTATAAGCCACATCACGATTACGATCATTGGTGCTTTGTGAGAGAATCGTCTTGATTAGACTGTTCAGCGGTTTTCCTTGTCCCTGCCATAGCGGCTCGCCAAAGGCCTCTTCCAGCAGCGTAGTAATTTTGGCAGTTTTTTCTTTGGCCGCCGGCAAATTCCCAGCATCTGTTTCCTTATAATTCAAGCTCGACTCTGTCTCCTATTCAATCGGGATGTTCCGACAGTCACTATGGCGGTCAAGATCAGTGGGTAATAAAGCTTTCCTGCGGCAAAAGCCTGATTATAGATTCCGCAAATTGCCGATCGCTGATCGCCACAATCGCCACTTCCTTTCGTCCGAGTATTTGCCCAAGCCTTTCCTTGGACACATCCAGCTTTGCTATCGGCAAATTTTTCTTTCCGCGAGAACGCGCCTTTGCCGCTAATATTCTCGTGGTATTGTCAGCAAACAACAGCAACACAGCCTTATTTGCACGAAGCATATTTTCAGTGGCTGTTCGCCCAATGGCCAATTTGCCCGCTTTGTTGGCAAATCCAATGAGCGTCAGAATCTTGTCATTCATGTTTGCTGCTTAAATGCTTCCGAGAATTGTGCATATGCCTTGGTCGAAATGGATCGGCGAAAAGCCCGGTCGAATGCGCGTTTTTTGCAGGCTAAGGTGAGGCAGGCCACTTCTGGACACAGATAAGCGCCGCGTCCAGGCAGCTTTTGCGCTGAGTCAAGCAGCAACACCCCATCGTGACTGCAGGTGATGCGGATCAAATTAGCCTGTGCTTTTCGGCTTTTGCAGCCGACGCAAGTTCGTACAGGCGTCTTTTCCATCTCTTTTGTTTGCATGAAGCGGTCACCTTGGTTTGGCCAGAACCTCGCGTATTCGGATGTCGAAAAACCGATTGGAGGAATTGGCGGCAACGATCAAGGCAGTATCGGCGCCGCGCTCGGTTCCGGCAATGGCGACGATGTCTTGCGGCGGTACCAACCCGGCATCGCAGACCATGGCGGCCATTTCGACGCATACTTTGGCGCCTTGTCCGAAAATGCGCAGAGTAGAGTTGATCAATTCTTCCTCTGAATAGCCGAATCGTTTGCGAATAGCAGCGCCTACATTTCGCAATGGCATGGTGCCGGTATGGACGATGCCGCCGGCGGCGATCACTTTTTGTCTGCTTTCGATCGAGAATTGTTGCACGCCCGTTTCGGCAAAGCCATAATTGTGCGTCACAACGATCAATTTGGCTCCCTCGTTGTGAATAAATTCCAAGGCTCTTTCCGCGGTCGCTCCTGTGGTTGAGGCGATTACGACAAAAGGGATTCTGCGTTTGGCGGCGGCCTCGAAGCCGATTTTCAGTGTGGCGTCAGTGTTATGTGCGCCGCTGGTCTCAAAGTATGTACACATGCAAGCTCGCTCTTGCTGGTGCTTTTGCTTGTGCTCCTGCTCCACCTCTTGCTCCACGAACAGCCGAGAAAGCTCGACAAGGTCTCGTGGTTGTTGTTCTGCCAGAGGCGCAGGAGATTGCGTCATTCCAAATCGCGTGCAAAAGTAAGGCAATCTATTTTCAAATTCAAGCAAAAATAAGCTCAACCGGCCCAGGCGTCGCGCCGAATGCCAGGATACCCGTCAAAGAAACCGACGCTCGAGGTGAGGACTTTGGGACAATAATGTCGCACTTCTATCTGACGACGAAAAATACTTTCATTCTTGAAAATATCTTGTTGCTATTAAGGGACATTTAGTTTATATTCCGCTTGCAAGAAAACGCAGCTCCAAGAGCAAACTATGAGCAAGCGCTTGTCAAGCTGCAACCGGGGTTGACAAACTTTTAATAGAACATTTCCGTTGCCTTTGTTCTAAAGCTTCAAATTCGCAATGCATCAGTCAGGTGGCGGCAGGACGGGAAGGGATTAGATTGATGGGTTCGACGAATTTGCCGACAATGGGCTCCGATTCACCGTTGTTTGAACGATTGTCAGCCTGGGTATTGGAGCAATTGTCGGTGGGGGTTGTCTTCATTGATCGGGACGGCGTCATTATCTGGACCAATTCCAAGGCCGCTGAGATTGCGGGTGTTGATCAAAGCTGCATGCGCGGCAAGGTATTTTATGATCAGCCGGAATTTCAGAAGGCAAAGCTGGCGGAAGCCGTCCATTCCATTATGGCCGTCGGGCGGCTGGGAAAAGCTCCCAAGCCGAGGCTTTGCCTTGACAGCCATTTTGACAACATATACCGCGTCGAAATCCTTCCCATCGCTGTTGGACAAGAGGTTTTGGCCGCCGCAATCCTTTTTTGGGATGGTGTCGATGCAGCCGCATCGGGCGTCGAGGTCGATCACCTGCCGCAACAGCTTGGTGCGGCTATCACCTTGTCCGCAGATGAAATCATCGTCATCGATCAAGGTTTTGTAATTCGGCAAGCCAGCAAGACCGCACTGAAGCGCATGAAGCTCACATCGGCTGCACAGATCGAGGGCAAGATTTGTTACCGCTTTATCTTTGGAGAGCAAAAGCCATGCGCCCACTGTCCGGCGATTTCAGTTTGGAGTGACGACGGCGGACAAAACGAGTTGCCGGCCGGGCTCTGCAAGACGACCGAATCAGCAAAAGTTCCTCAGGCGATCCCCATCAAAGATGGAAATCGGACGACCTATCAGGTCGCCGTAAATTGCATTCAAAAACTAAACGGCAAATACTCCAAGACCTTCTCCGCAACCAAAACAAACGAACAGGCATCCTCTCAGGAATTCAGCGAACAGGACGCCCTGTCTCGGCTTAATGCCGGAATTTTTGACGTCATTCCTTTTGCTGCCATTGTTATCGATTCGGACTATCATATTCTGAGTTGCAACGCCGCATGGAAGCAGCTTTTTGGCCATGGTGAAGTGGATTTGATCGCCGCCGATCTCCTCTCGATTGCGGCAGAATTTGACAATGACGAATTTCGGCAAAGCATCGAGCAGTGCTTCAAAACGGGATTTGCATGCAGCACGAAACGTAAATCGGCGGTGCCGGGAGCAAAAGAAGGGGACTGGCTGAGACACACTATTACCCGGCTTCCAGAGGCGGCCGGGGTTGAAGCGGTCTTGATCGTCTCGGAGAAGATTACCGAGCCGCCTACAAGCTGTTCTGATAAACATATCGCCGACAAGTACGACACCCTGTGTCGATTCGCCAGCCGTCTTAGCCATGACATCAACAACCCCCTGGGCGTGTTGATGAATCAGTTGGAGATGCTTCGTGCTGAGGATTTGAGAGATGAGGACAGCTTGGAGCGGCTGGAAAATGAGATCGATCTTGCCCAAAGGCAGGTCAATCGGATGTGCACCATCATTGAGAGCGTGTCGGCGCTGCAGTCGCATCAAAGTGAAGATGTCACGCTCACCAATTTACAGCTCATAATCGACCGGGCTGCCATTATTGCCAATCTGCATCGGCCGTTCAAAGGCGTCAGCATCGAATTGGCCGATATGGGTAATTTGCCTCCTATTTACTGTTGTGAGGTTCGCATTGAGAGGGCTTTGACTGAGCTGTGCAAAAATGCGTTGGAAGCCGCGGGCGAAACAGGTAAGGTCCTTGTCTCGGCAGAGTATCAGGAGGAAACAGAACAATTTGTGATTCGCATCCGTGATACCGGCGTCGGCATTCCACGGGAAAATATGGACAAGATATTTGAGGCATTCTTTACTACCAAAAAGAAAGGGCCAAAGACCGTTGGCTTGGGGCTCACCATTGCTCTCGCGGCTATCATTGGTCATAATGGCAGCTTGACTCTTAATAGCGAGCCCGGGAAGGGGACTGAAGCAGTGGTTGTCCTACCCCAATCACCGACTGACGGTTTTCGCAAGTAGAAATTGGCATTTCAGGCGATTGGTCGCGAAGTATACTTGTTAATGGTAGGAATTGCACCCTTTTTGTCATTCCTGCGCATGCAAGAATCTCCTTGTGAACAGGTGGTTAGGAGATGCCTGTATTCCCAGGCATGACATGAAAAAACGACCCTTGACGAGTATAGCCCATCAGCAGCAAGTTCGTCTAATGAATGCACCTTTCCCAAAGTCACGGCAACAGAAAGCGGAGGAGCTTCAGTGGAAGGCATGGTTCAGCACATTTTCGTGGATAAAGATCTGAGGGTCTTGGAATCCAATGGTAGTTTGCTTACCTCGTTGGGAGTTGTGAACGAGATAAGAAAAGGTGATCCTTGCAGCAAAGCACTCGGCAGATTTTGGCGAAGCAACTTGGCCAAAAATTGCCAGGAGGCCGTGCGTCTTGGCCGTTCTACTCATAAGGAATCAGCCGTGCGCTTGAAGGGCAACCGCCGGCGTTGGTTGGACGTTACCATTGAACCGCATTTGGAACACGACAGTATTGTGGGCGCCCTGTTGAGCGTTAGAGACATCACCGATGCAAAACAGTCAACACAACAGGAGATGCTAAGGGGCAAAATGTCCAATCTCTCGCTACTGGCGGCCAATATTGCTCACAAGCTGAACAATCCGCTGGCGGCCATACTCAATCGAATCGGTTGCCTGCTTATGGAAGACATCCGGGGCATCGATCCCGAGCGTTTGCGCGCCGAGCTGCAGGCGATTCAAGAACAAATTTATTCAATGTCGATCATCACCAATGCCCTCGAGGCATTCAGCCGAGACTCCACGGCCCATTTCAAAAATCTGGATATAAACAGCGTGTTGGTAAAGTCCATCGAGCTGAGCAAGCTCCTGCATTCGCGCAATAGGGAAATCGTGTACAAGATAAAGCTGACACCAACGCTGCCGCGGGTTTTCGGCAATGAGATCACGTTGGAGCAATGCTTCATTAACATCATTCGCAATGCGTTGGAGGCGATGCCGAATGGCGGAGTGCTTTCCATAAAGAGTTTCATAGACAACGATTCCCTGGAGAAGGTGCGAATTGCAATTAAGGATACCGGTGTCGGCATCCCGCGCGAAAATTTGGACCTTGTTTACGATCCGTTCTTTACGGACAAAAAAGGCGATCACTCGGGATTGGGTCTTTCGATAAGCTATGGTATCATTGCAAATCATAACGGAAGCATCGAAATCCGAAGCAAAGAAAAAAAAGGAACAATGGTCTCTATTTTACTTCCCATTACAAAAGGTGAGAAGGGAGGAGGTTCGTGAGAATGGACCAAAGCAGGAATGGAAGCAACAAGATTTTGATCGTAGATGATGACAAGGTCGTCCTCGAATCGGTGGTCAATCTGCTTAAGGGAGCCGATTATCATTGCATCACAGCATCCAGCGCGGCGGAGGGGGTAGAGTGCCTTAAGAGGGAAAGACCAGCAGTAGTTCTGACGGATTTGCGCATGGATACGGAGACGGCCGGCCTGAAAGTGCTGGAAGAAGCCAAGAAAGTGGATCCGGATTCGGTGGTATTGCTATATACGGCCTACGGCGAGATTCCCAGCGTCGTCGATGCATTTAAAAAGGGTGCATTTGATTTCATTCAAAAGATCAAAGCGTCTGATGATATTCTGATGCCCATCAAGAGGGCATTTCTTTTTGCCAATATGCAGCGAGAAAATGCCTACCTGCGCAGCAGATTGGACCTTACGGATGAGGGCCAATTCTATGGGGCCGTCGGAATCAGCCCGGCAATTCGCGAAGTTTTCGAAAAAGCCAAGCGAATCGCCTTAACCAATGCGACGGTATTGATTACGGGCGAAACCGGCACCGGCAAAGAAGTGCTTGCGAGGGGCATTCACTATCACAGCCCGCGTAAGAACGAGCTATTTGTGCCCGTGGCGGTCGGAGCATTGCCTGAGAACTTGCTGGAAGGTGAGCTTTTCGGCCACGTCAAAGGCGCCTACACGAGCGCAGCCTCCGACAAGCAAGGCCTTTTTGAAGCTGCGGACAAAGGAACCATTTTTCTGGATGAAATCAGTGAAGTCAGCTTCGACATGCAGCATAAGCTGCTGCGGGTATTGCAGGAACGAAAAATTCGGCGATTGGGAAGTCTGAAAGAAAGAGAAATCGACGTCCGCTTTATCAGCGCCACCAATCAGGATCCCGATGAGCTGGTGAAGCTGAAAAAAATGCGCGAGGACTTGTATTTTCGCCTCAACGTCATCAGAATCAATATTCCGCCCCTGCGAGAGCGCAAGGAAGACATCCCCGTCCTGGCTTACCACTTTCTCAAAAAGTACCGCAATAGCGGCATCATTGAGGTCGAAAAGATATCCAGCGATGCGTTATTGTTGTTGAAAGAATACAATTGGCCCGGCAACGTCAGAGAGCTGCAAGGGGTAGTGGAGCGGATGGTGGCCCTGGCGACGAAGCCGGAGATCAGGGTGGAGGACATACCCGAGCACATTCTTCCCGACTCCAAAACGGTCGTCGTTGATAGTACGACCAAGCTTGATTTCAAGACTGCGAAGGCCAATATTCTAACGAATTTTGAAAAACGTTATATCGAGGCGCTCTTGGAGGAGTGCAATGGCAATATCAGCAAAGTCGCGGAAAAAGCCGGGCTGAATCGCAAGACCATTTATCGACTGATGGTCGCACGCGGGATCAAATGGCGTAAGAGCCGTGATGATGGCGCTTAGTCAACTTGGTAAAAGCTGAGAACCCCAGTCTTTGTAGACTGGGGTTTTTTGTCGGCGCTTCATCAGGAATCGGGCACCACTGCCTCATTAGAGAGGCCAGGCCCCCACATAGCGCCGTCCACAGCACAAGGATCGTTGGGCCAGAATGTTGGCCCAACAGCACTGGGACATAATGGCTCGAAAGTCTATCCGCTTTGCCCATTTTGAGGGACACAGTTATCCTACCTGTTCTGACCGACTAATCGCCAAATAATATAGTGAGTTACTTTCTGGTTTTCGGCGAGGCGAGTGGCGTCCGAGTCACATACTGATGCCTCGAAGGAACGAGTTGCATTCGGCGGGAAGAAAAAGAGAATGCGCTTAAGTGACGATTAATTTGTCCGTTAGTTTCACGAAAGGACATCGAGAATAATTGGCATGGATATTGATTGGTGGAAATCAGAACCAAAACCACGAAAACGACAGAAACTTGGACAGACAACGGATGAAAGGGGCAACTTCAGATGATGCAGAACGGAAACGGCAAAAAGGGAAAAAAGAGCATCGTGGTTGCAACGGTAGACCATACTATTGAAGACTTATTAGGCAGGCAGCTTGATGTTTCCGAGTGCGACGTTCGGTTTGTGAGAAAAGGAGGGGAGCTTTTATTAGAACTGCTGGAGTGTGACGTCAGCTTGCTGATTTTGGATATCGACTTGGCTGACATAACCGGTGTGGAGATTTTGCCGGTGATCCGCAAGATGCGACCCCGGCTCCCGGTCATTCTGATTTCGGATGATTATAATCAAAAAATCAGAAAGGCCGCAGCGGAACAAGGAATTACTTACCAAGCTTCGAAACCCATATCGCGTGCAGAAACGTCAGCCATCGTTTCTGCCACGCACAGGATCATTGAAAAGAACAGTCTGGTTCCGGCTATGTGACCGCCGCGATCAAAATTGACAAAAAAAGCTACCAGCCGACTCGCCCAAGTCATCATAGCTGGTAGCTCAGGGCCACGCAAAAAGAGCATTAACTCATCGCAAGTGCTCCTTACGGGCTTTTCAATATACTCAATTTGGAAGGCATTGTCAACTGGTAATTGCCTTTTCAACATTGATAAAGGGACGTGTAGCGTATGCAGAGAGTAAGATGATTCGGGCTGCCAATTCTTAGGATTGCTTGAAGGGTGTGGGCCGGTGTGGTAAGGGAACGAATTCGATGCAAGCCAAGACCTTGGCAGGCCGAATCAGGCTTTCACCTAATTCGAATCTATTGGCGACTGAGTGGGCGAGCTTCCCAAATGATATTCCTCAGAAGATGTAAGCACAGGTCGCTTAAGAAAGAGTGTTCAGGATACTTCACCAAGGAAAAGGGTGGATGAGGATTGGGTATTGTTCTTACGGAGTATCCTTCAGCTCAGCGGCGGGGCTACGAATTGTGTCATCGGGCGGCACCATTTTCGAGCCCCGCCGCATTGATGGGAACGTGACTTCCTATTGCTCTCCCAATCGCGGTTAGCAGCGGAATTGACAAGCATTTGCTTACCTGGCCAAAGGCGACAGGACATATTCTTGGAAAGGGTGTGATCATGAAAATCAGCAGCTCGATACGAATTTCACCGGCCGTCCGCGTGCAGTCGGCGCTTTTCGCCGCACTGGCGGCATCGTTTCTTTTCCTGCAGGCAACGACCACTTTTGCAGGGGAACTGGTTTGCCCTCCGGAAGCGAGCACGGTCTATTTCCAAACCAACGGCCCGAGCGCTTACCTCCGCTGGGGAGACTGGTGGACCAGTCAAGACGCGGACGCAGGCAACCAGCCGCACATGTTCGAGCTTTACGTGCCGTGCCAAGTGGCCACGGATTTTACCATTGAGTTGCAACTGTATGATCCAGAAAGCTACCAAACCGGCACAGAGGTTGATGAAATCACCAACTCTGTCTGGGACAGTACGAGTTTTCGCTTGGTCGCTCCGGATGGGTCCACAGAGGTTGCCGCGATTACCTTCCCCCCCATCGACAATACTTCGGAACAGTGGAATTCGTTCGCCAGCTTTACGGTGGGCGCGTACGGTTGCGGCATCTATCGCATTTACGTTACAACTGCCACGGATGATCAAAATTCTTATCGATTCAAAGTGGTCGAATCCGATCCGGATGGCGTGCCGGACAGCGGCGACGAGATTAATTTGGCGCCCGTGAAAACAACATACCAGCACAGCGGCACTGGGTGCAATACGTTTTCCTTCTATGTTCCTGAAAAGCCGGAACTCCGTCTATGCAATTTCGACATGGACGGCACAACTTCGGTGAGCTATACGGATGCCGAAGGAAATACCAGCACCGGAACCCTTTCCGGTAATGCTGTATGGAACAATGGCGGCGGCATACCCTACCCGCCGCCGGGAGGCGATGTGTTCGCCAATCCCGTTGTTGGCTGGTGGTCGGCTGAGCTTTGTGTGGATGACGGGAACCAGTATGTTTTTTACCCTGAGGGAGCCGTCTTCATAGATTATGTGCCGCACTTTCCCAATCTCGTGTTGAACAAGGATAACGGCGTCAATCAGCTCAACGAGAACGCGCAAACGACCTACACCATCATTGTCACCAATAACGGAACCGGCCCGGCTCTTTCTACCACCTTGATTGATACACTACCGGAATGGACGTATTATGTGAGCGCCACGGGCAATGCTTCCTACGCCTGGATTGATCCGGATGAGATCGTTACCTGGGATTTGGGGGTGCTTCTTCCAGGCGAAGCGGATACGCTGTACATGACCATGTTGGTAAAGGAAGGCGCTCCCAGCCCTATGGAAAACTGTGTGCACGTGAGTTATTCGGATGCCTTTTTTAACGAGTATCCGACTGTTAGCTATTGCGATCAGGACGTCGTGGTCGCCACCGGTTCCATCGGCGACTATGTTTGGCGAGACAGTGATGGTGATGCCGTTCAAGATGCGGAAGAATCCGGCCTTCAGAATGTGGTGTTGCACTTGGTGGATTCCGGCGGCGATACCACCGCACGGGATACCACCGACGCCAACGGCAATTATCTTTTCACTGACGTTGTCGCAGGAGACTACACGATTTATGTCAAAGCCTCCTCCTTGCCACAAGGCGCTTCTCTGACCACCAACAACCATCCATTGCTCGTCACCCTTGCCGAAGGGCAGAATTTTCTGGACGCGGATTTTGGCTATGAAATCACGGTTATTCCGGTAGAGTTGACGTCTTTTGAAGCTGTCGCCGTTCCCAACAAAGTCCTTCTAAAATGGACAACGCAGAGTGAGACAGAGAACTTGGGCTTTAATCTCTTTCGTAAAAAGGCTGCCGAACGTGACTTTCTGCAGATTAACAAGACCTTGATAAAAGGAGCCGGCACCAGCGAAAAGCGCCATGACTATGTGTATGAGGACACGGACGTTGCCGGCGGCGAAACCTATTCTTACCTGCTTCACGACATAGATTACGAAGGCCATTCCACAAGCCACGGGCCGATCAGCATTACCTCTGTCGAGGTGCCGAAAGACTATGCGTTGGAGCAGAATTATCCCAATCCGTTCAATCCGACGACGACCATTTCCTTCAAATTAAAGCAAAGCGGCATGACGGATTTGCATATCTATGATGTGGAAGGCCGTTTGGTGCGCGTCTTGGTTTCCGGCTATCGTGAAGCGGGAAACCACTCGGCAATCTGGGATGGCCGCGATGAAAAAGGCGCCCTGGTGGCTACCGGCATCTATCTCTGCAAGCTCGGCGTCAACGGCTTTGAGCAGACCCGGAAAATGCTCTTCGCCAAATAGTTCAGGATCTGACCTCACAGGTCTCCGAGACCTGTGAGGCCTGTTTTTGAATAATCGAATCACGTTGGTTGATGACCGTGTTAACATCCCGTACTGCATCTTTGTTGGCACCCTCGCATACAGCATCGCGCGGCAGTCTAAGGACTGCTGCGCCGGTCATCAACCTTCTTTTTGCACAAGCGCGAATCGCTTCACCCGGAGATAATCAGCATCAATCGGGGCAACTGCCAATGCAAATACGGAGGTCGGCTATGATCGATCAATTAGAAAGGCTGCTCTGGATTTCCTTCATGCTGTTGACCATTGTCGCTGTTTGGCTGTTTCCGTCGAACCTGTTTGGGTAAAAGTCGGCCGAACGGTATTTTAATACATGGGGATGTACTGGGGTCGTTTTCAAACTGTCATTGCCAAAAGGCAGCGTGGCCGCAATCCGCTTATAAGTCCCCCTGCGGTAGCAACGAGAATTGATTCCTTCCATTCACAATGAGTGTCAGGCTCCTTCCACCGTTTTGCAAAATTTTTAAAAAAAGTCTCTTGACATTTTGTCTAATTTGACTTAATGATACGTTAGAAAGTGAATGCCTCATTTTCTCTCACGGGACGGTTTAACAGGTCTACTGAGCTTTTTCGGTTACAAAGGGCGGGGATAAAAGCCTGTTGAATTAGCTTCTTCAGCATGGAACGTTTGACACCACTCAGACTTTTATGCTTCCCCCATGTTCTCAGCCAATTGTACCTTTACTTTGATACTTCCTATGATTCGGTGGCGAGAAATTGCCTTCTGACTTTGTGATCTTCTCGAATTTTTCATGCAAGGTCGCCGAGGGAGCAGATCGAGCAAAAAAAGAAAATATTTTCATTTCAATTGTCGAATTTTCGCCAAAAAATGTCTCTTTATATATGTAGGGCTACCGCGGAAATATTCATGAGCAACGTCTCTATCAGTCATTTTGAATCTGCAATTCACAGTGGAGGAGCCGCGAAAAAGATGCGACCTTATTTTCCGAAAGAAGGTCACGTTCAAATGTTCCTTTTCACAGGTAAAGAAAAACGATTTATACTGAAGCAATGTTCGGGCATTCCTCCCTAATTGTCAACCAAGGAAAAAGCGTCTTTACCGAGATTCATCGCGCTTTTTCATTTTGATTCTATTCCGTCATTACGATGCTGTAAAGGAGACTAAGATGCGAATTTGTCTAAAAATCTCAATGACTTTCTTGCTGTGCTGGGTATCTTTTTGCACTGCCCAAGTTCTCCCGCAAAATTCCACCTGTCTACGAATTGGCGGGAATGTTTCCCATTTTCGCCATGAGACTCATCAGTATCGACCCGGTTTTCAGCTTGGCTTTGGGCGCGAATGGCAAAAAGGGAAACATTTTGCGATCGGCTGGGATGTGTTAGCTTCCTTTAAAAGTGGTTTTTACAATAATATCAAAGTTGGCATTTCACACAATGATCTTTCTGGATTTTGTTATGATTTAGCTTATAATCTTGTCTTTCTTGAAACAAACTTTTATCTGAAGAAGACTTGTAAGACTTTTCATAATAAGAATATTTTTGTGATTTTGGGCCCGGGCTTTCAGGTGGGGATTTCGGATGAGTCAACGATTAAACGTCTCTACTACATTCAGAATATTGATCGTTTATATGTCTTTGATCATGTTTATTCGCAAGATCCTAAAAGCATCATTGGGTTTGCAATAAGCGGAGGGGTAGGGTTGTCTTTTGGAAAATATTCCATCGAACTGCATGTTGTTAGAGCTTTATATGATATTGATGCTGTCTCTACGGTCGCAATAGGTAAAGATCTCGACAGTGTGAGCCTTATTCTCTCTATCCGGTCATAGAGCCTTTTCTGTCACTTTCAGATTTTCGAAGGAGGAACAAACATGAAACGCCTAAAACCAAGGTACATTTCGCTTTTTGTCGTGGCGTTGACTTGCTTCAACGCCCGGGGACAAATATTGGAGAACGGGGGAAGAATTGATCCATATTGGCAGATTGAGTGGCATAACGCTGGGCTTCTGCCAGATAGCCGACCCGGCGGGCTACTGCCGGCGACGCCGACCCAAACTCAATTCCTGGAAATAATCAACCCCAATGGTAATGTAAGTCAACAAGTCCGTATCCCTCCGGTGAACCCCACCTTTCATTTGTTCGGGTGATTTTGTAACTTCCTCCACAAATTTATGGAGGACTACCATGGCAAAATCATCCCTCACGCCACGCGCCCAACAGATGTACCCGCTGATCGAAAGGTGTCTTGCAAGCGAGCCAACTCAGAAACAGTTCTGTCAGCAGGAAGGATTTTCGAGGAGCACTTTTCTATATTGGCTCAAAAAGTATCGACGCCATCAGCAAAGTGATGCTCACCCTTCCTGCGAATTCATTCCCCTCCACTTTGCCGTCAACAAAAACCTGCCTGCTTCTGCCCAGCCTGCGACTTGTGCCGTGGAATATCCCAACGGCGTGGTGATTCGTCTGTTCGGGTCTATCAACGTGCAGATGATTTCCCAGCTCATCCGCATGCAGGCCGCATAGATGTTCTGGACTCCTGCCCATCTGCAATTCTTTCTCTATCGCCATCCCACCGACATGCGCAAAAGCTTCGACGGTTTAAGCGGACTGGTGGTCAATCATCTCCAACAAGATCCGCTTTCCGGCGACGTTTATGTCTTCCTCAATCGACGCAAGAATCGCATCAAGCTGCTGTTGCGGGATGGCGATGGTTTTTGGATCTTTTACAAGCGTCTGGAGAAAGGCTCCTTCCAAATCCCTTATGATGCCACCGAAGCACCTTCCCTTGAGCTTGCCTATGAGAGTTATGAAGAACTGGCTGCTAAACCGGACATCATTGCGGTTGGCTGTGTGGCACATGTCCGCCGGTATTTTTTTGCAGCGCAGGACAGCGATCACCAGCGTACCGAGTGGATGCTGTTTCGCTTTCAGGGGCTCTATGCCGTCGAGCAGTATTGCTGAGAGAATCAGGTTTCTTTTGCGCGGGGCTACGAATTACGCCAAAAGGACGCTAAACCGGTGATGGCGGAAATGAGAGACTGGCTGGATTAGGAATCTCTCAAGGTGCTGCCGGCAAGCGCCATCGGCTATCTGCTCCATCAATGGTCACGTCTGGAAAAGTATTCGACGGACGGCATGCTGGAAATCGACAACAATCTGGTGGAAAATGCCATCCGTCCTAT
>DYKH01000076.1 GCA_020722685.1 Caldithrix sp. | reverse complement strand
CGCAAGTGGTGAAAATCTCACTTGACATTTCAAGCCTGCAAATGTAAATTGCGATAGGAACTAAAAAGAGGCTCTTCCGGCAAACGCGTACTTTAACCGCAAAGTGCGCTGAGAATGCGCAAAGAACGCAAAGAGGATCAAGTTGCATTGCTTAATATTTCATATTGTACTACCAGCTAAAAGCTCTCTTTGCGAGCTTTGCGGTTTATCTTTTGACCTTGACTGTAGAATCATCTCCAGGCTAGGATCATTTCTATGTCAAGCTTTAAAATGACCCAGCGATAAAGCCATCCTAGATACCCTAATAGGCACTCGTTTTTCGGATGAACCTAAAAAGAGACACTCCAATGCGCAATCTAGATTAAACCTTGAACCAGTTCTTGGTGACGGTGGGCAAAAACCGTTTCACCTGACCGTGCCCGCCGGCTGGATAGTCGGTCTAATTTTTTCAGCCCGAGGGTGATTTCCTTTGGAAGTTATAAAAGATCGAGGATTGCCATGTTTCAAAAATCCTGCCTATCTTTGCTCGTCTTACTTTTGCTGTTATTCGCTTGCACGCGAGACAAGAAACCGCTGGAGCCGGAAAAGCCGTCGGCCATTCCATCCACCATGCCACAGGCCGACATTCCTTGGCCAAGTTTGGCTGATTCACCCTGGCCGATGTCAACAGTGAATCCCCAGGGTATTGCTCGGAGTCGATACGTGGGACCGAGGGAGGGAAAGTTGCATTGGGCGATTGCACTGGAGAATGTCAGCAAGATGGCAGATGCAGGGCCGGCCATTGGACCCGATGGAACGATATATTGCAGCGTAAAAGGAGATATGAATGGACCCGGTTTCATAGCTCTGACTCCAGATGGGCATATTAAATGGAGTTTAGAATGGGATTGGACTATGCGCTTCGAGACAGGCCCTGTAGTGGCAAATGATTCGACCATTTATGTTGGGGGAACTGCTTTGTATGCTTTAAGACCTGACGGAACAATGAAGTGGAGGTTTGAAGGCGAATCTGGCTTTAGCGATGTACGACCATTGCTTGGGATAGATGGTACCATTTATACAAAAGATATGCTTGGAAATATATTCGCTCTTACGCCACAGGGCAATTTAAAATGGAAAAGCAATATGGGCCTACGCGCGGGATTATCATATATGGTTTCCTCTCCTGACGGTTCTGCTATCTATGCGCCGGGCAGAGATTCGACGCTCATTGCTTTAGATGCCCGAAAAGGTACATTACTCTGGTCCATAAAAAAGTGTTTGAACTTTTACGCGGGTCCCACTGTAGACAATGAAGGAAATGTATATTTTTACGCCGCTGATACTCTATCGGATGCCGGCTATGTCTGCTCTGCTGATCCTGCGGGAAGGTTAAGGTGGAAGTTCAGGGTGAATTCGATCGGCACAACCATCCCCTGGGCTGGAATCAGCATGGATTACCACGGAAGTTGCTATTTTGATTGGGTCTCAAAAGGGATCACTTCTTTAGACTATGCAGGACAACTTCGATGGAAATTGAGTTACTCTGAGGGAAGTTCCGACTCGCCCATAATTTGCGATTCACAAGATAACATCTATGTGCTCAATGAAGGTATTCCCAAGTTGTTCTGTTTTTCGGCAGATGGAAAGCTTCAATTTTCTGTCAAAGTTCTAGACTATGATAGCATAAGCTCCCGTCCCGGAGTGATTACTCGAGATGCTCTCTTGGTCTATGGAACTAACACCAAGTGGTTAGTAGCTGTGAAATAGTCATCCAACTATTGTACCAATGACCAGTTGATTTCTTAGGCACAAGAGCATCAGATCTTGACGCAAAGTGAATTTCCCCCGCCACATAGGTTGCTGAAATACTATTGTCGTTGTTTTTTCATCTGGTCATTCGTATTTCTGCTAGTAAAATATGAATTCGTTGACAAAATCATGCAACAGGAGGATAGAATCATGAACTCTTTAAAGAGATTTTCTGCACCGGGATAACACTTTTATCCATAATTGTTGTCTTAGCAACCGAGAACCTTGCACAAGAAGAATTGTATATGGGAGAGTTATCCTTCAAAGCGGAAGGGCTTTATTCAAATGAGCGAATTATTATAGCATTGAATGCCGACGATAACTATACAAGGTGGTTCACTTCCCCGCCAAATTGGACGCCACCACGCATACCGACAACAAATTATGGTCATTACACCAAGTCTCGGTATGGATCAGGCCAAATCGATGCTTATGATGCCCCTGATGACAATACCCAAGGCAATCATGCCGTCGCTTGGAGTTTGTATGAAATCGATGTTCTGGTTATCAGTGAGTTACCGGGGCGCAGTTATGACGCAACTTTTGAATTGGATTTGCGGGATGCCAATTGGGTACACCCTGGTAACTATGCTGATACCGAAATAATATATCATTCTTCCTCACCGCACTTGACCTACAATAGAGGCGGCACTTATGGAGACACTGTGGATGTCAAAAACAGAAATACCATTTGGGGATGGTGGGGAAAAAGTCAAAATAGAGTAGACTTGCTTGTCCCTGTCACCGCAACCACAAACTTCTGTGGGATTCCAACGGCAATGGAGGCAGGCACTTGTGGCCAAATCAAAATGGATGGCGTTACTTATAATGCACCCAAAACGCTGAATTGGGGCTGGACCACCTCACATACCATCACGGCCTTCAGTTACCTCTACATTGGCGGGAAAAAATACTTCTTCCAACGCTGGGATGATGGTAGTACTCAACTCACCCGGAATTTGACCATTGATGACCAGCATAGCAGCTATACGTACACCTCTATCTACTCGTCGTTAGCTTTGTCTCTGGAGGAACCAAACGATCTTAAGCAAAGCAGAATTGTGCCATCAGCGGACAAGGCATTAGACGAAGACCTGCAAAAGGCATTCTTCCAAGAAGAATTCGAACCAAGTCCTCCCAATGCATTCGTCCTTCTTCCCAACCACCCCAATCCCTTCAATCCCATCACAATCATTCAGTATCAGTTGGCGGAAGATAGTCAGGTATCTCTGACCGTCTACACTCTCTTAGGCAAAGAAGTGATACGGTTGATCGATGCGAATCAGTCAACCGGGGCACATCGGGTTGAATGGGATGCAAGCGACAGATACGGCCAAAAGGTTGCCAGCGGCATCTATATTTACAAGCTGGAGCCTGTGGGTTCTTCCCATAGGTTTGTTCAGAGCAGAAAGATGGTCTTGATAAGATGAAGGCCGTCTGAATTTTCTGGTAAGGCACCAAAGCACCATTTAGCAGGGCCGCCTTTTTCGGTAAGTTTGTAGCAAAGCAAACGGAACCACAACTATTATGGCGTATACTTCATCTCTCGCCGTGCTCGCCGAGATCGCAGACAGGTTGTTTTTAAGTTCCTAACTTTGCGTCCCGTGCAAACTCCGCGAGAGACCATACGTCATCGAATTTGTGGATAGCAGCACCAAGGCCTTGCGAAAAGTGAAGAACCTTTACTGCGTCCTGAGAATGATGTGATACCCCAATCTTGTCTTAACCACCCCGCTCATCTCGCCAACCTTTAAGCGCAGGACAGCCTCCTCAAATTCGGGGAAAAAGTCTCCCTTGGCAAAGAATCCCAAATCACCTCCCCGTGTCGCGCTGGGATCGATGGATTTTTGTCGCGCCATTTCTGCAAATGCTCTACCCTTTTGCAATAGCTTTAGAATTTCCTCAGCCTCAGATTGGGTGCGAACCAAAATATGGCTGACGCGGAATCGGCTCGCGCTTTTCGCCGTCGGCGCTCTTCGCTGCATATCATCAAGCAGCTTCAAGCCATCCCGGGCGCCGAGAAACTGCGGCTCGATTTCGAGAGCCTTGTTGAATTGCAGCCGGGCCTCATCGAGCCGATCCTTTTTTGCGTATGCCACGCCCAGATAATATCTCGCCTGCGCGTTGTCCGGTTCCACCGTGACAAGTCTTTCGAAGACCTGAATCGCCTCGTCGTACCGTTCATAGTTCCCGTACCAAATTCCTAGATTGTAGAGCGCGAGCCCATAATCCGGTTTTAATTGCAGCGCCTGCTGGTAGGCTGAGAATTCCTCTTGATACAATCCCATTTGATGATAGATTACCCCCAAGTTATAATGCGGCGCGGGATTATTAGGTTGAGCTTCAATGAGCTTTCGATACGAGGCAGCGGCATCCTCCAGAT
The DNA here is from genome assembly GCA_020722685.1 of Caldithrix sp. The sequence goes on along the minus strand of DYKH01000076.1, from coordinate 20,672 downwards.
TCCCCATCTTTTGATAGGCGACACCCAAATACTCTTGGACCTCCGGCCGGTCGGGATCCATGGCCGCGGCGCGTTTCAAAAAATGAACCGCCTCATCGATCCGGTCGGCCGCCAGACAGGCGTAACCCAAAGCGACTAGCAGCTCCGCCGACTCGCTGCTTTGATTCAGAGCATCGCTGAGCACCGTGATGGCCCCGGAAGCGTCGCCGGACTCGAGCAGACTTTTCGCCCGAGCAAGAAGCGGCTGAGAGTCGGAAGGGTTTTCGAGTCCTTTTGCGATAGACGGTGTCTCTCCGGCGGCGGCGATGGCCTTCACAAACGTCCCACGCCAGGCCTCCCGATATGCTCGCATCTGCTCTCTGGTCATGGCGATTTCTCCGTCATCACTGCCCAGATTGTAGGCGTAGTCGAGGATGTCCTGCTGCATGGGGATCAGTGTTTGCAGTCTGCGCGCCACCACCCCTTGCTGCGGACGCAAAGCAAAATCCATGGGCGCATGAAACTCGATGTAGGGCCGGTTCCAGCTATTGATGGGAGCGCCTTTGGCGTACTCTCGCAGCTCCCTTTCATCGCAGATAAAATTGGAGAGGAGTCCATACGGATTATCCAAGTCGAGCTTGGCAAGCTCATCCCGGATGGGAGGCTGATCCATCCTATCGGCCAGCGTCATGAAATCTATTGAAAGCTTTTTCTTCGTCCCCACCAGAATGCTCTCGGTCCAGCCAAAATACCACAGGCTGGTGTGTGGGAAAGCGCTGGTAAACGTGCGCACGATGGCCCGGTACTCATTTTCCGGCATGTCAAAGGGAATCCATTGGCACATGATGCCGTTTTCATTCAGCCTCTGGATGCAGATTTTATAATAGTCTTCTGCCAGACCGACGGTGTTACCCACATATTCCGGATTCAGCTTTTCGTCCGAAGAGATGACATCATACATTTGGCTGCTGTTCCTGAGATGATTCACTCCATCGCCCAGTATGATGCTTACCTTTGGCTGCGACAAGGCCTGCCGATTCTCATTGGCAAAAAGGCGCGCCCCCTCGATAACGCCCGGCACGATCTCCGCCGCCCCGATGCGCTCCAGCTCCGGGTAGAGCTGAATGGAACCCAGGGTGATGCCGGTGCCCAAGCCGACAACAAATACGCTCTTGGGGTTCTTGCTTAACAGCAGCGGAAGGTGCGCCAGCAATTTCTGCTTCCGGTCGATGTTGTGCTCCGTACCGCCGATGGTGTGCCCGTCGATGCTCATCAATTTGTCGCCGTTGGATTTCTGAAAAACCTGAGTGGTGGCCACGGCATCCTCGTGATAGAACAGCAGCCTGTCGGTCGGATCCGCAAATTCGCTTCTGAATTTGAGCGTTGTGGGAAAGGCGATAAAAACCGCAGCGGCGAACAGCAACAGGAAAGCAGAGCAGGCAAATCTAAGACGAAAAGCGCGATACCTGTCGAGAGCGAGAACGGACCAGCCGACCAGGACGTTGATGACCGCGAGAATGAGAATTCCGCGTAAGATACCCACCAAAGGAATGAGCACAAAGCCCGCAAGCAAAGAGCCCAAAATTGCGCCCACGGTATTGACCGAATAAACGACGCCGACTTTGCCGCCCAGACTTTGCAGGTTTTGCACGCAGATGCGGTTGACCAAGGGAAAGGTGGCGCCCATCAGCAAAGCCGGGACCGCCATGACCGCGGCGGCGATTAAGAAAATGCCGCCCATCTTGGTGAGCCAATGGCGACTGAGGCCGGTGATGAAATGAAAGACCGCCGGCTGGTTCAAGACGCTCCCCAGCAGGAGGATGGTGAATCCGGCGGCAATGCCGATCCCAATCTCCATCCAGCCGAACAACTCGGATAGATTCGGCCGGCTATCGCAAGCCTTACGAATGAGCATACTGCCGATGGCGATGCAGCCAAGAATGACCGTCAGCATGGCTGTAAAGGCCCAGGTAGAATTGCCGAGATAAAAAATCAATCCCCGGGACCAAAGAACCTCGTAGCCCAGGGCCGAAAATCCTGAGAGTGAAAAAGCCGACAAGATGAGCACGACTCTCTTGTCCACTTTCAGTTTGCCGACCGGTGATTCAGCCCGACTCTCGGCGAGCACCTCCGAACGGTTGGGCAAAGAAATATAAGAGCGGCCCGCATAGAGGATCGCAAAGATGCTGATATTGATAAGGGCGGCCAAGTATATTGTCTCTTTGATGCCGACGTTGCCAATCAAAAAAAATCCGGTCGCAAAGCAGCCGGTCATGGCGCCGAAAGTATTTACCGCATATAGACCGCCGATTTTTCGCCCCAAGATGTCTTTGTGTCCGACAAAAAATTTGCTGAGAACGGGAAGGGTCCCTCCCATCAGAATAGTCGGGACGAGCAAAAAAAGAAAGGTGACGGAGAAAAGGACAACAAAATAAAGCATCCGCACCGAGATGAGATATCGATAGGCTAGGAGGTAAATCGGATTCAGAGTACCAAAAAGCATAGGGGACCAGAGCGCATAAAGGCCAATGCCCAACTCCAAAAAGGCGTAGAGTTTTATCGGATTTTTTTGCAGGTCCGCCCGTTTGCCGAAAAAATAACTACCCAAGGCCAGACCGGCCATAAATGCGGCCAGAACGGTACTGGTCGCATAAACGGTGCTGCCATAGATTTGACTAAGCAGTCGCGTCCAGGCCGTCTCAAAAATCAATCCGCAAGCTCCGGAAAGGAAAAACAGGCTCAGTAACGCTTTCTCAAAATTTGCGGGCTTTAGCATAAGGTTCTTTTCCAACGTTTCGTTTCGACTGGAGGTTCACGTATGCTTGTTAAGGGCAAGAATGGCACGCTCCTTGTCTTTCCTGCGCATGCAGGAATCTCTTTGTGAATATATTGTTAGACGATAGCTGCATTCACAGGCATGACATGAAAAAATGACCCTTAACGAGTGTATTTGCGACCACCCACTATTTCAGATGCAGCATCCGCTTAGAAATCATCTCATTCCCATAAGAGAGTCGGTACCAATACGCGCCGGAAGGTAGATCGGCAGCATCAAAAATGATTTCATGCCGGCCGGCGACTAATTTTCGCTCCATGAGTATCGCTACTTCCCGGCCCAACAGGTCAAAGACGCCGAGCTTTACCTGACCGTCTAGCGGAAGAGTAAAAGATATTTTCGTCGAAGAGTTGAAGGGATTCGGATAATTCTGGTCAAGCATGAACTCATCCGGTGTGGTCGAAGTTTTTTCTGCGACTCCAACGGGAGTGGTAGTTTTTTTGACGACGCGCAGATTGTCAAAATAGATTTTTCCGCTCATAGCCGCGCTGCTGTCGTGAGTCATTTGAATGCTATCAAAGTTCAGGGTTGGACTATCGAACTTGCCGTTGCCGATCCAGGCGCCGATGGAAGCGGGATCGCTAAGTTTCCATTCGAGCATGCGCCAGCCCAGCCAATCCACGGGGAGCCAGGTAGAAACCTCATGACCGGTCGCCCCGTCATCCAGACAGAATCGCAGCTTGTTGCCGCTGCCGTCACCGAAGACATGGCATTGCAAAGTGTAAGAGGTGTCAAAAAGAACTTTTGCCGCCTCTGATGTCGAAGTCAGCCATTCCCGCAGCAAGTATCCTTCCGTAGAAGTTTCCTTCCATTGGTAGCGCAGAGAAGCCGAGTTGCGTCTTGCCGGAATGACATTTGGCAAGTAGATGTCACGGGCCAATTCGAAAGTGGTGTTGGACTCGACGATGCCTTTGGTCGAGCCGCTATAGTTTGGCTGTTTCCAATTGCTCACGGAGAAGAACTGATCGATGTCCTTGACCGACGTGTACCGTTCCGCTGACGTGGTGAACTCCACATGAAAGTCCTCGACCATGGGATTCCCAGAAGTGTCGGTGATCGATTGTCTGAGGGTGACCGCGTAAGAGGCTTGATTAACGAAGGCCTGCTTCGGTTGTACGGTGAGGACCGAGCGCGCGTCAAGCTGGGTCAGCAGAGAGGCATAAGGAACGGCCGTTTCGCCCAGTGTCAGCGAGACCGTGCTATCGGTTATGGAAGCAGGAGACACAAGCTCATCGAAGACGAAGGTGAGCACTTCATCGATGAGAAAATTTTCCGCTGGCGCTTCCGCATCCGGACGACTTGCGACGATCCGGGGGCCAATGAGGTCGCGATCCTCTGTGCGGAAAGTGAGGCGAAAAGGGTCGCCGGCGACGCCGTTACCATCGCCGTCCAACTGCGCACCGTTCACGTCGGTGATAGCGGGCGACAGCATCAAGGTGTATTGGGTGCTGTGACTCAAACCATACCGAGGCGTGATCGTCAGCGTTTTTTTGTCGACGGACCAGACGTTTTCTCCAAGGCTGGTTGGTGGAGTGAAGGCGATGGCGTTTTGAAACGAGTTCACATCCATGGTCTTGGAGAAGGTGAGGACAACTCCGGCATTTGTCGGTATCGTATCGCCGTTTGCCGGCCAAGAGGACAAGACCATAGGGGGAAAAGAAGGAATCGGATCGGACTCTGCCGTTGCCGAGGAAGCGGACTCGTTCCAGTACCGGTCAAAGGCGGTGGCGTAATAGTAGTAGCGGCCGTTATAATCCTGCGTGCCGGTGAAAGAGTCGGGGACTTGGTAGGCGCTATCGCCGAAGTGAATGTCGATTATCTCATCGGAATCAAGATCCGCTACGTTATCCGTAGAGCGGTAGAGGGCAAACCGGTGGTTTTCGACGACGCCGGCATCCGGTGTCACCGTCAAGCGATAGTGAAGCGAGTCCAGCTTTTCAATTTGCAGGGTGGGCGAAGCCGGGACCTGATCGAGGATGAACTTGCTGGCGCGCACCTTGGTTTTTCGCGGGAAAAACGAATCTGCTGCTTGTTGCCAATAGTCGTTGCCCTCCCAGGAGCCATAGCTAAAAAACTGAAATCCGTCCACCCAGGGAACGGAACGAGATTTTTCTACAATATCCAGGTGCCGGGACATGATCTTTTGGTCGCTCAGAATGTAAGAAGGCGGGCCGACGCTGTACAGTCTCCCCGCTTGGATTCCTTCCTGAATGTACTGACTCCAACATTCCGGGCAGCCACCCTTTAGCATATTATAGAAATCATTGCCGGTGGTCCAATGATAATGCATGGGCATGAGCTGATCGACATAGCCCTTATTGAACCACAGGGCAGCGTCCTGATAGACGGTGCCATAGCCCTGCCAGCCGCTCCAATTGTATTTGCCCAAAGCTGCGGCCGACAAGCGCACCCAGGGTTTAGCGGCTTGAATGGAATCGTGCAGCACGCGAACGAATTCGGTAACCGACCAGCGCCACCAATCTTCCCAAGAAGCAAATCCGGTGGGAACGCCAGCGCTGTAAGGGTGTTCCACGTCATACAAATAACGACCGGCGGCATTAGATTCCAATTCCGCCAACCTTTGCGGAGAGATGATCCCGTCCAAGCTTTTTTCGGGGGATGCCTCTTCGATGCCCGACGAGGCGGATAGCAGGCTGTTGGTGTACTCATTCCACCGAACGTAATCCAAATGCAAGCCATCGATATCATAGCGCCTCACGATATCCATGGCCACTTGGATGAGATAAGCCCTTACTTGCGCCAATCCTGGAGAAATGGAGCGACTGGAAGTCATTGGCAGGCCGTCTCGGTCGCGGCAAATCCACTCGGGATGCTCGAAAGCCGGTGCGCCGGGGATCATCTCGCTGGTATGAAAGACATTGAACCAGGCGTGCAGCTCCATACCTCTTTTGTGGGCCTCTTGTATGGCATAAGCCAGCGGATCATAACCGGGATATGAGTAGCCGGCATAGCGTCCCCACGGCTCGATGGCAGAGTCATAATATGAGGTGCCTCCCTGCCGCACCTGCCAAAGGACGGCATTCATATTGGCCTGTAAGTGCCTGTCCAGAATGTAGCGGACATTGGCCATATTGGCTGCGGCGCTTTTTCCGCCATCGATGTGCTCCCAGGTGATCACCCAGGTGGCGCGAAATTCTTCATTGTCATTGGCGAAAAGTGAATTGGCTAAAATCATAAAAACTGTTAACAAAAAATTTCTTCTCATAGAACTCCCTTTGTTGCCTTTCTTAGATAGCGCCCAACGTTCCGGGCAGTCGGGAATACCTCACTTACAGGTGGGAGAAAGGCAATCTCGTTCCCAAACTGAGTTTGGGAAGGAGATTGCCTCCACCCATTAGTGAGGTCTTACGAGTCGGGCCTTTTATACTTGTTAGTTCGAATGGACTACTTGGTGTTTATGACGGGCGTTTTGGTACTGCTTGATAACGGCAGCCCTTTCCTATGAAGACTATGGCCAATAGTGATCAATGAGCTCTTGCTGCACATGCAGAAAGTACTCCTGCGCCTCCGGCCATTGGCACGGCATGATCATCCTTGGCATTGGTTCCAAATCGGCATCACCAAAATAGGCCAGGCTTTTGATAATGTGATAAAGATTGTATCCTGTGCCGCGATATTTCTTTTCGAAATTTCTCATCAGACTCTTCCACACGAGGCTGTCCCGCAAACAATAGAGGTCTATAAAATCCTTTTTGCTTCCTCGAGAAGAGAGCGCGGACAGCTTCATCAAAGCAATATCCGTTATCGATGCCAGCTTGATGCTCTCGAACTGAACGAGTGGCTGTAGCAGGGGATACGGATAGTGGAAAAAGGAGAACCGGGTACTCCTGAGAATTCCTTCCAGCGTGCCCTTCTTGTTTTGAAAGACCTTCAGAATCCCAACGGTCGACAGAACCCGCTTGAGCCACTCGTTATTGAATTCGTCCGCGCAGAAAAAATCAAAATCCTGCGAATAGCGGTGCCCGATGTGCAAGGCGAGAGCGGTTCCACCGGCAAGATAAAAATGCTTGCCAACCTCGTCAGGACAAGCCTGTAGAACCTTTAGGTCCTTCTTCCTGATTACCTGTGCGAACATGATGAGCCCAATTTTGCCAGAAGCTTTTTGTGTGTTGGGATACGGCGCGAGATACGGTTACTATTTCAGCGATCTCCACAACGTTATAATGCCGCAATAACCAGGAAACGGTTTCACGGTCTCCTTTGTCTGCCAAGCGGCATACGACAAAAGAGGAATAACGCTGCAAGTCCCCAACCAGATCATCCCAGTCAACGTCCCAAAAATAGATTTTGAATTTCCTGGGGAGTTTTTCTGTGTTGCTTCGCATTTACCTTTCGGCGGAACTGATGGAGCCAACTTCAAAACGGAACCTGCGGGAGGTTCGAAATCTCTTCTCAAACCGCAAAGCCCGCCAAGAACGCGCAAAGAACGCTGGAATCCTTGGACTGTAACTCTGAGTCTATCTGTTTACGGTTGTGCATGAGTATCCCTTGCGAGCTTTGCGCCTCCTTTGGGCACTTTGCGGTTACCAAGATGCTCCCTATCTCTGTCATGATCGGGCGGCCAGCCGGCCGGAGAAATTTCTGCTAAAAGAAAAGCCTGTGCGCTTCCGGCACACAGGCTTTTTCGTCCAACAAAACAACTATTTCATAAGAGTCATTTTCATCGTCTGGGCAAAGTTTTTCGCTTGCAGCCGATAGAAATAGACTCCACTGGGAACAGCCGTGCCTTGCTCATCGGTGCCGTCCCAGGTCGCCCGGTAGCTGCCGGCGATCTGCTCCCCATCCGTCAACCGCTTGATGAGCTGTCCGACCGTGTTGTAAACCGCCAAGGAAACATGCGCTTTCTCGGGAATCGCATAGGTAATCTCCGTGGTCGGATTGAACGGATTCGGGTAGTTCTGCTGTAGTGCGAACTCTACCGGTATGCTGCTGGAAGGTACCCGTTCGACTGCCGTATTCCACTGGCTGCCGAAATTGTCCATCGGCGCTACATAGAGAGGAGCCGCATCACTGATCACCACGGCGTGGTTCATGGAGAATCCGGCCTCGTTGTCCATCGGGATATTGCCGGCGTTCAGCGTGTCGGTGTACCCTTTGGAGTAGAGACCGTATTTGTACAGATGCGTGCCTTTGCTTCCGGCGGCGAACAGCACTTCAGTGGTCCAGATGTTATCGCCGGCCACTGCGTCGCCTTTGGTCGCGCCGTCATCGAACATCTTGATGAGGCCGCCGCCTACGGTATCGGCTACGGTCCAGCCACCCCAGCCGCCAGCGCCCAACGGCACAAAATCGCCATTCAGGTAGACGCCGTCGACTGTCGGGAACGGCTTCTTGTTGAAATAGTCGAGATTATAGGGCGGATTGCAGTTGACCGTGAATCGAACCGTCACGTCCTGCGTTAGGTCCTTGCCGGCGGGCAGGATGTTCGGTTTTATCTTGTCCAAGGTCATATCCGACCCGTTGAATATGAAAGTATGGTTGGAGCCACCTTCCCAGCCGCCGTCCAAAAAGCTCCCGTGCGGGGCGGCGCGGAACTTCCAGCCGATCTCGGTGCCGGCGTCATAGGTGAGCGGCTTGGTCAACAGGAAGAGGGACGGGTCGAGCAGGTCTTGCGCGGTCGTCCAATCTGGCAGATCACCCCAACCGTTCATAGCGCCGGTGACGCGCAATGTATCGGTGCCCGGATTGAACCAGTTGTTCTGCAGCATGTCGGACATGTCTGCCTGCCAAGTGACATTGGCCGTGGCGCCGGCAGAAGTACGATTGTCGTAGTAGACGACGTCCAATACTTGGCCGCCCGCTTGCACGGTAAATGACCGGTTGCCAATGGTTTCCCACTTGTCGCCGGGCATGATCACGTACTTGTACTCGTAAGTTACGCCTACATCCGTGCCGGCGAAATTCTTCGTCAGCTCATAGACGCTGGGAGTAGCGCCTAAAGTGCACTCATCGGCGTCGCCGGCCCAGCCGTTGAAACCGCCGCGAATGACCACTTTGTCCGTCGACGGATTAAAGTAGCCAATCTGTTCCTGAATGCTCATGTTGACTTTGAAGGTAACCGGATTGACACCAGCTTCTTCCTTTTCAAAGGCTTTGATGGTGTAACCGTAGAAATCTGCAATGTACATGGTTTTGCCATCCGCGCTAAAAGCAGCATCGCGCGGGGCGCGCAGATGCCAGGGTTGAGCATAGCCTCTCAACGGCGGCGTCGGCTGCGTGGTGTCGGCTTTGTTGTCCACGAACCAGGTAAAGCTGGTGCTGTCCACTACGGCATAGTTTTGCTTGGGGTCCAACGCCCACATGATTCTTCTGGCGGATTCTTCCACCGAAGCTGCCCAAAGTAGGCCGGCCGGGTCCCATTGCACAAAGTGCGTGGCGCCAACCGAAGCGATCAACGTGTCAACGAGCGCATAGGTGCCGTCCACGCCATCGGCGCTATAATAATGGCGCACACCGCCGCCGGCAGAATAGGTGCTTAGATAGACATTCTTCCCGTCCGGTGAAACAGTCAGGCCGCGCGAATCGAAAGGAATATCCGGGATTTGGTTGTAGATGGTAAAGTTATCCGGATCCAAAATCGCAACCGAGCCACCCACCTGCGGCTTTACAAATACATATCCGGAGCTATCCACCGCCGGGCGTGCCAAGTATGCGGGAGCCTGGTACTTATTGAGCACCGCGTAGGTTTGGTAGTCGATTTTGTAAACGGCGTTGTATTGAGCAACGATGATATTGCCCTGCGGATCCCTATCCATGCCGCGTCCGCCACCGACCCTCAAAGTATCCACCGAGCCGTCAGGCAGAGGCAGGAATTTGAGGCTGTCATACTTGCCATCCTGATGCATAATAAAGATGGGGTAAGTATGAATGGTGGTGTCTTTACCGCCCTTTTGAATCGTGATGTCATCCGGCCAAATTTGGACTTTCTTCCCAGTAGCAGGGTCAATGACATATTGACCGTTCTCGTCCATCTTGTACCAGAAACGCGGATAGTAGGCGGCGTACCAAATCTTGCCGTCAGGATCCACAGTGACGGAATAGGGATTCTTGAATCCCTTGCAATTGATTTTGTCGTACCCGCCGTCTGTGGCTTGCGGCCAACCGACAACGACCGCATCTTTGAACACCCACTTGCCGAAAGCAAGACTGGCAAATAGGCTTAACGCAATAAAGGCAACTAGCACTTTTTTCATAACGATCTCCTTGTTAAAATGGTTAAACTTGAAAACTCTTTAAATATTATTGTATCGGCGCGACATTCACCTCCTTTTTACGTTAGTCCATCCTCGGTGAAAAAGATTTTTTGAGTCCTGACAAGCACGTGGTCAATCTGGGAACAACAACCGAATCTGCTACGCTTGCACGGTTACGTGTCAACCTGACATCTGGCAAAACCAGCGGCAGAACTCTGGAAAGAGCAGAAGCAAAACAGAAAAAACCAAATCCGCCCAACAGCAGGGTCGAGCACAACCAAATGAGTCAGTTTCAGTGAATCTTGCCTCTTAGGCTTGGCGACTTATTGACGGCCAAAGTAGGGGGCGCTCTCCTTGCCCATGGTGACTCGTATCAGCTTGCGCTCCGCTTCGGTGCTGCTCTTGTGATTCACATAGAGATACTGTCCGCTACCCCAGCTAAAGTAGGAACTCGGCGGCGAAAGAACCGTGGGGTAAAGAGCCTCACTGATTGCATTCAGATAGTTCCCTTCTCCTTGTGGATGCAGGACGACGATGCCGTCCCCGGCATCGGTGCCGATATACATATCGCCATCGGCAGCAAAAGTCAACGCCAAGATGGTTTGGTTGGCTCGGCCCGGCGCCGCGGCCCAATCATACGCAATCTCGGTGGCTCCCAACGTGCCGTTGGCATCCAGAATCTTGTTTCGCCAAACGGCCTTCTTGGGGATGGCGACATCCGTGCCGGCATAATCGCCGGCGACGTAAACATAGTCATTGAAAACTCGGATAGCATTCAAAGTCGTCAAAGGATAGTTAGCCGCCGTAATGCTGCTGGCGTCGGGTTTGAGACAAAAGATACCGTATTTACCGGCAGCAAAGAGATTGCCGTTACGGTCAAAGTCCAGATCATTCAGTGGCTGGGCTTGTTTAGCGCCGAATTGGCTGACCGTGGCGCCGTCGGGAGAAATCTGATAGACATATCGGGTGCGCACGCCGTACAAAAATCCGCCCTTACCGAACTTTAACCCTTTGTACGAGCCTCCGGCGTTCAGGACAAAATCGCTGCGATTCTGCTCCGGATCGATCTTGATGATTTTTCCTGTTCCCAAGGACAAATAGACATTCTCCTGATTGTCGACCTCCACGCCATAGACGTCAAACGCCTTGTCGATGCCGCCATAATCCAGTGCCGAATATTCGAGCTTGTAGAGAACGATGTTGCTGAACAGCTCGGCTCCGTGTACGGCGATTTTGATCTTGATGGAATCACCTACAACGTTGGGTGGACGCACAACGATTTCGGTAGCAGATGCGGATAAGACTTCCCCCGGAGATGCATCGAAATAGACAAAATTCTTCTGCTTGTCAGGGGAAAAGTTCTGTCCTTTTATGGTCAGCATGCTCACACCGGCCAATGCTTTTGTCGGCGGGTCAATGCTGGTAATAAGGGGCGCCGCTGCGCTCTGCCTATTGGGATCATATAAGCTGGGCGTCGGCTCTTTATTGCAGCCTCCCATTACTCCCAATAAAAACGACAAAGCCAGCAAAGCTAACAAAGGGTAAATTCCTTGCCTCATACTCTTCCTCCGGGTGGTTTTGGTCTTTCAAAAAATCTAGACTGACTGATTCAACATTTATAGCCACGAAGGCACGAAGTCACAAAGGTGTAACAGTTCAGCCCCTGTCAAAAATGAATGTCATTCGAGCGAAGGGAGGAATCTTTTACAGCGGGAACTTGGACATTTAGCAGATATTTCGCTATACAGATTTCTCGCTCCGCTCGAAATGACAACGGACCTGAACTGTTACACAAAGGTTATAAAATAAATCTCTTGATGCCGTCCTTAATGAGCGGCACGTTGAAATTGATCAGAAAGCCAAGTCCTCTACTAATCAATCTCAAGTGACCAAACAATTGCGCGCCCCACAATGGCTGCATCTCAGCTACAGCTCTTATCTCCCAAGCGAGAATCTCTCTCTCAAACAGACCTGATTCCTGGCCTCCTTCAACAGGCTTCAGGCGCTCGGCCAGCAAGAGGTGAAGTTTGATCGAAAACGGGCGGGCAAAAGTACCGCCAAACTGAAATTCATGCCCGGCTGGCCGAGTCGCCGGCAAACACTGATTAGCGCGTGTAACCGACCGTCCGTACCCACATTCTTGGGGGGAGCAGTAGCTACATCATCCTTGAGAAGTGACGTGCATCCTCCCTGAAACGCCGCGGTCGTTCAAATCGACCTTGCTTCCTATTTTAATATCCAACACATCAATGATTTGTTTTATCCGGGCCAAGCTGGCTTTAGCGTAACTACTTGCTTCGTAACGCTGAATCTGCTGTTCCTTGAGTCCCAATTTTTGCGCTAGTTCTTTTTGGGTTAATCCTCGCGCTATGCGTGCTTGAATCAATGCGACCGGCAGATGCTCAAATGAGTTGACTCTAATTGTTTTCCTTCTACCGCTTTTTAATTCTTCATATGCTTTTAATTCTTGCTGAAGTTCCTCGTACTGGCTTTTTATCGCTTCACGTTGCGCTTTAGCCAAAGTAGGATGCATGTCCTGCACAGAGGGTCGCTTTGATATGTTTCGCAGTGTCTGGAAAAACTTTGCGGCTTGGGTCTTGGTAATTTTATATTGCCTGTCATTCTTTATCATATTACACCTTATCCAACTTGACTTCAACGATGCCTTTGAGCACTCCCGTTTCTTTGTCAATTTGAAAGAAATCCAGAAACAGCCGACCAGTACCTGTTTCAACCATTTGGGCAGGAAAGAATTCGCCAAAGTATTTGCCCTTTTGTGCAGCCCTCCTTTCGCTGAAATCAAAAAGCACAGGGTCCAATTTTTCTGGATCTACCCCATCAATATCCCAAAGTACGTCGAAGTCATTTGGCTCTTCCTTTGAGGTTACAAAACTTCCGTTAACAAAAATCCGTTTGCATCCTGCTGATTTTGGATTTCTGGCCGCCTTCTCCAAGCCTGATAACAATTTCCGTCTATGCGGTGTGCCGCCGAATTTCTCCTTGAATTCAGCCCAGCTTCCTTGATGAATGCCTGGTGGCAGCAAGCCATTGGATTTGCACTCTGGTATCATACACAATTATGTTGTAGCAGCACCAAAGAAGCAAGTAATCTTAGCTCCAACACGCAAAAGTCGAGAGTCTAATATTCGTTCTCATCAGAGTTTGTTGGTATCTTGTGAACCGGAAACGGCAAAGACCTTTCGCCCAATAAGAAGACAACTTATTATTAAAATTGCCACAATACAGTTGACAATGGTACCTTGATCTCCAGGTTTTCCGAAAAGCAGGTAACCGTTGAGTGCTCCATCAATCACAAATAGTATCGTGGTCATAATTCCCAAAATCCAGAAAGAACGTTTTAGGAGCAAGACGCCAATAGCCGAAATAAGCTCAAGTAGACCTATTAAGACCAACCCAATTGCTAACGCCCGAATGGTACGAGTGTTTGCGATAATATTAGGAAGCGTGTTTTCGCCCTGCACCATTAAACTAATTCCACCTGCTCCTCTTGCCAAACCTAACAGTATCATCAAGACGCCGCCGACTAAAATGGATTTGGGCATCTTCATATAATCTCACCTCTCCAGATTCACAAACTCAGTCCACGCTTAGAAAGCGCATGCTTTTCCTTTGTGCCTACGCGAAAGGTCGCATCAACCGATGGCGTGATTTGTGTCTGCACCAAAGGCGCATCCGCCACCGGCGGGATTTGTGGCAAATAAACATTATAGTCCAAATCTGTCTTAACGAATAATCACAAATTTTCTATAGGCGCTATCGCCCTTGCGATACAAAAGCTCATTGGTCGTTGGGTCGTAATAATCTCGGCTCACCTCAAAGTGGGCGATATAAATGCCGCTGACCACCACCTGTCGCGACGAGGTGATCGAATTCCACGGTTCGTCGCCGCTGCCATTCACGTGCTCAATGGTGTCGATGAGATCGCCATTCTCTGTGTAAATACGGATCGTGCAATAGGCCGGTATGTTCAAGAACATGATCTTGTCTGGCTCGCCGACATATTGCAGGTCGCGCATCCGGATGTTATAAGGATTCGGGACGACTCGAATATCCTGCAAATTGAGTCCCGCCTGGCGGCGCAATTGCGCCGGCTCGGTGGTTTGCGTATAATAACGGCTGCTCAGTAGCGGGCCAACGGGATTGGTTTCACCGGAAGTATTGTTGCTGCCGTCATTGACCGCGCAGATGTAGTAGTAGTGAGAAATTCCACGAATGACACTCTGATCGTCATAGCTTGTAACACCGGGGCCACAGCTATAGATTTCCGTATAGGTCGTGTCCGGCTTGCCGACGGCGCGGAAGATTTTGTAACCGGCAAATCCGGGTTCACCCTCAGAAGGACTTGCGTTCCACTTTAAGCTGATGCGATCACCGCCGGATTCGACGTTGAAAAGCGTGGGCGGCTGCGGCGGTTGCGGGATGGCATAATGGCTGTCATAATTGCGCTTGGCGCGGCCAAAGGTCAGCAAAATAGAATCCTTGCCGGTGTACACCCATTTGTCTTTGTAGATGTTTTTGTCATTGGTGGTACTGCCATCCGGCAAGGTAAAGGGTCCAGCATCATTCGGATTGTCATAGGCTTTTTTCCAGCGCCTGCCGATTTCCTCGCATTTGGCCCGGCTCAAACCGCTGACGCCTTCGGCCTCTACAATCGTAACGCTCTCCCCATGCTGCAAATCAAACGGCCCGTAGCAAATCCAGAGATTGGTTCCGCCGCCGTCGTTATGCACCAGATACGCGACGGGATTCTTGGCCATATATACTTCATCCATACGCTCATTGCCGCCCAAGCCGCCAAAAGGTTTGCCAGAAAGCATCTCGTAAAGCTGAAACATGGGGGTCATGCTGCTCAGCGACATGCCGCTGACAGATGGATAAGTGTCGCCCGCATGCCAGCCCAAGACGACCGGCTGATTGGGATCGTCGGTCTTGTCCGTGGCGCTCTTGTCCACGTGCAAAACCACGACGCCAGCATGTTGCGGCGCACAAAGGCGACCGCTGCCGTTCACATCCGGCCCGCCGATATTGTCAAAGGCATTCACGTCTGCCTGGCCGGCCCAAGAAAAGCCGCAGCGCAGCCATTGCACGATGGGGTTGGCTTCGGTGATCTTTTCGTTGGCGTGGGCGGGATAATCCTCACCGCGCTTGGTTACCCAAGAGTACTTGCCCCAGGACTGATGACTGCCGATCTTGAAGGAGCCCTCGCGACTCACGGAATAGCGAATGCCCCAACCGATGCGCACCCCTTTGAGAGGGGCTTGTAGCTCGATGGTGTCATCCCAATCGACATTGCCGGTGTTGGTGAAAGTGTACTCGGTGATAAAGTAGTTGTCGTGATATTGCTGGCTAAAGCCCAGAATACGCCGGGTCATGGTCAAGCCCAAGGCAGTGTTCACCACGTTGGTGACGATGCGATCCGGAATCTGCTCAGGGTCGACCTCGTCCACGTCTCCCGCATACGGAGCGGTGATGTTGTTGCCGTTGACATATACAATCGGCGCAGCGAATTTAGCGGTTTGGCGCAACTGCATAGGAAAGAGGGTGGTGCCTTCATCGCTCAGCGCAAAATAGATGCCGACTTTCTCCCAGTGGTTGCTGCTGACATCGGTGAAATCCTGACAAGCAATCCAAGAGCGCTTGATCACGGCGTTGTCCTGATAGCTGTAACAAGCGGGCCATACGAGGCCCTCGTAGTAGGATTCATTCCATGCCCGTTCCGAGCCATAGGCTGAGTAGAGATTTTGCAGCGAGCCGATGCGAATGTACTTTTTCTCCGTTCCTTGCACTTGTGCGCGGGTTGGCGCACTCAGCGTAAACAAATTGGCCGCTATCAGGATTACTGATAGCTTTCCTATCCTATGCATGGTGATATAAATTTTCATTTTTTCTCCCAGAAAGCATGCGAGTCTTGATCTTGAATATCCCTCGAACAACGATTTGGCACAGGCATTTAACAACCGCGAATGAACGCTAATGAACGCGAATCAACCTTGAGGATATTGGCAGTTCATCAAAATTTCTACGCGATTGTTTAATGCGCTTCATCCAAGACAAGCCGTTCCCATTCAAGCTTACGATTTTTGAAATTGATAATCACACCTACTTTCAAACCGGTGATTCTAAGATAAGTTAGTATCTTCCCACGATGATCATCGATGATGCTGTCCACTGTCTTGTTATCAACGATCACACGTCCTTCCACCACAAGATCAGGCACGAACTCATCAACGACCTCGTTGCGATAGTGAACCGGAAATCGGGATTGCTGGCCATACTTAATGCCTTGATGTCGGAATTCCACACAAAGCGCATTTTCATAAGTTTTCTCTCGCAGACCGTGACCAAGCGTGTTATGGACGGCCATGGCACAACCGATGATTCGGTAAACAAGATCTTTTTCGAGCAGCTCTGCCAACCTTCGCCTTTCTTGCAGTCCATCTTTTCAAGTCCTTGCTCTTGACACGCCATCCCTCTATGCATGCTAACCGAAGCAATCAGCTTAGATGGAAGCTATTGGCGTACATTCGCGTGAATTCGCGGTTCGGTATCTCAGAAGTAAATTTTTATGCCAAAAGTAATATCGCGCGGATTGAGAAACGTCAGCGAGTCGATATTAGGCATGTCGATGTAGGACTTTTTCTCTTTGCGCGCTTGGTTGCGTTTATGAATCTCCGGATCATTGTTAGGATTCAGCTCCAACGGATCGTAGGCCACTCCTTCCGGGCGATAGGTGCCGACCCGGTCGTCGCCTTTTTCGTCGCCTTTTTCCCAAGAAAAGTTCAGAGAAGCCAAATAGTCCAGATAGTCATAATTGTCGGCAAAGCCGGCCATGCTGAGGTGTTTGGTGTTCAAAACGTTGGTGAAATCGATGTAACACTGCAAGTCTAATCCCCGGTAAGCGATCACCTTGGAAAGTCGCAGATCCAGGTTGTACCAATCCTTCCACTGCACGTCATCCACCACGCCGGGGATGCTGTTGGGATTGTACGTTTCATACCTTCCCGCCTTCCAATCGGCCAACAGGTTTAGATTCCACCGGCCCAAAGGATAGAAGCCGGCCAAGCGAGGACCAAAGTTGTCGGGAGTATGCACATCGATATTGGCGCGGACATACGGCTGGGGATGCGGGCGCGATTGATAGGGATTGAGACGCAGATAGTCGCGCTGCTTGGTCGGATTCTGGTAATAATTGGTCAAGCCAAAGTAACCCGAGGTGAGGACGTGATACGTGTAATTGACGAATCCGGTCAGCCAAGTCCCGGCGCGTTTGGTCAGCGTGATCTCAAAACCGCGAATGTCGGCGTAATTGTTATTGGCGGCTTTATAATATTGAACCGAGTTATTGATGTTTTGATAAAAAATCCAGCCCGGCTGGTTGGTGACGTCCTTGTAATAGGCGGCGACGTTTAGGAGCAACATGTCGAGAATATTTTGCGAATAGCCGAGCTCGTAAGCGACCGTCTTTTCCAATTCCAAGCCAGAATTGCCGAGATAAGTAACCAAGCCGTTGGATTCGCGCTGCAGGCGGAAACGATAAGAGGAAGCTGGCTCGGAACGGAAATGGCCATAGTTGAAGTACAGCTTGGAATTGTCGGTAATGGGATGCGAGATGCCCAATCGCGGACTCCAATACCATTCTCCCGAGGTCGCTTTTGTCTCGACGTTTTTCTCGATGGAATTGCCATAGCCGGCGCCCAAATTCTTGTCGTATTCCTGAAGATTAAATTCCCGCGCGTTGGGGTCGGAATAGTCAAGCCGCAGTCCCAAATTGGCAATGAATCCTTCAAACTCTAACTTGTCCTGCAAAAAGGCGCCGATGCGAAACGGGAAGACGTGGTAGAGCATGCTTCGGGTCCAGGTGCTCATGGAAGGGCTGACGGTGGAGGATTTGATGTCATAGTCGTTGTACACCGCTTGCACCCCCAGCTTCACCTGATTGCGGCTGTCGACTTGGCTGGTAACGTCGAACCGGAAAGAAGTTGTGGAGTTGACGCTTCTGTCTCGTCCCAGGTTCATCCAGCCGCCCATGCTCATGCCGTCCACTCCGGTGACGCCGTAGCCCCAGTAGCCGTAGGGCGCTTCATCGACAAAGTAGCCAGGCACCGGCTCGAACTGCTTGCTCGTGTCCCTGGTGGCGGTCTTGAAGGTGTTGTAGCGGTTCAGATTGTATTGCAAACTGACTTCATAATAGGTCTTGGGTGTCACCATGTGCGTGAGCTGCAAGCCGAACACCGAACGGTAGATGTCACTGGGGCTGTAATAACCCGGCATGTACAGAATACTGTTGCCGCTGGTGGCGCTCAATAGGTTGGCCACTTCCTCGACCTCGCGCAGGACATAGCCCGTGGGGGTGACCTTCCAGTCATAGGGGGAAACCGAGCGCACTTCGCCGTAAAGCCCGGTCAGCGTCAGCTTCATTCGCGGATTGATATCGGAGGTCAGCTTGAGCTGGGTTTGATTCTCCGAATAGCTGTCTCTTGAGAGCGGGAAAACGAACATGCTGCGCTCGCGGAAATGGGATAGGAAAAATCGCAGATCGCCCAATGGCTTGCTGATAAAAGGCAGCGGCCCGCCGAAACCCAAGTCGGCCACGTAATCCGGCTTGGTGATGTCTCCCTGACGGCGATGCTGCCATTCATAAAGCCGTTTTGCCCCCTCTGGCGTCAGGTCGTTTTTCGGATCCTTATCGCGAATGGTGGCATAAGATACCGAGTTCCATCCCTCGAACTTGGGGTATTGGCGAATGGTATAGCTATCCCAAGCGCCGTTCTGGGTGCCGGTCCAGCAGACCGTCGGGTCCATATAAGGCCGATTAAAGTAGGAGTAGGGATCGAACAATGAGCGACCAAAATGCTTGCTTTCCGCCGGACTGTAGCGGAAGGTTGCAGTGCCGTTGTACTTGACGGTGTTTCCTTCTCGGGTAATGACATTGACCAAACCGGAGCGCAGGTTGCCATATTCTGCATTAAAGCCGCCGGTCTGCACTTGAATCTCTTTGACGGCGCTTAGCCCGGCTGCCGCATAAGGAATATTAGAGCGTTCATCATTGAGCGATAAGCCATCCAGCAAAAAGGCAGTTTGGTTGGCACCGCCGCCGCGGACGATGATGCCTTCGCTGCCGCGTTCGATGCCGGCTTGCAGAGTGAGCACTTCTTTTGCGGATTGCACCGGCAAAGTCTCGATGGTCGCCGATTCAATATTCATCTGGCTGTTGGAAATATCCTTGGTGACGATAGCCCTTTTGGCCACCACCACGACATCTTCGCCGACCAGGGCCTGGGTTACCAGGCTGGCATCGGTGGTCGTGGTCAAATCGATGGCCACGCGAACCTGCTGCACCCGGTGCTCGGCATAACCGACCATGCTGAACCTGAGCTCATACGTGCCAGGGGGAACATTGAGTATCGAATAAGTCCCATCTATGTCGGTAGCGGCGCCCAAGCTGGTTCCCACGATCATGACGTTTACACCCGGCAAGGGCGAGCCGGAATCGCGATCGACGACCTTGCCGGCAATTTTCCCGGTAGTGCCGGCAAACGCCGAAAGGGCGAAGCAGACGAGTAGTAATATGGTTGTGAGCCAAATTTTGAACATTATTTCTTTCTCCTCAATCAACCACTATGTCGAATACCAAGTGGGGCATAATTACTTTCCTGCCAAGGCCACCTGTAAAGGCGCCCGAATCTATTTTTGCTTTTCAATTACTATCGCCGTGTAATTGTTATTTTGCCAGAGGAGTTCGAACAAGTCAGTGTCCAGCCTCCGTTCTCCATCTTCAGGGTCCAACAGATACACAGTGCCTTTTCCTATTCGATAAACGACTACGGAATGGAGGTAAAATTCACCTTCCGCCTGCTTTAAGACATTGGCAATGACCGGAATGTTTTGCTCAATCAATTCCCGAGCTTTACTCAAAGTCAAAGAGCTTGCATACGCTTTCAGTCCATAGGACTGGGCACACTCAACAACATTGATAGGGTGGGTGCCGTAAAACCTGGTCTTTGATTTTACTCGCAGTGTCTTTTCGTCTTCCTTTATACCGTAGTGTTCGAGCACCATTTTAAGACAGGCTACCGTACATGAGTAGCTTTTCTCTTGTTTATGCAGCTTGGGCTTCTTCACCGAGAAGAACCTCAGCCTTTTGTAGAACCTCTGATTTGGCAGACATTCCCAGAATGGAATGCGTCTGATCGTCTATTAGAATCGCGCCGATCTCGCCATAAACGCCGGTTTTTTTTGACAAGATAATCGGAACCGCCCAGATTTTTTTCCCATCAAGGGTTGTTCGTTGCGGCACTCCAGCGACCATCCCATCCGTTAACTCTCGGGAAATGTATCCATTCGCTACGGAAAATACCTTTACTGCTTCCGCGCCATAGATCGTTCCAAACCTTCTTAGGGCTCTTTCTGCGGCTTTAAATTTGTCAATAGGCATGATTTCACCTGTTTCGTTGAAGCGGTAGATTCTTAAGATTCTTAGACAATCTACGGTGGGTTACGAACCCCCCTTACTTGACTATCTTCGCGGTGGCGCCGGAAAACACGGCAAGGGCGAAGCAGAACAGTATCAATATGGTTGTGAGCCAAATTTTGAACATTGCTTCCTTCTCCTCAATCAACCA
>DYKH01000330.1 GCA_020722685.1 Caldithrix sp. | reverse complement strand
TTGATTTTCTTGGTGTAGTCCACAAAAGACTGTGCATAGTCAAGGTAGGTGTCCAGGAAGCGGCCGCTGTCGGCAACTTTTTTGAAGGTGGCATAACCATCGCTACCCTGAGCAAGGAAGTTGTTGGTCACGACCTTGTAGCTGCTACTCATGCTCAAAGCACTCCAGGCACTATCCTTCTTGCCCTTGTATTCCAGGTTGCTGAAACGCGAACCGGCGGGCTTGGACAAATCCACCGTCCAGCGCAGGCCAGCGGCATACGGATACGCACCCGTCGAACCGCCAGTCTTTACCGCGTATTCAACAGCCTCTTCCAGCACGGCCTTGATTTCCGTACCGGTCATATCCAGCTCGGTCAGAGTGTTGGCGAAGGGCAGCAGAGTGTAAGCCGTGCCGATAGTAATATCGCCTGCAGGAACGTCAATACGCACGCCGCCCGCGTTCTGGATGGCAATCTGCGAGGTGATACTCATGTCGCGGAAGGCATAGGCCACGAGGTTGGAAATGTCGCCGCCGTGGGCATTGGTGGCTGCGGTGCAACCTGGTGTTTTCGACGCGCCCCCACCTGGAATACGCTCCAGGCAGAGCAATTCAGCCGCTGTACCAATCACTTCCTTTTTCAGAACGTCGACCTTGTCTGAGTAGACCTTGAGCACAGACTCGGCATTGGCGTTCGACTTGAGTGACAGCAGCTGAGCATCCTTGGCAATAACAGCCTTAACCTCATCTAATTCAGCGCCGGCCAGGGTGTAGTCTTTACCATCTGCACCCTTGCGTTTGAAGGTCTCGCCCAACAGCAAATGTTCCTTGCCCGAGCAACTATCCACGCTTTGCGTGGCATTGAAGTTAACCGTCAACTCGCCCATGGCCTTGGCATATTCCCAAGCCTGCACGATGCAAACGTTGTCGCCGTCCTTATTCTTGGCCATGGTCGGATAGCCGCCCGAAGACGAGGTGATGCCGTAGGCAGTGAAATCACCCAGCAGACTGTGCGAATCGCCGCCGACAATCACATCCACGTCAGTCAGCTTGGCGGCAATGCTCTTGTCGTTGCCATAGCCGATGTGGCTCAGCAGCACAATACGCTGAACACCCTGCGCCTTGAGCGCATCAATCGCCTTTTGCGCGGCTGTTGCTTCGTCTTCAAACGCGGTAGTTGACAGCGGGCTGGAAGAACCCTGCGTCTTGCCCTTGATGGTTAATCCGACAATACCAACTTTCTGACCACCAAAGTCCTTGATGCTGTAGGGCTTGATGTAATCGTCGCTCTTGGTTGGTGCCAGCGGGGTGCCGACTTTCGGGGTCACGTTAGCGGAAAGCACCGGGGTCTTGCATGAACCGGCCTGCAATGTAGTAATGAAGCTCTTTAGGCGCTCGTCGCCCTCATCAAATTCATGGTTACCAACGGCCATAGCATCGAAACACACGGTATTCATCATGGCCGCGTCGGCTTCGCCCTTGAACAGGGTGTAGTAAAGCGTGCCTGACAGCGCATCGCCAGCGTGCAGCTTGAGCAGGTTGGGCTTGCCCGCCATTTGATCGAAAGCTGTTTTAACGCGCGCAAAGCCGCCAATCTCGGCGGTGGTAACCTTGCCATTAAAGTTGAGGCTTTGCGACAGCGTGGCGAGGTTGGAATGGTGGTCGTTGATATGCGCAATGGTCACGGTCAACGGCTTTTCAGCGGGCAACACCGCGGCTTCGTCATCACCACCACAACCCACCAACACAGCCAACGGCAGCGCCGCTAGAGCAAATACAGACTTGAACTTCATCACAAAAGCACTCCGAACGGTTTAAGTCCCCGGAGGCTAGTAGACGTGCGTTACACCACGGTGACATGCGCTATTCCCTCTGGGTTAGCCGTTGTCACGCAAGGAATCAAGCTGCCCGCGAAGTTCGTCACCTATACGGCTTTGTTGCACAAATCACAGCAATGCGGCCTGATTTGCTGCGCAAACGAGAATAAACGAAGACGGAAAGCCGCCGAAGCGTCGGTACAAAACCACGAACTGGCGCGAATACGACCAAGCATTGAAGAGCCGAGGCTCGTTGAGCGTTTGGCTGGACAAGGATATGCAGTGGTTTGCTGCACCCACGGGCAAGCGGGGTCGCAAGCCGACGTTTTCGGGTGCCGCCATCTAATTCTGTCTGAGCATCAAAAGCATCTTGGGTCTTGCACTGCGCCAGACGCTAAGGTTTGTCCAAAGCCTGCTTCGATTGGCCGACGTGTCATGGCCTGAGCCTGACTTCAGCACACTGAGTCGTCGCCAGAAAACACTCCAAGTTCAACTGCCCTACCGAGCCCGCACAACCGCCTTGGATTTGCTGGTGGTCACCCGACTTGGGTGTCATGTGAAGGTGTCCGTGGCGTAAATCCGTCTGGGGTTTGGGGGCATGCGTCCAATTGCAACTTTGTGCAACACAGCCGGCGATATACCTCGATGTTTAGGGATAATGCTCCAACAAAGCTTGAATATGCAGCAGGATAACGGCCACGCACAGCGTATTCTGCAAGAATGCGATGATTGGATTTTCCTGGATTCCATTGAGTGATGAATGGATTGACATAACAATGAAATATTAAAACCCTAGACTGCGAAAAAGCTACAGAGATCGCAAAAAATTAAGCCCCTTACTGGAGATTCAAGCCGTGCGTCATAATACCCACTCAACTTTGTTGATGCTTCCGCTGATGATACTCGCCGGCTGCGATGGCAGTAGCGATACCACGGCTTCAGCAGTCACGCCGACCAAAACTGTTTTTTCCGTGATTGGTGATACGCCATACGGAACTAGCCCTACTGATTTTGCGCAATTAAACGCCAATCCAAATTTTATTTCAGCAATTAATCAGGAAAGCAGTCTTTCTTTTGTAGCGCATGTTGGCGATACCCATGCGGGTAAACAATATTGCACGCAAGATTACAATGTTAAAATTTTAAACCAGTGGTCAGGATTTAAAATCCCGTTGATTTATACTCCGGGAGACAATGAGTGGGCCGACTGCCATAAAGCCAAAGAAGGTGGCGGAAAGTACAATACAGCTACCGGCGCCATTGATTATGTTGTTGATAGTAAAGGCAATCTTGTTGATTACGCAGGCGGTGATCCTATTGCAAATCTAGGCTTGATTCGATCGCTTTATTTTAGCAATCCGGGTAAGGCATTTGGTGGTGCCTTAGCCGTACACTCTCAGGCATTGGAGTTTGATAAAGCCAACCCAATAGACAAGGATTTTGTTGAAAATATCTGGTGGATGGATTCCTCAGGTGTTTTATTTGTGACTGTAAACATTCCAGGTGGCTCTAATAATGGTACTGATCCTTGGTATGGCGCCCCATCCATGAGCCCAGTTCAAATCCAAAATGTCAATAATCGAACCGCTGCTGTGTTGCGCTGGCTCGATACGGCATTCGCTCAAGCCAAATCCAATAATGCCAAATCTGTCGTTATTTTCACACAGGCGGACATGTGGGATAACGATGGCGTCACACCAGAACACATTACTCAATACAAACCATATATTGATAAAATGGCGACTAACTCACTAAGTTTTGGTAAACCCGTTTTGCTGTTTTTAGGTGATAGTCATATTTACCGCTCAGATAATCCCTTAGTTAAAGGGGCACCTTGTTTTATTGAGCCCGCTTCTGGAGCATCCGCCATTGTATGTACTGATAACGCAGCCACAAACTCGCTTGATAAATACAACAATCCAAAAGACCCTTACCTAAATCAACCTAATGGTTACAATGTTCCAAACTTTCACCGCGTTGTTGTTCATGGTGAAACTGTTCCGGTTGAATATCTCAAGGTAACTTTTGACTCAAGCGTGAATCTACCTGCGACAGACAGTAGTTTCGGACCATTCAGTTGGGTACGTATTAATCCAAAAGTAAATTGAATACATTTAAATTTTGGTGACTGATTTTGGGTTTACTTACTTCAAATTAAAGTAGAAGCCCTCAAAGTGTCTCAAGAACAAGTCCCCGATTTCGGGGCTTTTTCGTTATACAGCCTGTTACAACCCACCACTTGCCTGCCCCAACTCTTCCAGCAACTCCGCCTGATACGCCT
>DYKH01000075.1:9156-24991 GCA_020722685.1 Caldithrix sp. | reverse complement strand
TCCATTCGGCATGCAGATCCAGATTCTTTTTGATTTTTTCATCATCACTCATTTATTCAACTCCCGCTCAAAATCTTCTCTGTACATACGCCAATGGGTTTTCAGATCGATGGTTGCAAATACAAAGGCAAGATCATAGCTTTTTCCGCCTTGGTGAGCCTTTCACCAACAATCTGGGACTCAGGCATACGAGGCCCTCCCTTCATTAAAACCGTTTTCAAGACTTTTTTGATTTTGTGATTCCTTCAGAAGAGAGGGGAAGGACAAACTCCCGTCTCGAAAGGATGTCCTGCCATCTTCCGAGCTTAGCCGGCCGACTTGGGAAAATGCTATTTCCCTTCTTTCCTCACTGCACCTTCCAATCACCAGGAAAGTTCTAACGACATTCGGCATCGCTAAAGCACGGATTCCGCAATTCCCAAGCTTCCCAACTCCACGCCCTTTTCTCTAATCTCATAGATTAATGGAATCCACGTATCCCTCTCAAAGGAGTCAACCGAAACCGGGATCGGCTCTAATCGAGGATCTATGTCACCGGCAATCTGGAAAAGCCTAACGCCTTCCTCGAAACGGTCTTTGCCAAAATCGGGCGAGACGACGGCGACATCAATATCGCTATCCCGGCGGAACTTACCACTGGCTTGCGAGCCATACAGCACGATTCTGGCCACTCGTATTCCTTCCTTTTCAATGGCCGTTCGAAACTTTTCTAATATCTTTATAACTGCTCTTTCAGCCATTTGAAAACCTTCTTAATGTCCTTTAGATTTTGCTGGGCAAATTCTTTCGTGCACTTTTTGTAATATACCCTCTGTTCCTCCGGGTATCTTGCTTCCAAATAGAATTCCATAAAGCGAAGAAGCTGTTTCTCTGTCTTATCTGGGATGGTCAGGTTCAATTTGCTGGCTAACAAAGGCAGTGAGTGGGTGTATGGGGCATGTTTTTTCGTGTTCCTAACCACTAACGCCTTTAGAAGCTTTTCTAACGCAAGGTGACCAAAGAACAAAGCATAAGGGTATTTCCTTTTCTGAAAAAGACTTTTCGCAACACCTATATCATACTGCGCCCCTTCCACCCAATATGTCACCGTCTTTTCTACATCAAAGTCCATGACCTAACAACCAACTGACAGATCGCACCACATGGGAAACATCACAACAGCAAAACGTGTTATTTAATGACTCGCATGAAAAAAGTACGCTATTCCCTTTGGTCTGGTGAACTCTAATTTGCCGGTCGTGGGATCCAATTTCAGCCCTATGGATTCCAAGGTTTCCACACCAATTACAGTTTGTGCGCCCTTGAAGGTAAGGCATACGGCCGGCGCCTCTACACCTTCAATTGTAATGGCCACCCCATAGGCTTCTGCCTTGACTTTTTCGCCATTCCCCAACGATAGCTCGACCTCTGAAGGAATTCTTCCTGCACCTACTTTTTGCAGAACCTCCTCTGGCAACACCGTGTAGGAAGCGCCCGTATCGATGAGCACATGCTTCATTTCGATCGCAGCCTTACTGCCTCTTACGGTCATGTCAGTATATATATGCCCCATTTTCATGCCTCCAGGTTTTGAGTCCACTCATTTGACTCAACGGCAGTAACCTTGGTTCCTAAAACTCTATCCCCAACGACAGCCTCTGCGCATTCTCCAATCTTCCCCAGTCGGCATAGGCGTAATCCAGCTTGATGGCGGCATTGGAGCCGAACTGGTAGCGCATGCCGGCGCCAAAGGTCATGCCGTCCTCGGCATCCAGTCCCCAAGCGGATTGGTAGCCGCTGCGCAAAGACAGCATGTCACGGAAAGTATACTCGACGCCCGCATTCACCCGCTCGCTGTTGTCATTGGGATGTAACGCATCTACCGCCAAGGTCAGGCGATTCCATGAGGAGTTGACGGCATCCATGGCAACGCCGACGCGGAAAAGCAGCGGCAGTGACCAGCCCTTGGTTTCCAGATAGGCTGGGAGGGTGGAGTTGCTGCCGGAAGCGTCCGGATTGATGTCGATAAAAGTTTTGGAGTCTTTGCCGCTCATCTGCATCTTGGTGCCGAAATTAGCGATGTTCATACCGATGCGCATGCCGTTGAATTGCGTGGTAAAAATGGTGCCGACGTCGAAGGCGAATCCGGTTGCGCTCATGTGGTAGATTCCCTGACGAATGTATTTAAAGTTGAGGCCAATGGAAAAGCGATCGGTTAGGCTGCGAGCGTAGGCAAGACCCACGCAAGCGTCACTGGCGTTGAAATATTCGCCCGTACCTTCGGGTTCCTTTTCCGTGCGCACCAGCATTTCTCCCATGGAGACGATGGTCAGGCTCGCGCCGACTGTTCCGAAGGTTCCCATGTTGATGGCTATGCCGCCATAGTCAAAGTTGATGTCGGCCAGCCATTCGGTGTGCACCAAAATGGCTTCATTGCCGGACAGCCGGGCAATGCCCGCGGGATTCCAAAAGAGGGCAGAGGCATCATTGGCCAAGGCGACGTAGGCGCTACCCATGGCCGTGGCTCGCGCGCCAACACCAATTTTCAGAAATTGCGCCGCGGTCGTGCCGGTCTTGGAAACGGCAAAGCCATCAATCGAGATGGCTATGAGTATAATGAAAACCACTTTTTTCATGTACGAAACTCCTGATGATCTTGACTCGATTCGGAGATGAATGTTCTGGAGCGATGGAGAAATGGAATGATGGAGGGGTAGAGCACTGAACCGGCCCCTTCATTGACCCATTTCTCCAATACTCCATGACTCCAGCGTCTCATTTTATCACCGCAAACTTGCCGATGAATTCACCGGCGTCTTTGGCATCGACGTGGTAGATGTACACGCCGTAGGCGATTTCCATGCGATCTTTGGACAACAAGTCCCACGGCTCCGAGCCGTCTTCCAGGGCACTGTCATGTTCAAGCGTCACAACATGGTCGCCGGCCAAAGTATAAATTCGAATCGTGCACTGCGCCGGGAGATGGATAAAGTACAAGAGTCGGTCCCCGCGTCCACCGGCTTGGGTTCGCGGTTGCAGCTCAAACTCGGAGGCTGAGATGTAGGGATTGGGTACCACTGCGATCTTGTTCAGGTCGCTCTTGACTTGGGCTTTTTGGACGTAAGCGCGTCGAGTCTGGAAGCTAAAAACATCCCGGTGATCGAAGGGCTTGCGTGTAGCTAACAGATACTTATCGCCGGCTTTGGGAGCGATCTTGGGGATGCGAATGGTATCCACTGCCAAGCCATTCTTGAAAACGATGGAATCGGCGGGGGCGAAGAATTTGACTTCCCAAGTGCCGACGAACTTGTTTGGCGCGGTTTGCAACAGCGGCACCACACGATCTTGATCGCCGATGGTCGAGTCACCGTTGACGTCAAAAAAGACAAAGTTCACGGTGTCCTTATCGGTCACATTGTAGACAGTGAATTTGGCCGGCTTGCTATTGTAAGATTTTTTCTTGACCGTGCTGAACAACTCAATGACATAGCTGGCCGGATAGGGAATGCCGCCGGAAGGATATTTTTGCACCACCGAGCGGTAATTGCAGTTGCCTTGAATGAAGCGGCTGTTCAAAGTGTCCGCCTTGAGCGGATCATCCTTAATGATTACCTTCAAGCCGTGTTCGTAGGGATTGCGATCCGTGCCGTCCAAGTATGGGCTGCTGGAGATCAAATAACGATTGTAGGTGAACACATACCGATCCGACGGTCGCATAGCCATCGTGTCCAACACGGTGATTCTTCCCTCCGAATAATTAACCGCGTAATCCTCTCCTTCGACAAAGGCACTGCCCTGCAAATTAGCAACGCTCAGGGATCCTTTCAGTATTGCCGGGTGTGCCAGACCCACGTCCACGACGCGCGCAGAATCGATAGGCACCGGCGGAAATTGTGTGGTGTCATATTTGGTGTACCGCCATCTTTGGTTCAGACGTAAAGTGTCACGCTCGATCAAGTCATAGTCCAGCAGACTGAATGTGACCTTGGCGAGGGTGCTGTCATCGAAGGTGATCCCGTAGTGGTGATTGTCTTGGACTTTTTCCGCATCGATAAAATCGACTTTCACCAGACCGGTTCCGGGGCCGTCCTCATTATGATCCGGCTGAATGCCGCCAAAGAAAGAGGGAGCTTGATAGCCGGCAGCCGGCGCTTGGGGGACAACAATGGCCGTGTTGACATCCGGAACGTAGGTGCCTGAATTGGGCGGATCCTCGAAAAAGGTTTTGGTACATTCGGTGGGCGGAATTTTGACCGAGTCGCCGCGGTCATAAGAAACGACCGCATAAAAGTAGCGTTGGCCGTTCATGATGTTGGCGCTGTCCACGTAAGAGTGCACCAAGCCGGTGTCGTCGCCCAAATAATAGTGAATGCCGGTTGTGGTCTCCACCTTACTGGGGCCTTTGATGCCGTCCTTGAGGTCGAAACGAGCGATGGGCTGCCACATTTTCGGATTGCCCAAGGCATCTGTGATGGTGAATGCATCCAAGAAGCCAATGTCCGTACCTCGATAGATGGCATACCCTTCAAAGTCCTTGCCGTGAACCGGGTCGCGCGAGTCTTCGGCGGCATTGTCCCAATAGAGGGTAACCTTGCCGTCTCCGGGAACGGCGGTCAGCTTGGGCTTGTCCGGCGCTTTGGAGAAACGGTAGCCGGCGTTATAGATGAACTGGATGATGTTGGCATTCCGGTAGAGATCGTTAATGTCATAGCCAAAAAAGAGCGCAATGGAGAATCTTCTGCTGTCGCCCGTGGTGACCTTAACCGGACCGGAGGCATACTGGAACACATTGTCGCGCGTTTGCTCGAATAAGGAGTCGATGATACCGGAAACCATTTTGCGCCAAATGTCTTCATCCTGCAAGGGGAAAAGGGTTGCGTATTCGTAAACGGAAAAGGTCGTCAAGCCGATTTGATCGGCCTCGTCTAAATCTTTTTCGTCAAAATTCGGCTCACCGTGGGTAGGGACGCCGTCACCTTCGCCGCGATCCCAGACTTCGCTGCCATCCTGAACGCCATTGCCGTTGGCATCGGCGTTCACGCCGTCGGCTCCTACGTCGTCGAAACGGGCATCCCAATCATGGTCGTCATCCAAATCGTTTTGCATGGATTCATCTACCAAACCGTCCTGGTCATTGTCTTTGCGGTCATAAGGCTCGCCGGGGCTTTCAAGGTACTTGTAGCCAAGATAACCGGGACGCCAGGCATTGGGGGAGCCGCGAAAGTCATGATCCCATCCGTACACCATGTCCAGTTTTGTGTCGTAGAACCCATCGTCATCGCTATAGTCATCGGTGCCGCCGATGTGGGGATCGCCGTACATGCCCAGATAGGTTTTGGATAGCGTATCGGCTCCGGCATAGATAACGTCATAAATGAAAAAGATGCAATCTTGCGCCAGAGTCTGCGCCCATTGATAACCGCGAACTTTGACGTCCATTCCCAAGCCGCGCCGATCCGGTTGGCCAAGAGGATCGGGCCAATAAAGGAATTCCGAATTGGCTGAATCGTCCATAACGAAAAAGCTTTCTTGATCGGCTGTCATTACCCCAACTCCGTACTCGCCCCACCAACTGCCGTTGAATTTGCCGTCTTTATTTTCCCCAAAGCTGGCCCATTGCTCAGGCCAAGTCTCCGGCTGATGGCTCATAGCGATGTAGGATTGGGAAGGATGGGCGAAACCGCTTTTAGGTTCCCAGCCCCAGGGAGCGCCTTGGGGTGAAGTGTCGCCGCCGGTGTCCAAGCCGTCGGAAAGAATATGGCGCCGCTGCCCCCGGGTATCGACGATTTCGCCGCCGACCAAGACGCCGAATTCAAAGCCATAGTCGCGATCCGGTGTTCCCGCCGGCCAAACCAGCGAACGCTTGTTTCCGGGTTGGCCTATGGAGCCGTAATTGTAGAATACGGTAGAGACGCGGTTGCCGTTATGGGTGCCTTCGCGCCGTTCGGCGTGGCTGCCTTGTGATTTGGCCAAGGCTTGGCGTTTGGCGCGCCAGGCCTCCCATTCAGAAGAAGGCGCGCTTTTGTCCGGCGGCGGCCAATAGGGTCCGAAACCTTGATCTCCGCCGAAAGCAAAAGAATATGCACAGAAGAGGCCGAGGCACAGCGAGGTAAGAGTCGTTTTGAGTGGCATTATTTGAATGCTCCGTTGAATAGCGTAAAGCAGGTATTTCGAGATTGGATTCATGTCTCTATAATGTGGTTGTGCAGACAGCAGCCTGAGAGCTAGCCACCGGGAGTGCACATGAAATGCTTATGTTAAAGACAAGCCTAAAGCGTTCGACTTGAAGTGAGGGTTATGCAATCCTTTTTTGCTTTTTAATGATCTCAATCAGTGACCCCAAAGCTTGATTTATAGATTCATGATCTGGGAAATATTTTGCAACATCAGGTTCAATGACCACTATGTTAGTTCCTTCCGCGTACTTTTCAGCGTACTTTCCCTGGATGCCTTTGCTAAAGTCGTATTCTTCAAGTAGGTCCGGATCGTTTCGCATTCGCCTCATAATGTTTCCTTTCTTTCTTGGTCGCTCTTCTTGCACTTATTATTCTAATATGATCCGTCCTTTCCGTGTGAACAATCACCGGAAGCCGATTGTTGCAGGAATTTCCGACCAAGACCATCCTGTCTTCTTCCTTCGAATGTAAAGGATCAAAAATTACCAATGACAAAGTATCTTTAAAAGCAGTGCTGGCTTCATCAAAGGATACACCATGAAGTTTAATATTGCCTTTAGCCTTATCTGGATCCCATTCAAATAGAAGCATATTCCCTCATTGGGGGCCATCATAACCCGCGCAAAGGAGTTTCAGGAGGTACGGGTAAAAGTCCATTATTTTGGCGAATATCAGGTCACGTAGCCAATTCCCACCTTCCAGCGGCGAGCTTTGGCTTCCGCTGGGCAAGCCGATGGCGATACTTCTCTTGCAAGAGAACAATGTGTTCGTAATACTTCTGAGGGTCGTTTTCGTATTCGGCCTCGATCTCATGCCGAACCTGTCGAACTTCTGCTATAATTGGATCCGGTAACATGCTAAACCTCCATAATTTCCTCTGGAGTGCTGATCATCGGAGTTCTCAGTCCTCGGGCCAAATTGACCTCCTCGATGATCTTTTTCACTCTACCACTCACAATATGTGTACAATTCCATGAGACTAAAAAGTCCATACCATGCCAGGCCGCAATGGCTAGATGGTACGAATCCGCTCTGGCCTTTTCGGGGATGTCGATGGCAGAGAAGTACGAATCCGCAAGATTGCGTACTTCAGGCAAAACTTCCAGCAGAGGGAATGACGTTACTCTCTCAAGCCAAAGTTTTGCCCCTTGCTCATCTCCCTTTGATATATCTTCCAGAACGATGGGAGAAATGAATGGCTCAAAGTGGGGTAGCGCCAATTCCCACCACTCTTGGGTGATTTGCTGATGTGCTGCTATTATCAAATCCCGGCTTGGCCTAGCAGTAAGGTAGCTAATCACGGTCGTCTCAATATACACTGTTGGT
This sequence comes from Caldithrix sp., assembly GCA_020722685.1. Next base: position 17,510 of record DYKH01000075.1, on the reverse strand, counting down.
CTCATTGCTCATCTTTCCAGAAAAACCTGATAGCAGATCTCACTGCGTATTTCTGAGGCTACCCATGATACTCGACATCATTCTTGGCAAAGGCTGGAGGAACCACCTTGATCCGCCGCATAGCGTCCCGATTATGGTTTTTCTCTCCGCAATTCAGTCACTTGAAGAATTCCAAGGCTGTGATGGTATAGCGCTGACCTCGAAATTGCCAACCTAGTCTCGCCGAATTTTTGCAAGTTTGTCGCTGCCGCATGTAGGGCAGATAATAGACATCATCCTACCGACCTGCAAGCACCGCCCGTTTTATTTGTACTGAAACATTGCGCATCGGTTCGCGCTTTCAACAAGACCAATGCCCCCAATTTGCAAACACCGATCTTAGAATCCGATGGACACCCCCAATCTCACCTCTCTCGGCGAGCTGTAATAGTACGGTCGATTGAGATAATCGGCCAAGTAGTGGCGACCGAATTCGCCGCCGTGATCGGAAGTGTAGGTCGGGATGAGCGAATAGGTGGCCCGTCCGGTATCGTCGTAAACATAGTCTTCGTTCATGCGATCGAACAAGTTGTATACCTTCAAGAGCACGGACAGTTGCAGGCTGCCGAAATAGAAATCTTTGTGCGCATGCAGGTCAAAAGTGTATTGCATGGGCTTGCGTTCGCTGTTCTCATAGTCGGTACGCGTTCCCTGTAGTTGCGGCGTATAGGGAAGGCCGGATCCCAACTTACCGAGCAGACTAACACCCCAGCTTCTGGGCTTGCTCAAGGTGAGATTGAAATTCAGTGTGTGTCGCTGATCCCAATCCACGGGAACGACAAATCGCTCGCTTTCCCGCGGCGGATCGCTTTGCGCATCCTCAAAGGCCTTTTCCGGCACCGAAGAATTGGATTCGGAAATCTGGAATGTATAATCCAATGACGCCGACAGCAAGCCCATGCCTCGCCGCTTCTCGATGGCGAGAGTGATGCCCTGGACGTTGCCATAGTCGCGATTAGCATAGCGGGCGTAATAGTCGCCGCGAGAGTAAAGCTCAAAGAGTTCCGAGCCGAGGAGATCGTTGATGTCTTTGTAAAAGCAGATAGCCTCGACGGCGATTTCCTCGCCCAACTGCTGCTTCAATCCCATTTCATAGGTGACGGTGGATTGCGGTTTGAGGTCGGCATTGCCCAGAATGCTGTTGAAACGGCCGCTCACCACCTCGAATTCCGGATTAGCATATAGATACGCGAGGGGCGGTATTTGGAAAAAGTGGCCGTAGGAGAAATAGATCGTGCCGCGATCAGTGATCGGATAAGCAATTCCCAGTCGGGGACTCAATTGCTCCTTGGCCTTTGCATTCACCAATGGTAAATCCTTTAGACCAGAACGAGCGGAAGAGATGAGCTTCTTGTCCCGATTGTCCGCCGCGATCTTCCAATTAGAATTGAAATAGTCGTAGCGCAGGCCGATGTTGACGATCATGTCCTTCAATTCGATCTTGTCTTGGATGAAAGCCGCCACCTCCAACGGCTTGCGATGGTTGTACTGGTCATTGGCCGTGCTGGTCTCGGGCGTGTGAATGGTCGGAATCCAGTTGTAGGTATCCAAAATATCCACGGTGTAGGCGCGATAGGAAAGATCGTGAGAACGGACTTCGGCGCCTATTTTGAATTGGTGGGTCTTGTTGAGTTGGTTGGTCAAATCCAAGCGCGCGATGTAGGTGTAAGCCTTGCGCAGACTATAATCGCGATCAGTGCCGCCGCCATAAAATTCATTTCCGGGCACTTGCAGCAATATGTTGGGCAAGTAACGAGGGTCTTGCCAGTCTTTGTAGAGATAGATTTCCTCTCTGTTCGAATTGGCGTTCAATTTGACCGTATAAAAAGTGGAAGAAGAGAGCGAGTGCGTCAAATCCAAAGTATGCGAAATGGCATTTTCATAATTGGTCGGACGGCCATCCGGATTGTATTTGTACCGGTGCGCGGTCAAATTGTAGCTCTGCCTCTCGACATCGGAGTAGAGTAGTCCGTACCGCAGCGTCAAGCTTGGAGCGAACTTGTAAGTGAGCTTGGTTTGCAGGGCATATTTTCGGTAAGGATTCATGGCCACCAAGGCATTGTCGCCGCTAAAGCCATTATCGCGTTGGCCGTTTTGGTTATAGTCCTGAAATTCTTCCCCGGCGTCGTAGCTGCCGTTGCGATTGGCGTCGTCATAGGGCTCAATGAAATTGAGTCTGGCGGCGTAGGGACTGTTCACCAGACTGGCGACTGCCGATGAGTCGATATAGAGCACGTCATTGGGCCGGTGTTCCCGCTTGCCGAACAACCAGCCGTCGCTATCGTAATAGCGGGCAGAAGAAAAGAACGTCAGTTTTTTGGATAACAGCGGTACCGGGCCGGACAAGGAGGCGTCAAAGTTATTGATGCTCATCGGGTCAACGTCACCGATGTTCAAGAATGTCTCCTTGTGACTGCTGATGCGATCGCCGAAGTCGAATTGCAGATTGCCACTATATTGCTCTGCACCGTCTTTGGTGACAATGTTGATGACCCCGGACATGGCTTGGCCGTATTCCGCATTAAAAGTCCCGCTCACCACTTGCAGCTCTTGAATAGCCGTGTTCTCCACCGCCACGGACATGCCGCCCCAAAAGGGATTGGAGATGGCGACGCCGTCGATCATGTAGCCAATCTCACTGGTGCGCCCGCCACGGATGTGCAAGGCGCCGTTGGCTCCTTCGGTGATGCCCGCTTTGGTCTTTAGGACGTCGGCAAAGGTCTCCACCGGCATTTCCTCGATCTCTTCAGAAGTGACGATGGCGCGCCCGGAAGTGACGTCCTTTTGCACCAAGGGACGCTCGGCAACGACCGTCACCTCCTCGCCCAAATCCATGACTGTCGTGCTCAAAGCAAAATTAATCTCCGTCGTGTGATCCGTCTGCACCAGCACGCCTTTTTGCAGCACAGAGGTATACCCGATCATCGTCGCCTTGAGAGTGTAGTGCCCCGGCGGCACATTGATGATGTAATAGGAGCCGTCCAGCGCCGAGGCCGCTCCCATGCTGGTTCCTTCGATGAGTATGTTCGCACCGGGAAGCGCCTCGCCGGTTTGGCTGTCTTTGACGATTCCGGAAATCTTGCCGGTTGTCCCGGCAAAAAGCAGCGTTGGCGAGAGTAATAAGGCGACGATTGCTAAGGCGCCAAAGTTTCGTAGCATCTTAGCTCCTTATGGTTAGTGAATGTTTCATTTTGACTGACTCCGGCGCTTTAGAGAATCCGGCATCAGCTTGTGAGCATGGGATGTCATTTGGAAGGAATTTCCGTGCCCGATTGGGCGCTCGAAAATAATAATACGAATGACCAGAAGACCAGATTTCAAGAAGCATTTGAAGAGTACTGCTATGAAATCAAAACAAAAATAGTATCTATCGCTTTTTCCTACTGCTGAGGAGCAGAGGCCGCCGAGGATCGCAGAGAAAAACCTTCATAGATCGGCCGCTTTTTGGTTTTGGAGGTTGCTCGAGACTTTCCGCCTCTTGCCTTTCGGCATGGTCATAATCAGTGCACGAAGAACGTTATTCACCGACTCCGGCGAAGTAAAAACTCGAGCGACATCTGAGTCAAGCACAACGACCAGACTCTTTTTCTTCGTCCGGCCAGCAAAGCGATTGGGATGCGATTTGCGGTAATCGAATGAATATTCAGGGCGCATGTCGGCAAAGGCGTCGTTAGAGAATTTAGTGTCTTGCGTTTTCCATATAGTTACTGTTGATAAAGTACGAAGCAAGCGTTCCGGAGGTTCGTTATTGCTTATGCTACCTCAGAGTTTTCTCAATGAATTATCGAAGGAGAACTTTTTGTAGTACAACCTCCGGAACGCTGGCAAGTCGACTTTGTCAACAGAAACTATATAGTTTTTACGCTCTTTCTTGATATCTAAATATCCATGTCGGCGGTTGCGCGTGAAAAGCCATAGTAGTTCACGGCATATCCGCCAATCAGCATATATTCAACTCGTCTTGAGTTCAGCAACTTCAAAAAATCTTTGAAGTCGGGCGGAAGAAGGCTGATAGCCATAGATGACCTGACGCATAAGCTCCAAAGCTTGTAAGCGCTCGTAAGGTGTTTTAGTGAGCCAATATGCTTTTTCATCCAGCCCATCAAAGAGCGACCCGACCGAAAAAGCTGTCTTATCCATTTTGATCATGGTGTGAGGGTTAAACCAGAATTAATTTTGCATGGGGCCGAACTGTTACGACTTTCTTAAGCGGGTACTCCCGCCGGCTCGGAGGGACTAACCTTCTGTTCATAGCGTAAAACCATTATCTGATCCGGCCGCAAGCCGAGGGATTCGTAAGTACGTCCGTCGCGGTCACTGAATTCCACTTCAAACGCGGTGCCGCCGGCAAGGATTTCCACGACGGTTCCGACTTGGCCACGCCATAGGTTATACTCGGGCAAGTCAATCGTAAGCGCCACCACGTCAAGTAATCGGATTGTATTCATTTTTCATCACCTAACAATTTCACAAAGGGTAACAAGACGTTAATCTTGGTATGCTGGAATCATGTTCTATGATCCATCCGCTCCGAATCATCGCCCATTTGCCACGCCATTCGAGCATAAAATCAACCGCGTAGCGTTGCCCATATTCATCCCGTCGTCCCAATTGCGCATCGTATGTTTTGACGGCGCGTAGTAACTGCTCTTGTAAGTATTCTGCATCTTTTGCAGACATACCCAAGGCTGCACTAAACAAACGTGCTTTATGTTTGCCCTCAACGTGTGAGGTGTTAAGGCAATAATCGCGCAGCTTGCGAATGTCTACTTGCGGTTGTTCCGCATTAGGGATATTCATGATCTCAACAGTCTCTCCCAAAGACCCCAGTCTTCTCCAAGAAGACTGGGGTCTGAGTGAATAATACTGTTATTTCAGCAAGGTCATGCTCTTTACTTGCTTGAAGGAGCCAAATTCGAGACTGTAGAGATACATGCCGCTGGCAACGGCGTTGCCGCTGTTATCCAGGCCATCCCAAACGACGCGATGGGCGCCTTGGGTCTTGAAGCCGTCGACCAAGGTGCGCACGATCTGTCCCATCGAGTTGTACACCACCACCTTGACTTGCTTGTCAAGCGGCAATTCGAACTCGATGGTCGTGGTTGCATTGAAGGGGTTCGGATAGTTCTGGCTCAGCTTGTAATCGTTGGGAGTGATTACGTGCCAGGGTTCTTTTTCGACCCCTGTGGCAGTAGCTTCCAAGACCCAGAGCCAGGTCTTTGACCAATAGGATTGAAGGGTGCTGATCACCAACTCTTTCTTGCCATCCTTATCCAGATCCTCGGCCAATTTTAGGCCAAAAGAACCATGGCGTTGGCTGATATCGCCATCGTTCCATTCGTCGAGAGCCTCCTTGTAGGCGTTGGTATCCGGATAGTCTGCCTTTTGCGGCTTGGGTACGAAGGTATCGTCATAAAAGCCTTCAGAGGTGATCCAATTTGCTGGCAGGGTGGGATCGCCGGCGCCGTTGTAGGCCAAAGAGTTCACTTGAGCGCGTGCATAGTTGCAGAAGAAGAGCTCTGCTTTACCGTCGCCGTTCAGATCGCCCAGCGCATTGTTGAAGGCAGCGCTGCCGGTGGCTTCGCGGATGATCGCGACTTGAGATGGATCATTGGGATCCAGTGCTGCCACGCCGCCGTCCGGCACATTCACCAGAATCACACGTCCAGCACTCGTGCTATATTCCGCGCCCATCAATTCATCCTTGCCGTCGCCATCGACATCGTAGGCGCCGACCGACACGTAGAAAACGGCATCATCGCCGGATTGATCGAGGCGAACCGTACGGAAGGCGAACGAATCGGCTTTAACCGCATCGCAGATGAGCATTTTGCCAAGATCCCAGGGCAAAAAGATCGCTTCTTTGACGCCATCGCCATCAACATCGGCCGCTTTGGCGCCCACCGGCGATCCGCCAAATCCACCTTCTGCGCGATCGACAAAGAATTCGTTCTTGAAGGTCGGGAATCCACTTTCAAGAGTACCATCCACGCAGGAGAAAATGGTAAAGAAATCGGCGCCACGCGCGCTGCCGGTGCCGTTGCCGGGGAACAGGATCTCCTCGTGGCCATCGTTATCCACGTCAGCCATCCAGATGTGCTCGGTAAATCGGATGTCGGTAATTTCCGGGAAGACCTGATTGGCTGGGAGGATGTAGGTCGGTCCGCCGCCAACCACCCCAAAGCCGTTATCCTGCCCGTTCCATTCGAAGAAATAAAAGCCGACACTGTCCGGAGAATCAGCGACCGCTCTGCCGCAAATGAAGATGATTTCCTGCTTGCCGTTGTTGTCAATGTCGCCGACGACTACGTGGCGAGGCAAAGACATTCCACGGCCGACAGCTTTGGCGGTGCTGTCTACCCAGATCAGCTCTAACATGTTGTCGCCGACAACCTCATAACCAACGACCTTGCCGGTGTATTGGGTTGCAAAGATTTCCTTTTTACCATCCTGATCCACGTCGCTGCCAACCCAGAAACCGCGCGGATTGCCTTTGAGCGGATCGGTGGGAAGATTGGGATCGTGCCAGGCAGGCTGGACGCCAAAGTTTGGCAGCGGCTCATGCTCGACATAGATCAGCGTGTTGGGATCACCTTTATCCTTGGTGACGGCCACCACCTCGCGCCGGCCATCGCGATCAAAATCGCCAGCTTCAACGTCCTGCAAACTCCAGGGACCTTTTTCGAGGGCATGGTACACAACCCAATTGTTCGGATCGCCCACGTCCCCGGCATCGCCGCCAATGTATTCGATGTCGTACAGCACAGAGTCGTAGCCGGCCACATAGATGTCTCGCCCGTCATCACCAGCACCGGTCCAATCCTGATCCATTACGACGCCGCCAGCGCATCCACCTGGAATGGTGGCAATCGGATGTACGTTTGTCGAATCCATATCCGCCAGCTCGCCGGGATTGGTAATGATAAAGACCAATCCGGTATCGGCATTGGTGGGATAAACAAGCTCGGTAAAGCCGTCGTTGTTGAAATCGTAGCCGCGCAGGCTGCGAAGGGCAACACCGTCATAGTTGGGAGAGGTCATTTTGTAGTGGAAGCGAACGACATAGGAATCCGGCTCAACGTTTTCGTAGATGAAGATGCCGCTGAAATCGTATTCGGCAACGGCGAGGTCTCTAAAACCGTCGTTGTCGAAATCACCCGTTACGATGCTGTATGGGCTGCCGGCAAAGCCGCCGAATTTACCCTCTAACTTAAAATCCGGGAAAGCAATGTCCCCGCCTTGTTCTTGGAGAATCCAAACGCCACGTTCAGCAGACGGCAGCCGTACCAGCACGATAAGCTCATTTTTCTCATCCTTGTCAAGATCATCCGTGGCTGCATGATCGATGCTGTAGCCGGCTCCTTGACCGAGGTCTAACTCGCTGGTGGGCGCTGTGGGCAAGGGATAGCCAGGCAAAGTTGGATCTACTTCGAAAAAGCGTAATCCATTCTGGCCGGCGCTTACTCGTAGGCATACCATAACTTCAAGTAAGCCGTCGCTATCAGCATCGCCGTAGCTAGCACCATACTCATAGCTGCAATCTGCGGCGCGATAATGCCAGAGGACTTTGTGCTTGTTGTTTTCTTCTCGTTCGTAGATGTAAAAATCCGCCCCGCCGCTGCCGTCCTCGGCGTCACAAGCTACCAGTACTTCGTCAACGCCATTGTCATTCAAATCCGGTAGTAGAACGACATCCCAGGCAGTCCGGTCCACGTCGGGCATCTTGGTTTCAAAGACCTTAATGTACTTGTTCTCGCCATTCTCGGCAGCCCAAAGGGAGAAAGCCATGAATAGGGTGAAAACCAGCAGCAAGCTTACCATCGTTAGCACGTTTCTCATTTTTACCTCCTTAAAGGTTAACTGCTACGAACTTTGACTACCAAAACATTTAATGATGATGGGAGCTCCGAAACCACCTCCTTCGAAAGATGTTTTAATAACGGTAAGACTATTGCATTACGTGAGTGCCTTTATGTCTTCCTGTGTTGGAAAGAAAAAAGGACGATAGAAGTGAAAAGATCGCAGCTCAAGGTGAATCAGGACAGTTTAAAAGTGTAAATTTTTGACCGGGATTATTCACGGATCTTAGCCACGAAGGCACCAAGTCACAAAGAAATCAAAAGATCAAAATATCTGCTATGCAAATCGAGATCCTCTCTACTGATCAGCGAACGCAAGTTTCAGCATTAATTGTGACATTACTTTGTGTCTTCGTGTCTTTGTGGCCTATGAATTATTCAGGCTGACAAACGGCGTCGTCATATGGAAAAGCCTCCGCCACATCGCTGTCTAACAGAACTAAACTGGTGCCTTCC
>DYKH01000075.1:0-9056 GCA_020722685.1 Caldithrix sp. | reverse complement strand
ATATGGAAAAGCCTCCGCCACATCGCTGTCTAACAGAACTAAACTGGTGCCTTCCCGGAAACGGTCTGCGTATTTGCCTTGGACGTCGGCCTTGAGCAGCTCACGGAGATCGTATTCATGACGAAGATCGTCAACTTTGTCGTCTTTGAATTTCTTGTTCATTTGCCTTTTGCTCTGCACGGGTAAGGCTTTGTGCACTGATGATGCGGATTTTCTTGCCACGTTCGGCATGAGCAACCATCAGGAGCCTAGCAGCGGTCAAGAATCCCAAAGTGATAAACCGATCTTCCTCGTCGGAATGATCCGGATCAAAAATAGTAATACCCAACGGGTCCTTCAGGATAGTGGCCGCTTCTCGGAAAGCAACACCGTGCTTTCTCAAGTTCCTCTCCGCTTCAGCGGGGTCCCATTCGAATTGCACCATGCCTCAAGCCTCATTCTAAGGGGCAAATAGGACGGAAGGCACTCAACTAACATTAGCAATTTTTCCCCTATTTGTCAACAACAAATCTTGCCTAAAACAGAAAACCCCGCTTTATCTTAATAGGCGGGGCTTTGGAAGTCTTCAATTTCTGGAATCAAGACCCCAGTCTTTTTAACAAAGCCCGGGTCTAAAGGGGTCTAAATTATTACGGAGCCGGAGTCGCGGGTTCCTGCTGCATGCCCGGAATCTGTTGGCCCTGCTGCGAGGTGCCTTCCAAGATTTTGCGCAGACGATCCAATTCGCGCTCGGCTTTGCGCCGCTCTTCTTTGATTCGTTCTAACTCTTCCTCGGCGGACTCGGTCTCGCGCCGCTCTTTGATGATTTGTTCAAAAAGCTCGCGTCTGCTCTCAGCCTTTTGCATTAAAACGTCACGCTCCGTGGTGCGGAAGACAGAAGTAGGTAGCAAGGTTATCTTAGCCCCAACGTTGACACGCCAGGTGTTGTAATTGGGCATGTCTCTCGGCGTCATCCTCGGCCCTAGGGTCTCGTCTTTGTCCGCCGTCACCCGGTAGTCGCCGGAAACGAAAAAGCTGAACCAACGATAGGCTTTGTATTTTATGCTGGCATTCAGGTACATATAGGGCTCGCGGCTGGCGGCGGCAAGCGGCGGCTTTTGCAGCCAAAAGTTGCCGTACATTTCCAGGCCATAGTCAAAGCCCTCGGTGGGGATGATCAGGCCGACGGCATAAAGACCCTCTTGAGATTGGTGCAAGACCTGGCTCTTGGGGTCCAATTTGTTATCGGTCAAGACTTCTCCTACATCATTGTGATTGAGATACCCCAAGTTTGCATGCAGGTTAAAGGCGTCTTCAGGATAGAGAGGATCGTAGGCATAGCTCAGCAAGCCAGTGAATCCCCACTCGGTTGTTCCGGCCGTGTAATCTTCGAACCAAACATTTTTCACCTCACTGGTCGGGAATCGCGCGTTGAGCTGTACTCCATAGCTCAGCGAGCTGGCTTTGGAGCCAAAGGAGCCGATTTTTAGTCCAAGGAAGGTATCGTAGGGATAGACACCGGTTTGTGTTTGATCGTCCTGATAAACGATGGGAGTCACGTTGAGCTCAAAGTGTTTTCCCATACCGTAGCAGAAACTAATCAGACCCTGAACGTCCCACACAGTGATGGCAGTCTGTAACTGTGTCGAGACTCCATGCTGCTGACCAACTTTGCCCCAAAAGCGCGAATGCGAAAAGAGGGTTAGCCTTCCCGTCTCTGTCACCCAAGCAGCGTTGGTATGCGGAAGACCTTTTCCGCCATTGACCACAACGGCTCCAGCAGCGCTGACAATGGTCATCAAGATCACAAGGATCAGTGCTGGCTTTGATGCTTTCATATCCCAACCTCCAGTGAAAGGTTCATGCAACCACTATGGCGAAAATCTAATATATTTTGCTAAATAATCAAGCTAAATTTTCTCGTTTGAATACAATAGTTCATTTAATTTTTTGCGCGCGGGAAAGGCTTGCCCTGCCGGCAGCTCTCATAAGCTTTCGGCGTGCCAAAACAAGATCAAGTTAGCCCATTCATTGCCTTTTGAACCTATGCCAGGTGGACTCGCTCCCCGAATGCGAATCCGCTCCGATGATGTCCACCCGCCAGCGATAGCTTTGGCCGGGAGTCAATTGTGCCGACTTTGCCTGGCCGTCCCAATTATAAATCGCCTGTTCTTCCAGACCCTGATAGGAGGAGACGATATTGCTGAACCATATTTTTTCGCCGGAGGCGTCGTCGAATAGCTTCAAGACATAAGAAGGTGGTAGAATCTCCTGCACTTGCCAATGGAATACAAGCGGATTTGCTGACGACACCGATAGGTTAAAGGCCTTGTCAAGCAGCATATAGTCGAGCGTATCAGAGGGAGGAGTCCAGTTCTGCTTTTTGTCGAACGCACGCAGATAATAGTAGTATCTTTTATTGGGGACAATTGCCGCTTGGTCAAGGTAACTGCTGTCAGTGTCGGTGAAGCTGCCGAGGAGGCTGAACTTGGTCTCATTCTCAGAGCGGCGATACAGCTCATAACCGGCATACTCCGGTCTGGGCTGCCAATCGACTTGGATGGCGTTCAGCTCCGGAACGGCGTCTATGCCTCGTTCTATTACGAGTGTATCAGCCGGAGACGAAATGATAACAGGGACAGGAAGAAGCGGCCGGCTATCTGTCGCCTGTTTTCGGCAAAAAGTTAGCAAGAGCAAAGCGGCCAAAGCGGTTTGGGTAAGCCAAGGACCTTTTCTTGTGCGGCTCATCTGTTAACTTTACAAGCTAATGGCGCAGTTCAATCTGTGCGCGTTATCCAAGTCCAGTGATACGAATGCATAGTCCAATCGTAGGCGCCAGAGATGCAAGCCCGTGCCGGCGGAAAGTCCGGTTCTGTTTTTGCCTAATCGAATCGACAGGCCTTTTACAACAAACTCTGTACCAAAAAGATCGGTACTTTCATATTTGTTGTATCGAGTCCAATAGAAAGACCATTTCGCATTCCACAACCCCAACGATTGCTGATAAGCAGCCCCCCACAAGACGCTTCTATGGACGCGATCTTGTTTTTTGGTGTTCCAGATAATGTTTGTTTGCGAAATGTCCAAAGCGGACAGGCCGATGGTGACTTCGCCCAACGAGCGATGATCGAATAGCTTGCCCAGACTGAAATGTAACATCGTTCCAGCATCGATGCCCAAACCAGAGGCCTTGGCGTTGTAGATTCTTTGTCGCAACAGTTTCAGATTTAACCCAAACGGGATTTGCACCGGCAGCTCGGTGTAGAGCCAACCGAGCGGGAGAAGCAAATCCATTGGCTTGGCAAAAGAGAAATAGAACACGTCTTCTATGTCCTGGAAATAGCCCAGAGCCACACCGTCGGGACGTTGAGTTATGTCGTTGAGCCGGTCGGCGTACGAGTCGCCGCGCAGCTTGGGGAAGATGGGTATTTCATCTACGGCAAAGCGCGTCCAGCCGGCTGCGACCGTGCCGCCGTTCGGCAGCGGGAAGGCCAGTCCGGCAAAATGGTAATTCGCCAATGGAGACGTGATGCTGCCGAAACAGGGCGCATACATCAGACTAACGACGGGGCGCTTGATGAATGCCAGCGAGGAAGGATTGTAGTAAAAGCTTTCCGCGGAGCCGATGAGGGAAACCGCGGATCCGCCTAAAGACAGCGGTCTTGCGCCAATGCCAAGCTCCATGGACGCGCCGGCGTAGCGTCCCCCGGCAAAGGCCATCGGCACAATGAGAAATACGAAAAGCAGGCTATTTCGGATGTCACTCGTCATGTCACATTGTCATGCTGATCATGATGGTAAATCTTGTGTTTCGCAATCCATCACCGGGTGAGTAACCAAAGAATTCAGTCTTTTACGCAAAGCTGGTCAACTTTGCCGTTTTGAGTACTCGGCAATCACCCAACAGAAGTTGGGTGTTAATGAGAACGCCTCATAGGCGTATCCACCTAAAGCGCGTATGGCCCTCATTACTTCCTGGTTCTTAAGGAGGTGAATTGGCGCACGCCCGATTCCTCACAGCCATAAATTGCCATCGATCTATTGGATTCTCGCTACCTTCCCGGTTATTTGCTTGGTCTTGCCGGCGGATGTTGCTTCGAGCCGGTAAAAATAGACACCATTGGCCACGTCGTTGCCGTCCTCATCGGCGCCGTCCCAAACCATCTCGTGGTAATCCGGGCCGAGCGGATTGGGATCGCCGACGGCATCTTTGAGGGGCTGCAAATTTCTGATCATCCTGCCGGAAGCCGTGTAGATTTTCAAGGACATTTTTTCGCTCGGTAGCGATAACATGTAGGCGAAAGTCGTCTCCTCATCAAATGGATTGGGATAGTTGCCCAACATGGTCACCTCGAACTCTTTGGCGACGTTGAGGCTCAGCTCAACGGGCGGTGCGACGTTGCCGTTGCAGTCCGCTGCCGAGACGCTCAAGTAATGCTGTCCCGGAAGCAAGGCCGGCTTGAGCATCAGCATCACCTGGTTTGCATTGGTGATGCTGTCCGGCAAAGCCATCTCGTTGCGGTCAAGACTCTTCCCGTCCAGGACAATCTGAAGTTTGGCAGGAGATATGTCGATGCCGTTCATGTCCTGCAGCAAAATGGCAATTTGCGGTTCGGGACTCGTATAGCTGCCGGGAATCAACGGCTGGCCGTCCACCGAGATTTCGATGATCGGAGGTTGAGAATCATCCGCTGCCAGCACGGCGAAGGTTCCCAATTCATATAAATCCGCATTCAAGAGTGGATGGTGTCGTTCACTTCTCACTCGCAGCCATTTGCGCGTACTCGGGACAAATCGGAAAAGGCTCAACTCCAAGCCCGTGCTGTCGGCCAAGGCCGATAGATTCGCATTCAATCGCAGAGCAACATGGATCGGATTGATCAATTCCTTTTCCAAGCCCGATAGGCTCAACTCGTATGCTGGAGTTTCTGGAGGTATGACGAAATCCGGCTGTTCGTTTGTCGCTAAAACTGCAACGGGTTGGACTCTTAACACGGCATCGGTCGCCAAGGCGCCGGCGGGAATGGAAATATCCAGAGCTGCATCGAAATGCAAAGTGTCCAGTGGCGCATCTGCGATTACAATGCCTTTGCCTGAAAGATAGTTGAAAGAATTGACCTCCAAAATGCCAGACGACTGATTGTTGTACAAACTGGCTTCACCGAGGGCAGCCTGCGGATCAATGGTAACCCTCACTTCGGCGCGACCGGGCTTAGCGGAGAAAGGAATCTCCGCGATCTCGGAGACGCCGGCACCCAAGCTAATGGTGTCCGCGCCGATTGATACCCACCGGTCCAGCGCTTTCACATACTGTTCAAACAAGACGACTATTGGGTCTGCTGAATAATCACCGTAATTGGTTATCTCCGCCCGCAAAGCCACTTGCCGGTCGCCGGCCAGACGAAGACTTGCGTATTTGACGGCAAGGTCCAAAGCCTTGGGGAGATGGAAGGAATACCAGGAACTTGACGTCATGGTGCCGTTCGATATTTCCGCGCTGAAGGAATAGCTCAAATCGCTGTAATAAGCGGGTTGCGCAAATCCTCTTTGGCTGAGAAACCAGTCGTCCCCCAGATCCCTCATTTCGATGCTATCTCCCAGGACGATACATACCATGCGGGAGATAGCATAGCGCCGTTGGACATGTGCCTTGAAATACAAGCTGTCCTTGTCTTGGCGGATGACCATGGCGGAATCGAACAAGACGCCGGCTAAAGAAAACTCAACCGCCCCGTGCGCCTGCTGTAGGCCAAGCTCGTCGCTACCGTAAAAACGAACATATCCAGAATGAGCGGATAAGGTCTTGGGGATCACCATGGCAGCCGTGGCCGAATGATTGGTGACGTCGACACTTTGACTTGAATGGGTGTGGTTAGCGCTGTCGGCGATGTCAAAGCGGCCGGCGCCGTTCGCAAAAGGCAGCGCAGTGGAACACCGGAGAGTGTCCTCTCGGCCTGGAATGGGATTGTTGATCGAAACTGAAACGACCTGATCCGGCACCGTTAGGCGGGTAGCTGGATCGCCCAGGAGATGGTACTGGTTGATCTCCGAGAACGCCTGCGGCTGAGCGAACTGGTATTTCGCCCAATAAGAAATTTTCCCGCCGTCAATGATTTCACCGACGGGGCGGTCCGGGTGTTTATAAAAGTACTGCAAGATCTCGTCCAGCAGCAAAAAGTCATTGTTGGTCCAACCTACGCCGCTGGCGCCCAAAAATGCCATCGTTCCTTCCTCTTTGGCAAAGAGCAGGGCATCGGCTAAGCTTTGCGATGAGGGTGATTCGAAGGCGCCGGTAAAACAGGTCATGCTGAGAATCAATGGAAACTTGCCGCGACTGTGAATACGATCCACATCCTCCAAACGCAGCAAGCCGTTGTCGGACCATATAGCGCCGCCGCCGTGGCCGTGAAAGGTCATCAGCGCGCAGCCGGAATCAAAGTAATCGAGCAGATCCGCGGTGCCGCCAAAAAACGGATCGTAGGGCAATGAATTATCCTTGGTTGTATAGAGCATTTTCGGCTCAAACTGCGGCGGCATTTGCTTCGCCAGAGAAATACCCTGAGTACGGAATATTTGGCCGTTTCCGCCTATGACCAACACGCGATTACGCCAATCACCTTTCGGCGGCTCGGTCTCATACGCTATGATTTTGTCGAGGAGAATGCCGAGGCCTTCCTCATTCCGCACCGGCAGCCGACCAATGTGCACGTCCGGGATTTCATCATCGCCGTCGACCAGCGCGTACCAATGATCGCTGGCCGCGGCGCCGAATTTCATCGTCTGCCGCATGTACACCGGGACGAGATCCAAGGTGTCTTTGGCCGATGCATAGCGGATGTAGCAGCCATCCCCCACCAGCAAGACGAATTTCGGTGCCGGACGCTGATAGTGCCGATAAGCCCAGCGCAAGAAATCCTTGATCGCGTACGGACTGGGACGCCCATAGCCGAATTCGTCAAACACATCCTGCACATCGACTTTGAGCACGCGGTAGCCCTGAGATTGCCGATGGCGGACCAGCTTGTCCAGACTGGGCGAATCAATGAATCGACTGTGCGCGATGACCAAGTAATCTGCAGCAAGCTGATCGGATTTCAAGTTAGCTGCGGTGGCGGGAATGATACTCACAGGCTTCAGCTTGGCCGCCGGCTCAACGGCCACGTACTCCGTCGCCATAGAGGAGACCTGGTCCTGAAAAGCGATTTGATAGGAAGTGAAATTGTGCAAGTCCGTCACTTGCTCGACCGATGCACCGGTTATCTTGCTGTAGCCCAATTTATATATATCGACTCTGGTCTCTGCAAACCCGTCTACTTTGAAGAGGAAGAGACCGGGATCGTAATTGGGGGGGATGCCGAATTTGATCATTCCTTGGTGAGCGCGGTAAAGACGCGGGTAGGTGACCTCGAACCAATTGAGCATGACAAAATCGTGCGACTGCGCTTCCACGCTGTTGACGACGGTGAGGACGTTGCGGCCATTGATCAAATCTGAGCCGACCAGCGGAGTGGTTTCTTCCGAGCGCAGGTCCAAATAATCCTGATACCACCATTTGCCGGCACCAATGTAAGACTCGTTCAGAAATACATCGATGCTGTGAGGAACAGGGTCCGCAACCGTACGGCCGCACATCATCACGCGCGTTTTTACCGCCAGAGGAGAAAGATCGTCCGGATACCAGAGATTGAAAGCGTACTCTTTCTTTTTGGCCGAAGCAATGCCGCTGTCATAAAACCAAAAGTCCCGCAACGAATCGGCAGGAACCAAAGTCAGGCGGTCGTAATAGCCGTCGCTCTCCACGTGCACCGTCTCATAGAAAGAATAAGGCCGGACGTACTGAGAGGCGTTCGATTCCAGCACCAGGCCTTGCTCTTCCGCCATCCACAGCCCTCTGCTGCTCCAAGAAAGCCAGTAGACGTTGGATTTCGAGTAAATATCCTGATACAAATCCGGGGCACGGCGCGGCAAGTCGGCGCGATGATACTCGCCCCAGAATTCAAGATAATCGTCCTCGTCAAACTGTCCGTCCTTCCAGCCGTGCACATAGATGGGAACATCTTGGCCGTTAGCCGTCAGCTTGAGGTTCTTGATGTCAACATCGAAGAGCTTGATGCCCGCGCTCTGCAAATCCCGACCGCTGAGATGATACAAACCATCCTTGTCGACCAAGATTTTCCACATTGGCCCGGTTTCAGCGGTTTGCTTGCTCAAACGCTGCCGCGAGTCGGCAAGGGCCCTGGTTTGCGCCAGCGAGATCGCCCCCATGTTTTTGAGAGCTTGTTTTTCCTCGGCAGGAATGGGAACGGAAATGCCAGCCTCTTTGGAAGGCGAAGAATGAATTTCCACCAGCACTTTTGGATGCACGATGAGCCGGCCGGAGGCGCCGTCATAGTGGTAAGGATAGACATCCAAGGACCAGAGATGATTGCCTTTGAATTGGCCGAGATAGCGCAGGGAAGCAATGGGTGCGTTCTGAATGTCCGTGTCATCGGATGCGCCCGCAGCCTTTTGCACCGAATCGTTGAGCAAAGAATCCGGGCCGATCGGCTCATCTTGAATGGCCAGTGGCGGCTTCATCGCCAGGCGGCTTTCTTCCGTAGAGAGAATTTCTACCGTCGCATTCTTGCCAGCCAGATGGAGCAAGACGGGTTTGAATGGCAAGCCGGCCTGGTGAGCTTGTGCAGCATGAGGCCAGTTCTTGACCTGAACGAATGAGTAGGATTGACCGGCTACCGTCGTGTCGTGAATGGCCGGAATGGGAGCGCTGAACTCCAGGCGGATAGAGTTCTCGGATTGCTCGACGAGGCGGACTGCCTCATCGGCAAAAACCGCTGCCTGAGCGAACAAGAGAAAAGTGAAGATGTAAGAGGCAAGCTTACCCATCATCATGCGCCGGAGAAGAGCACTCGATTTCATTCGAGCTTTCAAAGCAGCACTGCTTATTTTGGGGGAAACGTCCTTTAGAAAGGCACGCATTAAATATATGGAACCTCTGTTACAAAGCAAGCAAAATTTTTCTAAAATAAAAACGGCCAGCACTGTAAAAGTACTGCCCGTTTGTTGGTTTTGCGAAAGGT
>DYKH01000329.1 GCA_020722685.1 Caldithrix sp. | reverse complement strand
AAACCCCGAACCTCTGCATCTGAAACCCCGAACCTCTGCATCTGAAACCCCGAACCTCTGCATCTGAAACCCCGAACCTCTGCATCTGAAACCCCGAACTTACCGGTTTGTTTTTGGTGATATGTGAATTTGTTTGGGGTCCTTGGCGTAAACTGTTACTTTTCCTTTATCATCAAGGAAGTATCTATACTCAGGAATACTATCAGATGCAATAATTTTATTTAAGTCAACTTTGAAGTTACGTAAAACAGAGCGGCTTCCACTTTTCCGATGAAGTGATTCTAGATTGATAATCCAAACACCTTGCCTTCCTACATGTTTCCGTGCAATTTCATAGAGTCGCCGCTCCAATGGCTTGCGTAGCTTAAAGTAATTTGGATGAATGGTTAGCACCTCTAAAGCTGTAATGCCATTCCATAACCATTCCGAAAGTGTAACTTCAATAGCAATCATACGATTACTCATGTTCGACTTTTCAACAACTTTCCATCGATCAATGATTCCAAATCCTTCTGCATGCTTGCTTGTTTTACCACCAGTTTTAACGTTTGTACTAACTCTTGTGCCTGACAGTCTATTCAATGCGTCACGCAGCCGATCATAATCGTCACCGTAATCTTTACGGCGTGTTGAAAGCAAAAAATCTCTGGCTGTAAACTGGACGGTTCTAGAAACATCTAGTCCGGCATTAATTGCTGCTGTAAGTTGGCTCATGCAATAAATTAGAATGTCTTTATCGTGCTGAGTAGCTCGTCCATATTCAGCATTGCAAGTAACTTCTACATTTTTATTGCCATCCTCACTTTGCCATCGCCATGTAGATGTATCTTTTTTGGTGGATAGACTATATAGAGGAGCTTCCATAGAAGCGGGATCATCTTTGAATGCATAATCGATGAGGTCCAGTGAAAAAAATTCTAACTGTTTTGCAGGCTCACCTATCAACGCGCTGTCAGTAAATCTCTGCTGAACCTTTTCCCCTTGTTCACTAACTTGCCTTTCTATATAAGCAGCCCTAGCCCTCTCCAATGCGGCCCTTAGACCTGGATCCTCGATACATTTTGATACCAGCGCAAAATCGGAATCCTCTTTCTCATTGATATGATCAACCACTTACATAACCTCTCGAAAACGAACAAAGGCGTCGACATGTTCGCTGCAATCTTGCTGCAATCTTGCTGCAATACTTATTAATTTATTTCTTGTTTTTCATAAGCATCTAACGCTTTTTCTAAAATCTCCACCAACTTTAATCCGTCTCGCTCTGCGATATCTCTCAATCGATCATCAAATTCTTGGCTTACGCGAGTAGCGAAAGGAATCGTTCGATTGGTGCGCCGCATTGATCTTCCGTCTCGTCGCGTATGCGGCATCATATAAGATCCGTCTTGCGAAATAATTTCTGGTTTTTCTAGGTTTCTGCTGGCCTCATCCAGAGATGGTGGAATGCCTAATGAATTAGACTTAGCAAATTTTTTTAGCTTTGAAATATCAGCCATTTCCTGTCACCAGATCAATAAGGGATTGAACTAAAATATCAGCGCGATTATTCAAGGCGCTGTATCGAGTTTCAGTGATTGCGTAGCCAGAGTTTTGCGCCTGACGATAACCAGGACGTTCAACAAGACAACCATCTAAAACACGATATCCAGCATCTACTAGATAGCTTCTTGATTCTGTTTCCTCATTAATTGTTCCTATCCTGTTTAGTGCGAACACCAAACGCTCTTGAGGTATATCAGCCTTCATTAATGCATGGAACTCCCGCACGGCGGGACGAAGATCGTCCAGGGACGCGCCGGTTGGTTGAACAACCAAATTAGAAGCCGTTGCAATTTCCAACGTTCCACGACTGGTACGCGCGGGGCCATCAATGATCAGTACGTCATATCCCTTAACGCTGGAAAGCGCCTGGGCTGCTGTGGCAAAAGACTCAACCGAGATGCTTGGTTGGATACCTGTAGCCAGTCGTTGGCGATTCCAGTCCACAGATGTGCCTTGTTGAATATCGAGGTCTGCTATTTTAACGCTCAACCCCCCAGCAGCAGCTTCACGTGCTACCGCTCGTGCCAAGGTGCTTTTTCCCACGCCACCTTTCTGTGAAACAAAAGCTACTACAATAGTCATCCAACTATCCAATCGTGCTGCTTTATTGCAGCAATCTTATATCATGCAATAAAGATAGCTGCAATATGTTAACAATCTTGCAGCTATCTTGCGGCTATCATGATAAATCTTGCTGTGCCACTCATGGAGAGTGAGACATTCCAGGGCTGGTCCCACTAACCTGATTTGTTGATTCCCTGGGCTAAGCACAGGCGCGCAGCGATATCAAAGGGTTCGGCATAGGTGGTTCCATCTCCCGGAATGGTTCACTCTCCAAGCGTAACCGCAAGACGAGATCAATCACGAGCTGGCGTGCCTGGCTGCCAAGCCAGCCGATTCACCGCGCCTGTCCGCTTTCTCTGAAGGACTCGGAGGATCAAGTCTTACTGCTCGCGTGGAAATTGCCGTTGATGCTGAGCTGCCCGCAACATGGCTGCTGGCTGGAATCCTATAGTGGCGTTCCGGGGCGGTTTCTCCACTGGGAAAACGCCAATGCGACCACGCGCACAGCCAGGGACGCGATTGCGGCAATGGACCGACGTACTTGGCAGGCGCTGACGACGGGTTACGTCGAGCTGCCGCGCCGGCGCATTCATGCCGGCCTCTGGTTTCGGTTGCTGCGCACCCTGCTCGATGAGCTGAACACGCCACTCTCGCAGTGCGAGCCTTGCGCCTGGAGCATTCGCCATGTTTGGGCGCGCTGCGGCCATCTACCGCGCACTGGACAAAGCCAGTGGCGTCCCTACGAGATTCTGGCCCAGGAGGTGCAGTTGCACATGCTGGAGGCGGCGGCCACAGCCATCGAGATGATCGAATCGAGCGTGGTGCGTCCACACGGGGAGCTGGGAGCGCTGTTCTTGTTGGAGTCGCACACCGGGTTCACCAATGGCCTGCCCGAGAAAAAACGTAAGCCTGAGCCTGTCGATCACTGGCGGGAGGCGGTCAAGGCGCTCAACGAGGCTATCGCCGAGGCCCGGCACCATTGCGAAACCGCCCGCTCACTGTTCACGCTGGCCTCTTATGGGCGGCGCGACCCTGAGTCCCTGGATCGCTTGCACGACACGTTTGCCCAGGAGGGTATTCCCCGGGAATTTCTGTCACATTATATTCCTAGCGGACCATTTGCATTCCTTAGTATAAATGACGGGTTACATGACAATATTTGACGATCAGATCCTTCCGGCCCAGACTGTCACACAATCGAACGTATATGTGACAGGTGCAACATGCTGATCGGCTACATGCGGGTATCGAAGGTGGACGGTTCCCAAAACACCGACTTGCAGCGTGACGCCCTGATTGCGGCTGGCGTGGATCCAGCTCAGCTCTACGAGGATCATGCGTCAGGCAAGCGCGAGGATCGTCCCGGATTGGCAAGCTGCCTGAAAGCACTGCGGCCCGGCGACACGCTAGTGGTCTGGAAACTGGACCGGCTCGGGCGCGACCTTCGTCATCTGATCAATACCGTGCACAATCTGACCGGGCGCAGCGTCGGCCTGAAGGTGCTGACCGGCCACGGCGCGGCTATCGACACGACGACTGCCGCCGGCAAGCTCGTCTTCGGCATCTTCGCGGCGCTGGCCGAGTTCGAGCGGGAACTCATTGCTGAGCGCACGATTGCAGGCTTGGCGTCGGCGCGCGCACGAGGCAGGAAAGGGGGGCGGCCGTTCAAGATGACCGCCGCCAAGCTGCGGCTGGCGATGGCAGCAATGGGGCGGCCGGAGACTCACGTTGGCAACCTGTGTCAGGAACTCGGTGTCACACGGCAGACTCTGTACCGGCATATCTCCCCTACAGGTGAGCTACGCCCAGATGGGGAGAAGCTGCTCAGGATGAAATCATGACAGACACTCTACATCAAGGCGCGCGCGTGCCACCGAGACCCATCGGCATCTCCCTCTGGAAGCGCTCGTGGCCTTGTCGCGTGCACACCACTCCTGACATTTCGTGCAATCGTCTTCTGAAAATGACAGCCTGGCCGACTAACGGTCGTTTGACGGACACAAGTAGGGGTTGAACAGTAGT
>DYKH01000328.1 GCA_020722685.1 Caldithrix sp. | reverse complement strand
GGTAACCAATCACGGGGTGTCCTGCCAGGGCTGTCATTCATGCATTGGCAGGAATCTCCTTCCCATTACATGGCAGAAGGAGCGCCCTGCATACGCAAGGGTGGCCGCATCCTGAGATCGGTTAGGCGTGGAGCCCTGCGCAGGTTTTAGATGAATCCCATAGAGAATCTAAATATAAGGACTGTGACCATGGGAAGACGAGTTTTCTGTATGTTGATCCTACCGCTTCTGCTTCCGCTCGCGGCTTTTGCACAAGCCAAACCGCACGGACTGTTTGAGGAAGAAAGAACCGGCATTCACAACGGCAACAGAATCCAAACCACTTTTTATAATTCCGGTCTGGTCGGCCGGGTCGGCAGCAAGCCGGAGGATATTGGCGGCGAATGGCCCATAACTTCGGGTCACGAGTACATCGGCGACATGCTGATGATGGTCGGCGGAGAAATTATCGATACCTTGGGTGTCACCAAACACTCGGTGGTGACGCCGCGCGGCCCCATCGTCAGCAGTAGAACCGGCGACAAGTCCGATGACGGCTCCACTTGGTACACCTGGGAAGCGCTGCCGGGTTATGCCAGTCCGGATACGAACTTGGTGGCCATGAGCCATCTCCCGGTCTCCTGGCCGTCCTTCTGGCCGGACAAGCTGAATGTGCCGCAAGACCCCGGTTGGAGCAATGATGCGGAAGACAACGACCCCAATCATGCCGCCTGGAACGGCTACTTCGGCAAGAACGTTTTCAATGCCGATCAGGAAAGCTATTTTATCATGGACGACTATAACGATGCGCGCTACCTATACTTTCCGGACTCTACGGACCGATCGCGCCGGGGCATGGGATTACAGGCTTCCTCGCGCGGCTTTCAATGGTCGCAGGTGTTAGCTCAGGACGTGCTTTTCTTCGTCTATGACATTACCAACATCGGCACTTCCGAGCTGAACAAGATGGTTTTTTCCATGATCTGGGGCGGCATGGCCGGCGGCGACGGGGAGGACGACAACGCGAGCTTCAGCAAAGCGGATAATATTACCTATACCTGGGACTTTGATAACGTCGGTTCGGGCGGCTGGAGCCCAGTTGGCTATGCCGGCTGCGCCTTTCTCGAAAGCCCGGGTAACGCATTCGATGGCATCGACAACGACGGCGATGCCGCTTTTGGCCCTGGCTCAACCATCACGGAAACCATGTTCGCACCTCGAACGCTGCGGGCCGGAGACTCCATCGTTCTGATTGACTATACCACGTTTGAGCGCACCGTCCTCACCATGCCGGGTGACAGCTTGATCGTTCTCTATCGGAACGGCCACAAACGCGTTTTTAAGCCCGGCGACCAGCTTCAGGAAATCGCCAATAATCTCGTCGATGATAATCTGGACGGGCTGATCGATGAGAACAATGGCAGCGTCATCGAGATCGCTCCGGGCGTTATGCAGGCGACCTATCTATTCACCGGGCTGAAATACAAAAACTATTTGACCGGCGAAGGGCTGAACAATACATTGATCGACGAACGCCGGGACGATGGTATCGACAACGACGGCGATTGGAATGCCATCAATGACGATGTCGGTTTGGATGGGAAGTTCAACACCTTCGATCTGGGCGAAGGCGATGGCATCCCCACTTCGGGAGTGGGCACCGATGCGCCCGGCGAGCCGCACATGGACAAAACCGATGTGACCGAATCCGATCAGCTCGGCTTGACAAGCTTTTATTTCTTCTATCCGTTCAATATTTTCTCACTCAAAGAAGACGAGAAGATTTGGGGCTACATGACACCGGGCTATTTTAATAGCACGGGATCCAAAGTCGATGGCGATTTCATCTACGGTTCCGGCTATTTCCCGCTCAAGCCCGGACAAACCGAACGCATTTCTGTGGCTGTCCTTTTTGGCGACAACCTGCAGAAAGTAGTGGACACCAAACGGACGGTACAAAAAATCTACGACGAAAACTACAATTTTGCCAAGGCGCCGGATTTACCGACTGTCTGGGCGGTTCCCGGCGATGGCGAGGTGACCATCTATTGGAACGACGACGCTGAAAAATCTCTCGACGTGCTGAGCGGCTATGACTTTGAGGGCTATAAAATCTATCGCGCCTCGGATCCCGGCTTCCACGATGCCTCGCCGATTACCGACCGGTTTGGCACCCGCATATTGGATACGCCGATCGCGCAATTCGACAAGATCAACGGCATCAGCGGGTTCTATCCCGAGAGTTTTAATGGGGCGGAATTCTACCTCGGTGACGACACCGGTCTGGTGCACAGCTACCGCGATACCACCGTCAGCAACGGCTTTACCTACTTCTATGCCGTCACGGCATACGATCATGGCGACCGGATCAACGAGATTCAGCCTTCGGAGACCAGCAAGTTTGCTGCTATCGACCGTTCGGGAAAAATCGACTTGGGGCGCAATGTGGTTGCCGTGAGGCCCGAAGCTAGGGCTGCCGGGTATGTGGAGCGCGATACGCAGGAAGCGCTGGTGGCGCAACCCGGTTCTCTCGGCACCGGCAAGGTAACGCTGGAAATTGTCGACGAGAAACTCGTTCCCGACAATCATGTTTATTCCGTTCGCTTCAAAGACACGGCTACGGATGGCGTGGACAACGATTTGGATTGGGACGCCTCGACCGATGACTTGGGCGCGGACGGAATTGCCGGAACCGGAGATGCCGGCGAAGGTGACGGCAAGCCAACCATTGGCGAGCCCAAGCTGGACGGCAAGGACTTGAATGAGATGGTGCCGATCACCACTGCCTTTGGTGTGTATGACATCACCAATCCTTCATCCGTCGACACTTTGGTGGAGCAAGATTTTATCGAGCTCATTGTGCGAAGAGCCGGAACACCGCCGGACACTGTGGCGAACTTGAAACTGGATCAAGATGGCGGGCGCGACTTTTTCGACGGCATGCGGCTCAATATTCAGAACGACTGGAGCATAACGCGCATCGCCGCCCGCTCGAACTGGAATCAAATCCATCCGGAAAGCCCCAACAATTACACCTACGTTTTTGAAACCTTCAGGGCCGCCAGCATTTACACCAAAGGCATCGGCTTTCCGATCAATTACAGCATTGCTTTTCTGGACACCACGGATGGCTTGTCATCGCCGCTTACACTCTACCGCTCCAACCCGGACGGCAGTCAGGGCGCGGCGCTGAACATTGCCGCGGTCAAGACCAATTTCAAAGTCATCAACAAAGTGACCGGTCAGGAAGTGCCCTATGCGTTCCTCGACAGCCCATTGCGGCCGTCCTTTGTTTCCGCCGGCTTTTTGAGTAATCTGGACCGAATTATTTTCTTCGAAAAAGTCGGCAGTGACAACCTGGTCACCTGGGGTTTGTCCTTCTTCGGCAACGATTCGACGGCGCACAAACCTCGCGCCGGCGATTCGCTCAACATCGTCACCACGCATCCGTTCAGCAGCAAGGACGAATTCCGCTTCACCTCCAAAGCCTCGAAGGTCGATGAAAAGGCCGCGGCGGCGCAATTGGATCTGATCAAAGTCGTACCCAATCCCTATGTGGCAGCGGCGCAATGGGAACCCAAAAATCCATTCGAAACCGGGCGCGGCCCGCGCGAGCTGCATTTCACCCATTTACCCGTGAAATGCACCATCCGCATTTACACGGTACAGGGCGAGCACGTGGCCACTATTGAGCACAACTCCACCTTTGAAGACGGCACGGCTGAATGGGACATGTTGACCAAAGATAAGCTGGACATTGCTTACGGCATTTATGTCTACCACATCGATGCGCCGGGCATCGGCGAAAAGATTGGGAAATTTGCGGTGATAAAATAGGCTTCCCCTAATCATACATTCGGGTCTTTTATGAGAAAGGAAGATCATGGCTTACGCCCCCTCTTATAGCATTGCAGTTGAGCGACAAGAGGTTACCATCAGGTTCAAAAAGAACCTGATTGATCAAAGCGCCCTTGAAAAGTTTTTGGATTACCTTGAGCTTGAATCTATCAAAAAATCCAGCCAGCTTACTGAGGATCAGGCAGCGACTTTAGCTAAAGAAATTGATCGGGCGGTATGGAAAAATATCAGGCACCTGTTTACAGAGGCGTAGTTGAAAAAGGCTAAACAACGTCCAGTGGTTGTCGATACGAACATCATTTTTTC
>DYKH01000074.1 GCA_020722685.1 Caldithrix sp. | reverse complement strand
TCTCCTCCAAATTAAGATTCGGAGCTAAAAGCCAAAATCCACTGAAGCGAATTAGGATAGTCCAGGCCGCTTCAGCAGGCTTGAGCTCTGAGCATTGGAATTTATTCCAACGCTCTCGTCGCCCGCTTGCCCTATATTCCAATTCCCTATTCCACGCCTTTACTTCTCCGCAAAAACTCCTGCAAATCTGCCAGCAGTTTTTCCGGATTGCTGTCATCGATTGGGAGGTCTGGCGCACGCGAATCAAAATAGTCACCCAATTTTTTTATCATCGAGCCGAGGAATTCCATGCGCTGAGAGAGTTGGTAGAGATCGTTCAGCTCCCAGTAAGTCCCTTCGTCCTGTACCGAGAGCCGCTTGAAATATTTCTTCTCCAGATAACGGAGCAGCTTGCACAAGGTGATATGCACGCCCGGCCCGGCAAATTGCGTTTTGGTGGAAGCAGTGTACAAACCCACCGTATGATATTTCTCATCGGTGTCATCGACCTCGCTAACTTGTCCATCGGAATTCAGAATGACAAGTCTGGTAGGCTGCACTTTCTCAGCCTCCGCAAAATCTTCTTGGGTACTGGCCAGTAGATAGAGAAAACTTACCAGTACGCCCTTTTGATCAAAAACGAGATTGAATGGCTCGGCTTTCGGGTGGACCGTAATGAGCGATCCCTGTATGCGCAAAGGCGCTCGCCCCGGCAATCTAAACACATGCTTCTCGATTTTCGTAAAGGACCATCCCGACTCCTCGGATAACGCCTGCATTTCCTCTGTTATCGTCGGTATCAGGGAAGGAGAAAGCAATTCACCGGAATAGTGAAGAGTGATACCCATAGGAAAGAACTCCCTTCAGCCAGTTGTAATGACTCAGTGGCAAAGCTCGCAAAAGCTCCACCAAACCTTTTCACAGGGCGCCGTTTTCGGATGACGTTACTATTTACAAAAAACAATTATCAATGTCAAGTCTGCCTTGAGTTCTATTCGCACGCAGGGATTGCTTGCTTTTCTGAAAAAGCAGTTGCATCTGCCTCCCGGTTTGAATATATTGGCCGCGTCGTAGAAGAGTTTTAGGCACCCAAAAGCACCAGTAGCATGAATCAAATCATAGCACGCCCAATCGAAGGTCGAACAGGGGTAATTCGTCACCAGCCATTAGCAGTACAGAAGCATGCCGGCAAGCGACTGGCCAAAACGGGCGGCTTTTGGCTCGGCAAGGAGGTCTCCATTATTCAGGTAGTCAAATGTCTTACCGCACGCCGTATTCTAAACGCCGCTAAAATCCTGCTTTCCTTTATCCTCTCGGGGATTACCAAAAAGAACGTCGTTTGGGGTGTACCGGTCATCGTCAATATCGAGCCGACCAATATCTGTAATCTGCGCTGCCCTTTGTGCGCCACCGGCAGTATGTCGATGGAGCGGCCCTATGGACGGATGGATTTCGCCACCTTTAAAAAAGTGGTGGACGAGATCAGTGATCGAGCCATTTACGTCACTCTCTATCACCAAGGCGAGCCGTACTTGCACAAGCAATTCAACCAGTTCGTGGCCTACGCCAAGCAGAAAAAGCTCTACGTCACCACCAGCACGAACGCACATTTTTTCGACACCAAGTTAGCGGAGGAAGTGGTACGCAGCGGTATCGATTCCATGATCGTCTCCGTGGATGGTGCCAGCCAAGAAACCTACAGCCACTATCGTCGCGGCGGCTCCTTGGACACCGTGCTACACGGAATTCGCAATCTCGTCGCAGCCAAACGCCGGTTAGGCAGTAACACGCCTTATCTCTTCATGCAGTTTTTGGTCATGCGGCATAACGAGCATGAAATCCCCGCCATGAAAGAACTGGCCAAAGAGCTTGAGGTGGACCGGCTGCTCATCAAGACCACTCAGGTGATGACTGCCGAAGAAGCCCGCATTTGGCTTCCCAAAGACGGCCGCTATCGTCGATACCACGTCGACGGCGATGACTTTACCGTTAAGCATGGCGGCCAAGGCGTTTGCCCGCGGCCGTGGCTCACCACATTGGTGGATTGGAACGGCAAAGTCGTGCCCTGTTGCTTCGACAAAAACGGCCATCACACCATGGGCGACATGAATTCTTCCCCGACTTTTACGGAAATTTGGCGGACACCTGCATACGAAGATTTTCGCTATCGCATGCTCAATGATCGCAAATCCATTGACATCTGTAAAAATTGCAGTCAAGGAATTCGGGTATTTGTTTGAGCTCTTAGGGAAATCCGCATCTCAAGTTCCTTCCCACTTCCTGTGTCAAATTCAACCCCACCAGAAAAGCAAAGCCTCCACTTTTCTTCGTTCACTCGAATACCGCCTCAGCTTTTATCCCAATGCTCAGCACAATGGGCATTGGCTTCGCCTCTTCTTAATTTTTTCCTACCATGCCATAAGATGCAACAGTTCCCCAAATTTGTTTACCGTCTACGGATTATTTCGCCGGGGGTAAAGGTTAAGCATTCAAAACGCGGCGCGAGTGTGACCGCTTGGTGCATTGAATTGAATTGGAATTCGAACCAGCAATGAACGCTCGGCTCTTTCTTTGAAAAGATGCAGGGCAATCTCCCAAAATTCTGTTTTCGCAAGATCGCTGCAAAGTTGCAAAGTACATCACCCGGAATTTACCTTTAAGGCAGGAGGCGTAACCATGGCTCAACAAAACAAAAACGACCAAGCCAAATCTGAACCTTTGTTTTTCGATCCGCCGGCAGAGATTCTGGAAGCGGCAATCATCAAAGAATATGACAACCTCTACAAACGATCGATAGCCGACCCCGAGGGTTTTTGGGCAGAGCAGGCCGAGCAACTGCTGTGGCACAAAAAATGGGATAAGGTGCTGGACACCAGTGAGCCGCCCTTTTACAAATGGTTCGTGGGCGGAAAAATGAACATCATCCACAATGCCATCGATCGTCACGTCAAGACTTGGCGCAGGAACAAGCTGGCCATCATTTGGGAAGGCGAACCAGGCGATTTACGCACCTTCTCCTACCATGCTCTGGATCGAGAGGTGTCAAAACTCGCCAACGTGCTTAAAAGCATGGGCGTGAAAAAAGGCGAGATCGTCACCATCTATATGCCGCAGATTCCGGAACTGGCGATCTCCATGCTGGCTTGCGCCAAAATCGGCGCCGCTCACAGCGTGGTCTATGGCGGATTCAGCGTCGAAGCCTTGGCCGAACGGATCGAAGACGCCAAAAGCAAGGTGCTGATCACTGCCGACGGCGGCTGGCGACGCGGCAAAGTGACCGATCTAAAAAGCATCGCCAACGAGGCCATGCGGCGCTCCCCGACTATCGAAGTTTGCATTACCGTCCGACGGGCCGGCAATGAAGTGTACATGGAAAACGACCGGGATTTCTGGTACCATGATTTGATGTCTCTGCCCATCGCCAGCGCCAAGTGCGAGACCGAGATTATGGACGCCGAGGACATGCTCTTCATTCTGTACACCTCCGGCACCACTGGTCGACCCAAGGGAGTCTTGCATACTCACGGCGGCTATGCCGTCTACACTTCTACAACGCACAAATACGTTTTTGACATCAAAGAAGAAGACCGTTGGTGGTGCGCTGCGGACCCGGGCTGGATCACCGGCCACAGCTACATCGTCTATGCGCCGCTGATCAACGGCGCCACCATTATGATGTACGAAGGGGCGCCGAATCATCCCTATCCCAATCGCTGGTGGCAGATGATCGAAAAGTACGGCATCACCATCTTGTACACGTCACCAACCGCCATTCGCGGTCTGATGCGTTTTGGCGAAGCCTGGCCAAACCGCCACGATCTCAGTTCCCTTCGACTTTTGGGCTCCGTCGGTGAGCCGATCAATCCGGAAGCCTGGCGCTGGTACCATCGCGTGGTCGGCAAGGAGCGCTGCCCGATCATGGACACCTGGTGGCAAACCGAAACGGGTGGTTTCGTTATCACTCCGTTGCCCATCACGCCGTTGAAGCCGGGATCGGCCACCAAGCCTTTCTTTGGCAATGAAGTCGCGGTGGTGGACGACGGCGGCAAAGAAGTGGCAACGGGCGAAGAAGGAAAACTGGTGATCAAAACGCCCTGGCCCGGCATGGCAAGAACAATCTTTGGCGATCCTGACCGCTACGTAGAGATTTACTGGAAGGATTACAAAAAGCAGGGTTGGTATAAGACCGGCGATTCCGCGCGCATCGACCAGGACGGCTACGTTTGGATCATCGGGCGCATCGATGACGTTATCAAAGTCAGCGGCTATCGCTTGGGTACGGCAGAGATCGAAAGCGCTTTGGTGAGCCACCCGGATGTCTCCGAAGCCGCAGCCATCGCCCTGCCGCATGATCTGAAAGGCAATGCCATTCACGCCTTTGTGATTTTGCGCGCCGGCGTCACCGGCAGCAAGCCACTGGAAGAAAAGCTCAAGGAGCACGTGAGCCACGAAATGGGCCCCATCGCGCGGCCGGAAAGCATTACCTTTGTGGAAATTTTACCGAAAACGCGCAGCGGAAAAATCATGCGCCGGGTGCTCAAGGCCCGCGCTCTGGGTCAGGACGTGGGCGATCTCAGCACATTAGAGGAGTAAGCGAATTGGCCGCCCATTCCAAGCAGCAGAGCACCAGCAATAAAGCAAATTATGATTTCACCACCGATATCGCCATCATCGGCGCCGGACCGGCCGGCAGCGGAACCTCGCTGTTCTTATCCAAAGCCGGCGTGGAGCACACCCTCTTTGATCTCGCCGAGTTTCCCCGCGACAAGGTCTGCGGCGACGCTTTGAGCGGCAAAGCAGTCGCTACCTTAAAAAAACTGAATCCTGAAATAGCTTGCGAATTCTCTGAGCTGACTCAGCAATTTCTGGGAAGCTGGGGCGTCAGTTTTATCGCCCCGAATGGCGTAAGAATTGACGTGCCGTTTCGGAAGGAAATGGCGGAGATGCGGGAAGCACCGGGGTTTATTGCCAAACGAATCGACTTTGACCACTTTTTAGTGCAGCATCTTGATCCGGCTAAAACCAAAACCTATTTTGGCGCCAAGGTGGTCGACGTGACTAATTCTGTCGACGGTGTAGAAATCCAATATCAGCAGAATGGACATCTCGGTCGCTGTTTGGCGCAAATGGTCATCGGCGCCGAGGGCAATCGCTCGATTGTAGCCAAGAAACTGGCCGGTCACAAGGCTGACCCCAAACACTATTGCTCCGCCATTCGCGCCTACTATGAAAACGTCACCGGCATGCATCCGCACAATTTTATCGAGCTGTACTTTTTACCGGAAGTGTTGCCCGGCTATCTCTGGGTTTTCCCCCTTCCGAACAATATGGCCAACGTTGGGGTTGGTGTTCTTTCTGCCAAAGTGAAAAAGTCTAACATCAACCTCAAGCTGGCTTTGGAAAAAGCCATTAAGGAGAATCCGCATTTGCGAGATCGCTTCAAAGATGCCAAAATGATCAGTGGCATTCAAGGCTGGGGATTGCCGTTGGGATCGAAGAAAAGAAATCTTTCCGGAGAGAGATTCCTATTGGTTGGTGACGCCGCTTCTTTGATCGATCCTTTCAGCGGCGAGGGCATCGGCAATGCTTTAATCAGCGGCATGTATGCTGCGGAGACGGCGCGAAAGGCAGTGCAGGAGCGTAACTTTTCCGCGGAGTTGCTCTCGGCCTACGATAAGGCCGTTTATCAAAGATTGTGGAAGGAGCTCAGGCTCAGTCATAATCTGCAGCGCTTGGGCGGATCGCAGTGGCTGTTCAATTTAGTGGTCAACAAGGCCCACCGCAATTCAACCTTCAAGGAAACGCTGTCCAGCATGTTCGATGACATCGATTTGAGAAGCAAGCTCGGCTCGCCTCTGTACTATTTGCGGCTGCTTCTCGACTTGGAGTGATGCGCCGGTTGCGGCAAAGCGATGAGCCTCTTAAATTTTGCTTTGTCATTTTGCCTTTTGCTATTTGATTTTTGCTAGTTCTTCGGTGCTACTACCCTAGGACCTGAAATCCAATGCCCTTTCCGGGCAGACCTCGATGCATCGCCCGCAGGCATGACAATCAGGGCGAATCCGCTTTTCCGCCAAAATCGCCGGCACGGCAGGACAGGGACTTTTCACTACGCAGATATTGCAGTCCGTACAAGTCCGCTTGTTCACCTTCACGCGAAGTGCGGAAAGTTGCTCAAGCAGCCAGGTGTACAACCCCAGCGGGCAAATCAAGTAGCAGAATGGTCGGTAAACGAACAGCGCCGCCAGGAAGGTCACCAGAAACGCGGGAATGACGGCAGAGGTGAGCGACCAATGCAAAAACTCGAACGGATTGACGTACTCGTAGATGCTCAGACCGAGACCGAAAAGCAAGGCTAAGAACACGGCGAACACGAGCACGCGGACGGAATTGGTAATCCTGAAGGGCAGTTTGCTCTTGTATTTCTTGGGCAAAGGAATTCGATGCAAAACTTCCTGCAAGGCGCCAATTGGACAGTTCCATCCGCAGAACAGCTTGTTGCCGACCACGGTCATGACGCCGATGAAAAGTAGCAGCGACCAAAACATGATCGGCACGCTGCGGCCCGCCTGAACAAAAAGAAACGGCTTTTCAATAGTGCACATGGGACTGGGATGGAGTCCCATGCCCTTGGCAAAGCTGCCCAGCGGCAGAAAAGATACAACCGAAAACAGGAAGAAAATCACTAAAAGCGAGATGAGCCGCACGGTTTGACTGACCTTGGCTCGCATGAGCAGCACCAGTCCAACGAGTCCAACGAGCGCGGCGACCCACACGCGGGGTAACGCCCAAAACGCAAAAAAGTCTGGAGACTTTTTTGCAGCGGTTTCTGCAGCAAAGGATGAGGAGAGCAGGAGCACGAGCAGGAGTAAGGGTGTGGGAGTAAATTGCGATGAGGTACTGCCGGAGTTGTATCGTTTCATAGTTGTCCTTTCAGTCTTTTCAAATCAAGCAAATCCTGGTCTCTTCCTGCTTTTCGTTTCGAGCGAATCAAATCTTTACGACTCAAAAAATGCACCGGTTGATCGCCGTACCTACCGTCTACCCGGTTTTTCCAAGCAGTCGAAAAAGCAACACCGGGCACATCCATCAGAATGTCTACGCGGTTAGGATCCAATCCAATTTGGTAAATCAGTTCTTTGTTGGCAAAATCCGCTACGGATATTTGCTCTAAGGGAGCACCGAATTTGGCCAAAGCTTGCCAGACTTTTTCGGCATTTTCGAGTGAAGGTTCCACCCAAATGTCCAGGTCTTTGGTGAATCTCGGCTCCGTGTAGCGCATCACCGCATAGGCTCCAACGATGAGGTACTTAACGCCGAATTCGCCGAAAGCTTGCAACAGATCTCTGAAGTCTGGGTTGACCTCCATCTTCTCCTCGAATCGCTTTCACTTCCAAAACCATCTGCCAGGCCGCAGCGAAAATAGCTTCCGTTCCAGCCTTTTGCCAAAACTCAACATCAAAAGACCGGTCGTCGTCCTGCATCTTAATCAAACGGGCAGTAGTTTTTCGCTCTGTTTTTGGCATCATATTCGGTTTCTCTTCCAGGATTGTCCACGTTCATTACGCATGCAAAGATAATCCTCTGAGACCCAAAATTCAAATCCTTTTTTCATTTTTTGACTGTTTGAATATCCAAGTGCGAGCGGTAAGAATCGGCTTCACTTCGCTCTCGCCGGAGTATTCGCGCGCTCAAAATGTGTGCAAAGTGAAGAAAGAACTGATCGTGTCTAACCACCCTCAGCGCAATGCCTGCGATCTGCCTTAACGGCGCCGCAGCAGGGCAAGAGGAAAATGCACAAAAATGCACAAAAAAGCAATGGGAGTATACCGACTTGGGAAGCCGAGATGAAATGCGGGCGGGTACTTTGAGTCTACTTTGACCACTCAGCAATTTCCGATGTCACAATCTTACTGGAAAAAAACGCCGGCAAAAAGCTTACCTCACACTTTTTGTACAGTTGCAGAAAGGACTGACTCTTGGTGACCACCCAGGCGCGCGCCGGATGATAGCTATCGATGAAGGACTTTATCGTGCGAGGGATTGACGTCACATTGTTCTGATATTTGACTTCAATTGGAAATACTTCATCTCCCTCAAGGAGAATAAAATCCACTTCAGACTTGGCCGTGGTGCGCCAAAATTTGATTTCCTGCAGCAGCGTTTTGTTTTTCAATAGCTCCGAATAGACCGCATTTTCTACCAGCGCTCCCATGTCAGTCCTCTGCGACAGGCTTTGTACATTGGCGATCAGAAAATTGCGGATGCCGGTATCCACGAAAAACAGTTTGGACATTTTTTTCAGCTCGTTGATCTTGTTCTGGTAGAACGGGGCGATCACGTCGATGATGTAGGTATTCGCCAACAGAAAGAGATAGCGATCCAGCGCTTGCCTGGCGATGCCCACATCTCCGGCAACGCTCTGCATGTTCAAGAGGTTGCCGATATTCAGGCTCAACCGCTTCAGCAGCTTGTTGTAGGTCAAAATGTTATCGATCTTGAAAAAGGACTTGATGTCTTTCTCGATGTAAGAGCGGACAATATCGTTCAACTCTTCGACTTTGTCAGTGGCGTTGTCTAACAGACTCACCGCGGGATAACCGCCGAACTGAATAAATTCCTCAAAGTGATGCTGCAAATGCGGAAACGCCTCGGGCACGAAATCAAAGCTCTTGGTCGTAGAAAAATAGTCACGATAGGGATCGCTCGTGAAAAGAAGGTACTCTTCAAAGTCCAACGGGTAAACGGAGTGCACTCGCTTGCGACCGGCCAACGATTCATCCAGATGCTGCATGATGTTCAGCGAAGAGGAGCCGGATACAATGAATTGAATATCCGGATGATGATCATGAATCGCTTTGAGAATCTTGCCGACGTGAGGAATTTGCTGGAACTCATCCACGAACACAAACACGGTCCCGTTCTTTTGGGGTCGTGATACCTGAATAAAGCGCAGGAAGGAATCAACGGTCTCAAACATCGACAGGTCCGCCAAACGATCCACATCCAGGTAAATGACGTTCCTCATTTCCCGCTGCAGGTATTTCAAGATGCTCGTCTTGCCAACCTGACGAGAGCCGACCAGCACCTGTATTTTTCCCTGAGTGAGTTGGTTTTTGATGCGGGCAAAGCATTTTCGCTCGAACAATTGCTTTTCCATGACTGCATTCCAAAAAACCTATGTTGTTTTCTGACTTTATTAAAGAATTACATAGTCAAAATAACACAGTAAAGGCTCCTGGTCAAGTTCTTTTTGATTGGACCTGAAATGTTTCTCGTTCCGTAGAGACGCACGGCCGTGCGTCTCTACTTCAACGGATACCCAAACACCCCGGCGATGAACCATTTCTGAAAAACTAGAAAGAGCGCGACCGGCGGAATCAGCGCCAGGATGCCGGCGGCGCACAATCCGCCCCAATAGGTTCCCCAGGTTCCCAAAAAGGCCAAGATTCCTTGCGGAATCACTCGCAGAGATTGGGAGCTGGTCAGGGCAAAGGCGAAGAGGTAGGTGTTCCAAGAATTGATAAAGACAAATAGTGCGACTGCAACCAGGCCCGGACCGACCATCGGTAGAACAATGCTAAACAGCAGCCGGCACCGCGAGCAGCCATCGATCCGAGCCGATTCCTCAATCTCCACGGGATTACTGACGATGAAATTGCGCATCATCCACACCGTCAGCGGCAGGCTAAATACCACATTGGCGACGATCACGGCCGAAAGGGTGTTGTAGAGTCCCAGTCGCTGAAAATAGGTGATCAAGGGTACGAGGATGGCCACCGGCGGCAACAGCGGCAAAATCAGCAGCAATCCTCCCATGTTTTTTCCTTTAAAGCGCAATCGTGCCAAGGCATAGCCGCCCAATGCGGAAATGACCAACGTGATTAAAATGGACGCCGAGGCCACGGCCAAGCTGTTTCGCAGGTAAAGAAAAAAGTCCGGGCGACTCAACAATGCCTGATAGTGTCGCAAGGTAAAATGTGCAGGTATCAGGCGCGGGTCAAGTTGCTCGGCCAGAGAGGTGCGCAGCCCCCACAAAAAAGGAAAGAGGACGAATAGGGAGAACAGGGCGTACAGGAGGTAGACGATCCACTTGCGGAGAATGCGCATTTTAGTCTTGTTCCTTTGCAGTGATTCGGGCGTAAGAGATCATGAAAGCCAGCCCAACCAAGAGCAGCAGGACGCCCAAGGTCGCGCCGCGGTTGAGGTCAAAGTTGATGAAGGATTCCTTAAAAAGTCGCAGGGCCATCACCTCGGTGCTGTATCCGGGGCCGCCTTCGGTAAGGGCGTATACGGTTTCCGCATCCTGTAAGGTCCACAGGGTGATGGTCAGAAGGACAATGAGGAGATGAATCTTGGTCAAAGGCAAGGTCAGGGTGCGAAATTGTGTCCAAGTCCCGGCGCCATCTACTTTGGCGGCTTCGTAGAATTCCTTGGGAATCATCGCCATGCCCGCCGCCAGGAAAAGCGTCATAAACGGCAAGGAGCGCCAGATGCTGTGATAGATGATCGTCGCCATGGCCCAGAACGGCTCGGTGAGCATGACGTGCTGCTGACCGCTGACCTTTTCCAACAGCATACTAAGAGGACCGAAAGCGGGATCGACCATGGAGCGGAAAAGCAAAGAGCTCACCACCGGCGCAACAATCCACGGCAGCAGAAAGATGCTGCGAAACAGTCCGGCGCCGCGCATTCTTCGGGTCAGCAGCGAGGCCGAAAGGTAAGCCAACGGCAGCGAAATGCCGAGATTGCAGATGACGTACAGAAGCGAGAGAAAAAGATTGTTCAGGAAGCGGCTTTCACTGAGGAGGAATTGGTAATTGCGCAAGCCGACAAAACTGGTGATCCCGGAGAGACTGGTCTTGTTCAGGCTCATGAACAAGCCGGACAGCATGGGCGAGATCAGAAAGAAAGCGATCAGCAGCACCGTCGGCGCGACGAATAAATAGGCGATTGGCTCGGATGGATGCCCTGCTTGTGTTGGGCGCTTTTTTATGCTGGTTCTCGACATCGGTCGTCCCTCTCATTCCCCGGCGTAGCGACTGTTGTAGTCTTGTTGAAACTTTTGCAGAGTTGCGGCTGCCGGGGCATTTTCCACCATAATTTCCTGCAAAGCGGCGCTAATGCATTGCGCCAGTTCTTCAAAGTGGCCGGTGGCGGGCATGGACCGGCCGGTCTTGATCGCCTCGAACCAAACTTGGTAAAACGGGGTTTGAAATTCCGGCCGCTGCCATACTGACAATTGCGCCGGCAACCCGGCGTCTGGGGCATCGAGCAGGTCGTTGGGTTCCAGCAAGGTTTTCAGAAATCGACCGCTGATATTCGGCCAAGCAGTCAGCTTATGCACCGATAAAGTCCAGGAATTTACAAATTGTGCGTGATTCGTTGTGGGCGTCAGAAAAATGCCCGCTTTTGAGGTCCGGGCCTCGGTCGTCGGCGGAACGCAACCGGCAATCCAACCGGCCTCTTCCAAGATTTGAATCCAATAGCTGCCCCAACCCCAAGCGATGGCGATTTTCTCATTCAAAAAGGAACGCAACACCACATCGTCGTACGTGCCGGCGAGAACCCATCTAGGGGTGACCTTGTACTTGTAGATCAGATCGCGTAAAAACTCCACGGCTTTGACGCCTGCCTCGCAAGCAAAGGTTGCTCGCTTGGTTTCCTCATCCCAAGCTTTGCCGCCGAAATGCCAGAGCAACGGCGAGAAGGATATCTCGAAAGTGGCGCGCGAAGGGCCAAAATAGATGCCCAAACCCCAAACATCCGTTTTGCCGTCCCCGTTCACGTCGCGAGTGAGCCTCTGCGCATAGTCTATCAATTCCTGCAAGTCTCGCGGTGGCTGTTCCGGATCGAGACCGGCTTGGCGAAACATCTCTTTGTTATATGCGCAAACGCGGGTGTGCGCGCCCATGGGCATGCCAAGCAACTTGCCGTCCAAACGACAGGTTTGCCACATAGGATTCCAGGCGAATTCTCTTTCTTCTTCCTCATTCCAATTCAGCAACGGCTGCAAATCGATCAGATCTCCCACCAGATTGTGCTTCGCCAAGAGCTGGGGCGAGGACATGACCACGTCGTGGGCGATGCCGGAGCGAAAGTCGGCCATGCACTTGGTGTCGATGGCGTCCCACTTGCATTGCTCCAATTCCACGCCGATCTGCGGAACCAACTTTTGAAAAGCCGCTACACGATTGTTGACCCAATCGACGTTGAGCACATTTTGCGGCCCGGCCAGTGCATCAAAAATATGCGTGAAGCGAAGCCGGTCGTGCTTTGGCTGAGCGCACGAGAAGAAGTAAGCGGTCAACATAATAACAGCGATGCGCCCACTGAGACGGCACGCCGCCAGGTTCGCCGCCGTGATCAAAGCGGTCAGCCTGGCAGCACTTTGGCGAGCAAGCGGGTGATTCACACAAAGGCTCCTTGTTCGGTGAGCAAGCTTTTCAGCTCGGACGCATCAAGAGCCGAGGGGAGAATTTTCTTCTTCACACACAGCGCCGCCGCCGTGCCGCCCGCTTGGCCTAAAGCCCAGACGATGGGCATCACCCGCAGTGACGAGTGCGCGGCGTGATCGGCTGAGATGCAGCGACTGGCGACAATGAGGTTGTCGACGCCTTCGGGCAGCAAGCAGCGATAGGGAATTTGGTAATAGGTTCCTTCTTTCAGGCGACGAATGTCGGTGCCGCCGCCGGAAGGATTGTGAATGTCGATGTCGTAGGAGGCGCAGGCGATGCCGTCCTCGAAATGGCGGGCGGACAAAACGTCGTCTGCGGTAAGGACGTACTTGCCCATCACACGGCGAGATTCGCGCACGCCGATTTGCGTCCCAGTCTTGATCAGGTAGGCGTTCTCGAATCCGGTAACATGCTTGGTAAGGAATTTGACCATCTCCTCGACCTGTCGCCGGCCTTCGATCTCCGCCCGGGTCATGGACCAGCCGTCCAGCGAAGTTTCGCCGATGATGCGAGTGGTGTTGAAATGCACCACGTCCGGATGCACGGTTTTGAACTTGAGCACGTTTTCGCGCGGATTGGTGACCTCGCCTTTGGCTTTGGCCTCATCGTAGAGACGATTTATCTCCTTGCCGTCGGGCATGCGCGCGACCTCCACGTTGGCCAGGCGAAAAGCGCTGGTCATGGGCTGGCAGGCGTGATCACTCTCACGTCCGATTTCGACTTTGGCGCCGGCCCAGGCGGCAAGGTCGCCGTCACCGGTAGAGTCGATAAAAATGTCCGCGCTCAGGTCCTCGACGCCGCCCTTGTGGAAGACGCGCACGGCCTTGATGCGACGCCCTTTCTGCAAAACGCCAATAGCCATAGTGTGCAGCAAAAGATCGGCGCCGGATTCCAACACGAAGCGATCCAACAGCCGTTTCATCGGCTCGTCATCAAAGTGCTGGCGATCCGACAAAATGGCCTCGGCGCCTTGTAGTTTATCCAGGAATTCTTGAAAAAGCCCGCGAATGATGACGGTTTCTCCGGCTTTGTATTTCATGTAGGGATTCACCAAGGCTGCGGTGGCCATACCGCCGAGAAAACCGTAGCGCTCCACCAACAGCACGCGCGCGCCATTTCGCGCCGCGGACACCGCTGCCGGCACGCCCCCTGGCCCGCCGCCGATGACAATGACATCCCAGTGCTTGGCCTTGGTTTTCCCTTTCGCTCTAATTTCTGCCTTATCATAACCAAAACCCGGCAAGCCGGAAAAAGCCACTCCGGCAAGGGAAAGGCTTTTGACAAAGGTACGCCGGTTGAATTTCCGATTCATTGATTTCTCTCCTCTTTCCATTTCTTGTTCCCACGCTCCAGCATGCGAATTTCTTGCGGAAAATAAGCTGTCATGCAGGAGCTGTCATGCAGGACGCATCCGGCCACGGTCGATCCACCTTTGGCGGACGGCTTTCAGGTTGGTGTGAGCGGCTTGGCTAGCAGGAGACGATGTTGGTTGAAGACGGCAGTATGAAAACCTCACCGCCCAGAATGTCATGCCTTGCTTGCCAAGTCCGCTCGACATCTATGTTAGCGCCGCTGTCGTCCTTCGCCACGAATTTATTTCTTTTCCAAGTAGCCTATCCTTTGGTTTGTTCAAAACCTTGCCGTATCACATTCCTTACAATTGAGGAAATATCTTTCAAAGAAACAACTTGACTTTATAAATACAACACGCTACTTTTCATTCGCAGCGAGGAATGGACGACGAAAAGAGAGGTCGAAAAATTACTCAAAAAAGCCGGCTTCAAAAAACATTCGGGCCGAAGACATGATATTTGGACAAAACCGGGCTTTCCACCCATTCCTGTCCACCGTCACAAAGGGGATATTCCGGTTGGCACATTAAAAAGTATTCTAAAAACCGCTGATTTGGAGAAAGAAGAATGAAATCCTATTATGCCGTTTTCAGAAAAACCACTGAAGCTATCGAAGTAGAATTTCCCGATCTTCAAGGTTGTGTAACTTTTGGGCGGACCAAAAACGAGGCAATGGAAAATGCCAGCGATGTTCTTGCTGGCTGGTTAGCCAATGCTGAACCTCAATTTGTCAAAGAACCATCCTCTTATGAAGATCTAAGAAACAAATTTAGCGATGTAGAGTTGGTTCCTATTGCTGTTGATGAAAATATCATGCAACATTATGAAAAGTCAAAAAAGTTCAATGTGGTCTTTCCTGCCAACCTTCTCAACAAAGTTGATCAGTTCAGCAAAGAAAAGGGCTTAAAACGATCGCTAGTATTGCGAAAAGCCACGGAAGAATATTTACAGAAACAAAGCATTCAAATTTAACGGATGCAACTTTACTTCTTCATGGATTTCTTTGGCTCTTTCAAAACCTGCTGAATTCACTCTTCACAACTTCTCGCCAGATCAAGCAATAGTTTTACACGCTCGCCCAAATACTTTAATTCATCTTCTTCAATTTGGCTCTCCAACTCTCGCGTCGCAAAATCACACATCCGATTCCCCAGCTTGCCTAACGACTGCTTTGCCTTGTTCTCGTGCTGACTCTCTGGCGTCAGCACGCCTTTTCGGCAAGCCCCGTCCTGATCAACGTCGATGGATGAGTCTGTACTTGCCTCTATATCATCACCTGCGATTATTGCTAACATAAACGGCAGACTTGGGGGTTGTTTCGCCGCGGGAGAAAATCTCCCGAACCCGACTGAAATCATTACCAATCAGGGTGATGTTCTCGCAATGGTCTTGCAGGCGCAGAAACGTCGTCGCGGTCGGATTGCAGTGGGTAATCATGGCGCCGCGAACGTTCCGAAAGACCATCTCGGCCAGCACGTTGGTTTCGACCTGAGCGTTCAAGTTATCCACTTTGAGATTTTCCACGTCATCGCCAATGAATGCCGGCCGTTGGTCCGGCTGCTCACAACTGAGCGTCACATCGCGAAAACTAAGACCATTGACATGACGGCAATAAAAACCATACGACGGCAATACGCCGAACATGGTGCTTTCCGGATATTTCTTTTCGTGCTCGGGCACAACGGCTTCGCTTTGCTCCTTCGAGCCGCCACCGACAAAATGAATTTTGATGTTGGATAATGTCACATTTTCCATGTCCTGATCGGGAATTCCTGTGATAGAACATCCGGTATTGCCGGCCGCGGTTGCAGCAATGTTGCTGACGATGACGTTGCGAAAAGCTCCCACTGCTGGGCTGGGCAAATTGGGCTGAGAGGGCCGCGCGCGGTTGCCCAAACGCATGAAAATCGGCGCGGTCGTTCCTTTCATAGAAATATTGGAAATCGTGACCCCATCCAAAGAGCCGCCATCGACAATCTCGAGCGCAAGGCCGGCAAGCCCTTCAGCCCGCCCATAGATCACATTGGGTTCAGCGGATGGTCGGATGACACAATTCGAGATGGTAATATTCTTGAACCCACCGGAAGACTCGGTCCCCATTTTGATGGCGTTGCAAAACGAGCTCACCACACAATCCGAAATCGTAACGTTTTCCGTGGGCAGGGGGCCGGTGCTTTTCAAGGTTATGCCGTCGTCGGCGGAATCGCCGTAACAGCCGCTGATGATCACGTTGCGGCTGCAATCAATGTCGATCATGTCGTTGTTGCGACTACCGTGATTGTAGACCGTGATGTTTTGGATTCTCACAAAATCGCAATTCAAATACTGCTGCATCCACATGGGCGAGTTAAGGAGGGTCACATCTTCAATGCGCACATTCCGGCAACTGATGAAGCGAATGAGATAGGGTCGGTTGATGTATCCCGGCTCCGGCCGGTAGCGGGTGGTGTCTCGATAGAAAGCGACCAAGTTTGCCCACTCGTCCGGATCCGGCCGGTTGTCTCTGAACTTAACTCCCTGTCCATCAATTTTGCCGTGACCGGTGATGCCAACATCGCTCAAGTTCTCTCCCCAAATCAATGCGCGACCGACGTAGGAATCCGAGTATGATGGAAAGTTGCATGTGTTAAGAGGGTAATCTTCTACGTTTGGGCTGCCGAGTAAGGTTGCACCCTGTTCCAAATGGATGTTGACACCATTTTTCAGATAGATCGTTCCTGACAGAAATGTCCCCTTGGGAATGACCACTGTGCCCCCGCCCTTCCGGGCGCAGGAATCGATGGCGGCCTGAATGGCTTGGGTGTTCACCGTTACACCGTCGCCAACCGCACCGAAATCAGTGACCCGAAATACTTCCGGCTCCGCGCACAGGATGGAGGCATAAAAACTAACTCCCAGCAACAAAAACAGCTTCAAAGCAATCTCCTGATATCCTCTGTGGATTGATAAAGTGTTCATGGCAAAATCTCCATTATTCAATTCTTCGTAGCCGATAACAGGGTGCTATCACCCCTGCCGATGCAGCCGGGTCTCCTTCTGCCGTGCCATGAAAAGGAGATTCCTGCATCCGCAGGAATGACGGCACTGGCAAGACACCCCGTGATTGATTACAATTCTTATTCTCTTGTTCCTGGGCTAATCTATTCTTCCAGAGAGCTCGTCGTTTCCGGGAAGGTGCAGGTATTTTTGTTTTAGTTTCGTCTCCTGGAGCGAAAAACCCATCGCAGCCCAATTCCACCTGCGGATCGCGGCGCTGAATCCATTGCAAAAGCGCGCTTTTAACAAGAAACCCTCTCAAAGCTTGGCACCAGAAAGGGCATGTTCAACTGGCAGCGATAAGGTAGCAAGGCATAATTGGATTTTCGATCACGACTTTGATGCTGATACTATTTTATACGGCAGTTTTAAAACTGTCATCTGACTTTCAAGACATTCGAATTCAGGGTCTTTATGAACCAGGGTCGCATTTTTATTGCTTGCCAGAGCGGCAATCCAGGCATCGGCAAAGGAGATACGATGAGCGGCTTTTAGTTCTCCGGCGGTTTTCCCAATTGCCGCATCGGATTCGCCACGCTTAACTGGTAACGTCTCTAACGAGTGGATCCTTTCCAAAGCAAAGTCTTTTCCTTTCTTCTGAATCGTGATGCAATGAGCTTCAGTAAATGTCACAAGGGACAAAGAGATATTGATATCTGCGGTCTCAGCCCTTGCCAATAGTGTTTCAACAGCTTCGGCCCCGGCTTCGTTTTCTAAGAAAGTGATAATGGCGGGAGTAGCGAGTACCTAATTATCCTTCACGATTCAAGTCCTCTTGTCGGTCTCTTGGCAATGTTTCCAGCATGTTTTCTCCCTGCGCGGCGCCTCTTAATTTCCGCCGATTTTTATTTCGTTTGGTCGTATGAATGTCATCTAAAAAGTGATGATGACCTCCGCCTCTTCTTTGAACGGAACCGGCTCCAGAGGCTTGATGACCGTTCCATCACAAATCCCTTTTATGGCCAACATACAATGCACTCCTGATTCCCGGTTTAATAGTCTATCTGCGAATTCAAAGATTTAAAATCGCCGATAATATAAAGAAATCGCGTCTACAAAGCAAGCAAGTGAATCAAAACTCTGCAAACCTATAATCCAATCTTCCTAGAAACTCGGAGCTTCCGCGAAGATTACAAGACAGAACTATGCAGCTTCTACCATCACCGCGGTGCCGTAGCAGAGCACCTCGGAAACGCCGCTCATCAACTCCGTGGTGTCGTAGCGCACGCCGATTACTCAATTGGCGCCGATCTGGTGGGCGTGTTGCACCATTAGCTCGAACGCTTCCTCTCGCGTTTTCTCGCACAGCTCGGTGAACATGGTGATGTTGCCGCCGAGGATGGTCTGCAGTGAAGCGCCGATAGTGCCAAAAATGGAACGGGAACGCACGGTAATCCCGCGTACCACGCCAAGATGCTTGACGACCTTGTGCCCCTCGATGGCAAAAGTTGTCGAGGTCATGGGATGCTTCATAAGAGATCGCGTCAAAGCCTCTTTTTGCTCCTCGGCGCTCAAATTGTCGAAACATTCAAAGCACACGCCATCCATCTTGAAATAGTACTTGGACGGATAATCGCGGTGGCATTTTTCGCATTGCATGGCTTT
Source organism: Caldithrix sp. (assembly GCA_020722685.1). The sequence goes on along the minus strand of DYKH01000074.1, from coordinate 6,930 downwards.
TCCTCCATGGGAGGACCGATTAGGATTAGGAGTACGATTATGATTAGGAGGTTCAGCAAGAGCAGGAGCAAAAGATGCGCTGCCAAAATGTCAATCTTTACCTCTTCATGGAAATTGACTTGTATTGCCTGGCCATCGGGTGCAGGCCAAGTTTAGCACTATTTCCGCGGCAAGAGCTGCTCGATCAACTCCTTATTCTCTCCACGCTCCGCAATCTCGGTTTTGATTCGTTCGGCTTCGGCAGTCAGTTTGGCCACAGTTTCCGGCAAATCCGCCGCCAAATCAAAACGCTCCGACGGATCGTCTTCGAGATCATATAATTCCGGCGCCGCACAGTCCTGCCACTTGAAATCAGAATTGACCACCTTCCAGTGTAATTTGTACTTGCCCATGCGGATGGCGGTCAATTGATTACCCCAAAAGTAGTATAGAATTTCATGGGGCGATTTTCCTTCCCCTTTGAGAACGGGTAGCAGGTTTTTACCGTCAATCGGCCGATCTTTAGGTACATCTGCACCTGCCAAGGCCAAACAAGTGGTGAACAAGTCAAGGGTCGAGCCGACCTCCGAGCTAATCAGCCCTTTAGGCAGTTGCTCTGGGAAGCGGGCGATGAACGGCTCGCGCAGGCCGCCTTCCCAGGTGGATGCCTTGGCGCCGCGCAATAATCCCGCGCTGCCGCCGGCCTGCTTCTGGGTCGCCCAAGGGCCGTTGTCACTGGTGAAGGCAACGAAGGTATTGCGATCAACGCCGGCTTGATGCAGCGCATGCAATATTTGGCCGACGCTCCAGTCGATTTCCTCGATGACATCGCCATAAAGGCCGCGCTTGGACTTGCCGCGGAAAGCGTCGGAGGCGTGCAGCGGCACGTGCGGCATGCTGTGCGCGAGATAGATGAAGAACGGTCGATCCTTGTGTTCATGAATGAGTCGAACCGCCTCCTCGGTGTAGCGTTTGGTGAGGGTGTTCTGATCACACGGTTGCTCGATGATTTTCTCACCGCGCATCAGCGGAATAGGCGGGTGGCCTCTCTCCTTCTTGTCCATGTCATTGCTGTAGGGAATGCCAAAGTAGGAATCAAAGCCCCGATGGATAGGCAAGAATTGTGGGAGGTGTCCCAGATGCCATTTGCCGATGGCGGCCGTAGCGTAGCCCTTTTTCTTTAGAAGCTGCGCCAGAGTCAGCTCAGTGTCTGGGAGGCCCAGTGAGTCCATGGGATTGAGTACCCGAACCACGCCGTTCCGCACCGGATATCGTCCCGTGAGCAATGAGGCCCTTGAAGGCGAACAAACTGCGGCCGCGGAATAGAACTGCGTCAGCACTACGCCCTCATCAGCCATCCGATTGAGGTTGGGTGTGCGGATGGTCGGATGGCCGGCCCGGCTCCAGTCGCCATAACCCATATCATCCACAAAGATGATGATGAAATTGGGCGGACGGCCTGCCGCGGTTGCTGACTGGGTTCTTCCTACGGTCAGGGCCAAGCCTGCCAGTCCGCTGGCCGCATTTTTCATAAAATCGCGTCGAGATGGTTGGTGCATGTTATCCTCCATTGTTTAATCTTGCCGTTGCAGCACGCTCATACGGCATGGCAACATTCGATGCTCTCAGTTCTCGGTCACATCCTCCGGCGTGGAAATATCTAACAGACGGTCTGCATCCTGAAATGTGCTCACAGATTACGTTTCTCCGATCATGAAATTCCTTGACGACTTTCGTTGCGCTGCCTAATAAACGGCATGTCGGTGGCCGAGCGTCTCTCCCGGATTCCGCCGTTGAGGGGTATGATGAGAAATGGTCTTCTGAGTATTGCGTGATCTAATAAAGGTCCCTTCTTAAAGAAAATACACGGATGGACTTGCGCCAGCCGGAGACACTCATTTTCGTTTCGCCTTTTGAAATCGGGTAACAGGAGATCGATCAAGATTAAGAGTACGATTAAGATTATGATTAAGAGTAAGAGCATGAGAAAGAGCACGAGCACGAGGTAAAAGATGCATTACGGTACCGTCATCAGGTTGAAAGGCGGAAAATAGGCTTGCAGGAATACCAGCAATCCCATCAGCGCCGCCAGAGCGATGCTGTGGAAAAAGACATAGCGAAGGATGCTGCCCTCGTGGCCGTACCAGTTGGTGGCGGTGCTGGCCACCACGATGCTTTGGGCGTCGATCATTTTGCCCATCACGCCGCCGCTGCTGTTGGCGGCACTCATCAGTACCGGACTGAGTCCCGTCTGCTCGGCGGTGATCTTTTGCAGGCTGCCGAACAGCACGTTGGAGGCGGTGTCCGAGCCGGTCAGGGCCACGCCCAACCAACCCAGCAGCGTGCCAAAGAATGGATACAACCTGCCGGTTTTGGCCAGTGCCAAGCCCAAGGTCGCGTCGGTCCCGGAATAGCGCGTCACATAACCGAGCGCCAGCATTGCCGCGATGGTCAGCAGCGAATAGCGGACGCGCAGCAGCGTCTCGGCATAGGTTGTGAGGATTTGCCGAAATGAAAATCTAAGAATGATGGCAACGAAAAGCGCGGCGAGCAAAATGCCGGTGCCGGTAGCCGAAAGCCAGTTCAATTTGTAGATGGCTTCTTCCGGCTTGGTGGGCTTGCCTGCGGTTGGTTCCGGCGCTACCGGCGGAGTGCGCACCACAACCTGGTGCAAGCCGGTCACCGGCCACGTCGGGGCCGAGGTTCGAACCAGCGACTTTTTCACCGACGGCACACCCCAAATGAACACCATTAGGCTTAGCAGCAGCCAAGGAAGCCACGCCAGCCGTACTTGCGCCGCGCTTGGAGCGACCACAACTGCTTCGGCTGGGACGGAACTTGCATTGTTCGCGTTCCATAGCTCGCGCGGGCGCCAAAACTTCAATAGCAGCATTAGTCCAGCGATGGAAGAGATCGAAGCAATAACGTCCACCAGCCAAGGGCCATGCAAGTTGGAGACTAAGAACTGCGGCACTGCAAAAGCCAATCCCGCTGTAAGGGCAGCGGGCCAAACGCCAATCAAGCCACGGAATCCCGCATAAGCCCAGACGACCCAAAACGGCACCAACATGGAGAAAAAGGGCAACTGTCGCCCGACCATTTGCGACAGGAGCAGCTCATCTATACCGGTGACTTTGCTCAAGGCGATGATAGGCGTGCCCAGTGCGCCGAACGCAACGGGCGCGGTGTTGGCAATGAGCGACAATCCGCACGCTTGCAACGGCTTAAAGCCGAGACGAATCAGAACCGCCGCCGTTACCGCAACGGGGGTGCCGAAGCCGGCGGCGCCCTCGAAAAAAGCGCCAAAGGAAAAGGCAATCAGAATGACCTGAATCCGCGAGTCCGGCGCTACGGAAGCCAAGCTGGTCCGCAAGACCTCAAAAAGCCCTTTTTTGACGGTGAGTTGATAGAGAAAAATGAGATTGAGGATGATCCAGCCAATGGGAAAAAGCCCATAAGCGGCGCCGTACAGAGTGGTCGCTGCCAGGGCAGAAGCAGGCATCCGATAGACGGCGAGAGCGACCAGAATCGCCAAGGCCAAACCTAACAGCGCTGCATAGTGGATGCGAATCTTGAAGAAAGCGATGGAGCACAGCAATACCGCCACCGGCAGAGCTGCAATGAGGGTAGATAGGACAGCATTTCCGAGCGGATCATAGGTCTGGAACCAAGTCATGGGTCTCCTCACATCGAAGTTGCAGGCGGCAAGTCGCACATTGCAGGTCGTAAGCCGCAGGTCGCAGGTCACAAATTGCACGATGCAATTTACAGGCAAAACGCCGACTTTGGCGGTGTGAATTGTAACATCACGGAGAATCGAGCGTCCGCCATCCGTGGTGGACGACGGTTCGGCGATAGATTCGGTCTCATGGCTTCATCTTACTTTGCCTCGGGCAAGAGAGGCAAAGATGCCGGCGAAACAGAAAACTGCAAAAATGGCAAAGGCGGTCTTGATGCTGGTCAAGAACAGTCCATGATACTGGGGCGTAATTTTTACTTTGCCGATAAAGAGCGCGAAGATCAACATGGCAATGCCCATGCTGAGCATCTGGCCGGTCAGTCGCATGGTGGCCAAGGTGGCCGAGACCACGCCGTAGAATTTCTTTTCCACCGAGCTCATCACCGCGTTGGTATTCGGGGACGAGAAGAAAGCAAAGCCCAAACCCAGAACGAGCAAAGCGGAGGTGATGAAAATCATGCTGGACTCGGCAGTAAGGAATGTGAGTAAAGCCAAGCCGATCACTGTGAGGGTCATGCCGAAAGATGCCAGGATTCGCGGCTCGATTCGGTCAGACCACCTTCCAGCCAATGGTGAAAGAACGGCCATGACAATCGGCTGGGCTACCAACACCATTCCGGCTTGCTGGGGGCTGAGTCCTTTGATGTATTGCAGGTAAAGGCTGAGCAGAAAAGCCACGGCGGAAGTGGCACTATAATTGATGAGGGCCGCAAGATTGGACATGGTAAGGGCCCTATTGTGTCTGAACAAACGCAGATCAAGCACCGGGTGCGGGATTCTAAGCTCCCATCGTGCAAAGCCGCCAATTCCGACCACTCCAATCAGGATGAGCCAGGCACCGGCAAGGGCCGGCAATTGTGAAAAGCCGTACATCAAGGCGGTGAGCATAACGCTGTAAACGAGCGAGCCGATCAGATCGAATTTTTCGCCTTGCGCCTCTGCCCATTCACCCTGTAATTTCCAGAGAATGACTAAAAAGATGACGGCGCCGGAGATAACGTTGATCCAAAAAATGCTTCTCCAACCAAGATGTTGCGTCATCAGCCCGCCCAAGAAAGGCCCCAGGGAAAGGCCGGTATAAACGGACGCGACGTTGATCCCCAAGACCTTGCCGCGTTCGTGGGGCGGAAAAATCGAGATGATAACGGCCATGCCGGTGCCCATAATCATGGCACCGCCCATGCCTTGCAGGACGCGAGAGCTGATGAGCATGGTGGCAGAATCGGAAATGGCGGTGAGAAAGGACGATAGAGTAAAAACGGCGATGCCGATGGTGAATATCTTCTTTCTCCCATAGATGTCCGCAATCTTTCCCACTGGCACCAGAAACATGGCCGCAGCCAATAGGTAGGATGTGGCGATCCAGCTCAGCATGATCGCGTTCATGGAAAATTCTTTTGCCATGACCGGCAAGGCCACGTTGATGGCAGAAGCCATAAAGGGTGTAAAAAACGCCCCCAGTGTAGAGACAAACAAGGCTACTTTTCTGGTAACTGTTAGGTTCCTTTGATCATCCATGATGCATACTACTCATTCAACAGCTCTTGGTAAGGACTTAGCATCTACGCCCCATGATTGAAATTTGTGGAAGCCGCGATCACTTATGATAACTATCCCCCAGAGATCCGCTCTGTCATGCCTTTGGCATCTTCCCCGGTGACAAAATGGATGCCCAGAGGGAATCCGTGCGTCGGCCGTGGAAGACACCTTCGGTATGACACAGTCGGCGGCCGCGAATATGGAAAGCGATTTCCGTCATTATCAAGCACCCCGCAGACCATAGCAAAACCTTATGATTGACTGAAACCCACCTGATGTTAAAACATCCTAGGCTATTTTTTGCTCGCACCACCCGCACGTTCGCCGGCGTTGAAGCCGCCTGCTGGTTTCGCCTCAGTTCCGCTTTCAATTGGTCAGCGGATTCAGCATGACTTTTTCCAGTCTCAAGGCCGAGTTGTTCATCACCGATTTGATTTTAAAGCGCAAAATGTGTTTGCCGGGTGTGAGGGACAGAGTGCCAAGCGAGAACGTCTTCGGAAAGTAGTCGCTCCCGGAGCTTTGTATAATGCCCGGGATCTGTGCATCGTCCACCTCGACCGCGAAGGCGCTGCCACGCTCACCCCCACCGCAAGCATAGCTGGCCTGCAGTTCGTAGGTGCCCGGCCTGTCCACGGAGAACTCCCAGACCGGAAAGTCATTGACGTTCTGCCAATTGGTCAACATGGTGTGTTTGTAGAAATGATCCAGATACATTCTTTGGCCCATCTGCGATTGAATTTCTGCCATGAAGGAAGGTAGCTCGATGGAGCCATTGGCTTGCGAATGGATTTCATAATGCTCAACCTCCGGTGGGCCTTGAAGATCCACAGCCACAACCGTGGCGTCTAAATCCGGCGCGCGCTCAGGAAGTTGAATCACCACATCCTTTCCGTCTTGGGAGAAGCTCAGAGACTTGTTTGGTTCGGCTAACAAGAAAGCCTTGGCGACCCGGGTTTTGAGTCCCGGCAGACGCAGCTTTTTATCTAATGGCCAGCCCATGACGTGCAGGTAGAGCCGGTTACCTTTGACCGTGCAACGGCCGAAGAACGGCAGCTTTTCAAACACGCTGGCGCTGGTTCCGTAGATGGCCTCGCCGTTCGCTTTCAGCCACTTGCCCATGCCCTGCAACCGCGCCACGAACTCCGGCTGAATCGTTCCTTCCGGCGTGGGGCCGACGTTCAGCAATAAGTTGCCGCCCTTGCTGACGATCTCAATAAGCTGGCGAATGAGCTGCGTGGTGCTGTGGAATTCCGTCTCATAATGATTGTAGCCCCAGCTATTGAAATTCATGGTGTAGCAGGCTTCCCACAATCGCGGACTGCCGTCCGCGTTGCGAACACCGGTGGCCGGCACATAGTTTTCCGGCGTGCCAAAATCGCCGTGACCGGGCATGCGCTTGAAAAGACGGTCATTGATGATCAAATTGGGCTTGAGCTTCATCAGCATGGCCTCGATCTCGAAAGCATGCTGTTCCTCGTTCGAGTGCTCCCATTCGCCGTCGAACCACATAATGGCGGGATCGTACTGGGTCACCAACTCCTCAAGCTGTTTCATCACATATTCGGTCATGAAGCGGTCCAAGTTAGCGCCCTCCGTGGAACGATCGGTTTCCCAAGTACGGCGCGGCAAATAATCCGGATGATGCCAGTCCATGATGGAATGGTAGAATCCCA
>DYKH01000327.1 GCA_020722685.1 Caldithrix sp. | reverse complement strand
TATTTTGCCACCAACTTTACCAAACTATTCGCTTGAACCTGCTCTTCCAAGGTCATGCCGTTCAGAATGGCCATTTCCTCCAGCTTGTCGTCCGCTACTCCGGAAGCCTTGAGCACCGCGCGCAAGCTGCCACCGGAGGCGACGGTTTTAAGGCGAAGGTGGGAAGGGGTAACATTTATTTTTTTGGGATCGCTCAGCCGATTGAATTGCGACATGGTGCCGGTAAAATTTGCGCTATAGGTTGGAAAAGCTTCCGGGGTGCTGAATCCATGAAAGGCGAACACGGAATTGTCTTTTTGGATAAAATAAGACTGCACTCGAATGACACCTTGATCCGAAGTCACATCGCATATCATGCGTTGGGCGGACATGCCATTGACCCGAACAGCATCCGAGGATTGAACGACCCCATTGGTATTCTTGACGAAATTCTGGGAAGCCTGTAGTGGAGAAGCGCTCTTGTCCAAAGTGAGAATGATGGCGGCGTCTTGCTTTTCGGGAGCGATCTGCACCTGCGCCGGAGTATTGTTCACCTGCCAGCCTGCGGGAACGGGAAAGGTGAATTTCAACTCGGGATGATAAAAGGCATTGCCTTCGACATAGCCTTGACGAGGATCTTCTCCGAAAACAATTCCATCGATTTTTTGCAAATACCGTTGCCGGTCAACTGCAAGATTCTGCAAGGCCAATTTCTTTTGCCAAATTTGCGCCTCCCGTTTGACCGTGGCGTAGCGATCGGCAGGATTGGGGTGAGTGGAAAACCATCCGGGCAAGCCGCTCTGCGCCGAGCCGGGATTCATGCGCTCCAAAGTGTGAAAAAAATCGGCCATTTTGCTGGCATCATAGCCCGCTCGGGTCGAATATTCCACGCCAAGGTTGTCGGATTGGCGCTCGTGATCGCGACTAAAACGCAGAAACAGCAAACTTGTGCCCAATTGAGCAAGACCCGCGTACCTGCGAAAGTCCTCCGAGACGATCATGCCAATGCCAAGCCCCAACTGCGCCAATTGAGCGCGACTGTACTGCTGCGCCGTGTGCCGAGCAGCAACATGACCGATTTCGTGTCCGACCACGCCCGCCAGCTCGGCCTCATTATTCATATAGCCCAAAATACCGCGAGTGACATAAATGTACCCGCCCGGTACCGCGAAGGCATTGATCACCGGCGAGTCAAGGATTTTGAAACTGAACTTCAAATTGGGCCGGTGCGAGATTTTGGCCATTCTTTGACCGATCCGATCCACGTAGGCGCCCAATTCAGCATCCTGGTACAGGCCGTAGGTCTGCACTACCTCTTGATCCGATTGCTTGCCCAGCGCAATCTCATCGGACTCGGACAGCAGCATCAACTCGCGTTTGCCCGTGACTGGATTGACGGCACAGGAGATGATCCAAACCATGAGTACCGCAAAAATCGCAGCAAACGTAATTGTAGTGATGGTATTCTTCATACTCGAACACCCCTCCTTGCAGGTGAGTGATTGCCCAAATTGTCTGAGAGCTGGCTAAAATTTTTCTCTGATGATCACACTGCTCAAATCTTTCATGTCCCAATCATCGCTCGGGTACATTTTTTCGTACTCATCGAGCGCCACCTGCCACTCGGCCAGATCCTCCTCGGTGAGTGATTTTTTGTTTTCGTCAGTCACCAACCGGCCGGTCCGGCACGCCGCCCAAATCAGTTTTGGTTTCACCCCGGCCCGTATCAGCGGACGAATGACATCTTCGGGTTCCATACTTTTGTTCCAAGTTACAAGTTGCACGTTGCAAGTTACAAATCGCAAGTTACTGGTTGCAGGTCTCAAGTCACAAGTTTTAGATTACGTGTACCAGTTTGCAGTAAAGGCCGACCAAAAATATTTGCCGTCATCTTCACTTTCTCCTGAAACCTGCGGCCTGCAGATTGCAGTGGGCAACATGCAGCCTGTAACTCGCAGCCGATCGCTTGCCACCTGCGACCTGCAACTTAAAATTTGCAGCCTGAAGCTTGTAGCCCGCGACCTGCGACCTGCAACTTGCTACCTGACCTTCTTCATCCTCCCTTCGACTCTGCTGTCTACTTGCGGATGGCGTTTGATGAATTCTATCACAGCATCAGAAAGTATCTGCCCGGTTACCTCCGGCTCCTTTGCGGCTAAATCGGGATGCTTCTCGATCAGGCCTTCCATCACAAAATCAACCGTGGCCCCTCGATAGACGCCCTTGGGATTGATTTCTTTCCCGGCAACCTGTGCAGAAGCAATCGTCACATTGTTATCCCGATCCACTCGATACCGATATGTCAAGCCGGAAACTTGCAAAATGCCATGCGCTCCCTTGACGCTCGCCACCGCGTTCTCAAGAACCAAAGATTTCAACTGTTCTCCGGTACATTCGAAGGTGACCAAATAGTTAGCAAAGGGCAGAATCTCCACAATGTTCAGCTTGGTGATGGAGCCGGCGGGCAAGCTCTTGCGAATGCCGCCGCTGTTGAGCAGGGCAAAGTCGGCGCCGGTCGTAGCCCGAATAACGTCCGTCATATAATTGCCGATATTCGATTCTGCTCTGTTATCTTTCTTCCATTCCGTCTTCAGAGTGCCGATCACTTCGCCGTATTGCTCGTCGATTTGCTTTTTGTAAGCGTCGACCAACTGCAGCATCTGCGCATTCGGCTCTTTTACTTCATCAACCCAGGTGGGAATCAGCTCGTACTGGTAGTTGGCCACCGTGTCAGCCTTGACCTCCACCATCAGCTTTCCTAAATAGGAAGTGATTGAACCGGCCTGTACGACGAGCATACGATTCCGCTTGATCACTTCGTTGAGTCGGGTGTGGCTATGCGCCCCCACGATGACATCGGCATGATGCAAACGATCCGCCATCTTCAGGTCCGCCTCTACACCCTGATGCGCGAGCAGGAGGATCAAGTCCGTTTTAGCATCGATTTCATCGATGTACTTTTGCGCGGTTTGCGTCGGATCGTCCACGCGGATACCCTGTAGGTTTTTCCGCGCTGCCACTTCCACCAAGTTTCCCAGAATGAGGCCGATGACTCCCACTCTGAGCGATCCGACTTTATAAATGGCATAAGGCTTTGGCGCCACCAGACTGTCGTTCCGGTACAGGTTGGCGGATAAAACGTCGAATTTGGGCAAAGTCAGCAGCTTCTTTAGGTTCTCCTGCCCGGCGTCGAATTCGTGGTTACCAATAGTCATGGCATCATAGCCGATCAAATTCATCATCTTGACGAAACCGCCGCCCAATGCGCCATCAACCTGAATCAACGAAAGAGGCGTCCCGGTCATGATATCGCCACCGTCGAGCAGCAGACTATTCGCATAACTTTTTCTTTGCTGCTGAATAAAATAATCCAATGCCACCATCCCGCCAATCAGCGGTTTGGGATCTTTCTGCACCCAGGTAGCCGGCACTGGGACGTATTGGCTGTGCATGTCGTTGGTATGCAAAATGGTAATGGTCCCCTCATGCTTTACAGCACAGCCAAAGATTGTAAGAATTGAAACACTAAGGATGAGAAAACGGAGAATGCGACGAGAGCGGATGTTTTTCACAGGGATCTCCTTAGCATGTTCGAATGCTGCCGACAAATTTTCGTGGCAAGTATAGCAATTTCTGAAGGGTTTGTCAAGCCATTTTTGTGCTCCCGAGTAATACCTCACTTACCGGTTGTAGCGAATGCTTAAAGACCTCAAAGGTTTGGGAAACCTTTGAGGTCTACGACCCAAAAGTGAGGTATTACGCTCCCGATGTGCATTTTCACACCCAATCGGTTTCCTGCTGCTATCGCTTCGATGGCGTAAATAAAGCTTGCCCCTTTTCTGCATTTCATTAAATTGGGCCGGCAAATAACAGACACATCATCGGAAAGAGACGCTTATGCGAGTTGACATTCTGAAAAAAGAAACACTGTTCAAAGGATTCATCAATCTCGAAAGGGTGCTCCTGCGTTTTGAAAAGTTTGATGGCGAAATGACAGAGCCGGTCACCCGGTTACACGCCTACCGCGGCGATGCCGTAGCCGTTGTATTATACGATTCGCAGAGAAAGGTGATATTTCTCGTCCGCCAGTTTCGCTATCCAATGTATGCGATAGAGCCGGAGGCGGGCTGGACCTTGGAAGTGGTTGCCGGCTCGATTGAGAATGACAGCAGTCCCATAGAGACGGCAGTGCGGG
>DYKH01000326.1 GCA_020722685.1 Caldithrix sp. | reverse complement strand
CCCATCGCATTTCAGTGTACGCTGGGCTTGAATTAGAAACTGTCAGGTAGCTAGAGATGGAAACAGTCTTCCCTCACTGCAATCGCGGTGAGGGAAGATTTGATGGAATGAACGAGATTCCTGGGTGTGCATTGCAGTTGTCGCGGAGCTATCGCGAGGGTCAAATGTTTCCAATCTACCGTTGGCGTTTCCGTTGTCGCCGCGAGGATATTGGCGCTGCTTTTCGCTGCGGGCAACCGAGAGGATGGCGCAACCGTGCAGCCGATTGTAGTGATGTGGCGGTATAGGTTCCTTGACCCAGGAGTCCCTTTTTGGAAAATTCCAGCCTGAACTGAAGGGCCACGCTTCCATTTTCCAAGGTTACGTTAGGGCACGCCATAGATTCCAAGCGTCGTCCGCGCATATCCAATCGCGTTTGCTCCAAATCCTTGAAAGCGAGCGGGGTGTCACAGCAAAAACACAACAGGGGCAAGGCATGCCCATTCTCGAAGACATAGTACACCGTGTCTCCCTCTTGAATCACGTCAACCACCGCTTGTAATCCCAGACAACGGTTGAGATATTCCGCCACACATTCCCATCGCCCCTGAATATTGACCATGGGAAAACCATCCCACTGACAAAAGGTGCCTTTCATCGTTGATTGTAATCTTTTCTGCAGACAACGCCGACTGAAGAACTGCCTTCCATTTGGCAATCCACGCATCTGCCGCACTATAGCCGCGCGTCTTCACAATGCGCTCACGGATACGCTTCCAGCCCCGCCCGCATCGCCCCCTCTATCGTTCCATTAACATGTCCCGATCCTGGGAAGAACCACTCATCGGGGTCATATCGTTCATCACTGTATTTGAAAATCGCGAACTCCCATGCATCCATACTCCCAGTGTAGGTCAAACGACAGACAGCGACCAAGGGTCCATAGTCAAAGCGCGCGAGGTACAAAAAACGCCCCTTGTAGCGCGTGACGTAGAACCGATTCGGGTCTTTGAGGACCTTCTGGTTGAAGGCGGAGACAATCTCACCGACTTGCTTTTTGATCTCTTCTGGGATGGTTGGCTTGGGCATTCCCGTCTACCTCAATTCTCAAGGGACGAACCAAGGATCATCCTTCACAGCCGCGAGACACTCGCCCAGCGACACGTTGGGATAAAGTTGTATCCACTCGTCAGTGTGGCGCATGAAGGAAAGATGGAAACGATTATCCCCAACATATTCCAGCCGGGCGAATTTTGTTTCAAAGAACGGCGAGATGGCATTCGGGCCTGGTGAACAGTACTTGGCGCAGAAGTAAAAGTAGTGGCGATACCATTTGGAAAAGAGATCGACGATGTAATTGAAATCGTTGTCTTCGGGCGGTGGCTGGATGTGCTTGGGCTTGAGCACCGTCTCGATGAGTTGATCGGCTTTCGTTTGCACCTCTGTCTTGACCCGTTCGGGCACTTTGGGCGCGGGTGGTTTGGGTGGACAGTAGACCCACGTTTTTCGCGTCTTGGACATGATTCGCTATCCTCGTTTTGTATGCTCGGCGGAAGCCGCGACTTGCAATCAGAAAATCATTGTCTGTAAATAGGGTTGAAACCCCTGCCTTTCAGGCAGGCCGTTTTCAACACCTCAATCATCTTCCGAATGGAAGATTTGAATGAATCGACAGACCGAAGTACAATGAGGGCATGGATTATCGAAAAACTTCTCACGCGGTCTATGACCTCAAGTACCACTTGGTCTGGATTACCAAGTATCGTAAACCAATCCTGCGCGGCGAAATTGCGTTGCGTCTTCGCGAACTGATCCGCCAGACTTGTGCGATGTTGGATGTGTATATCGAGAAAGGACACATCGCTACTGACCATCTCCACTTGTTGGTCTCTGTGCCCCCACATGTGTCCGTGAGCGATCTGATGCAGCGACGCAAGGGGCGCAGTAGCCGACTACTGTTGCAAGGATTTGGCGAATTGCGTCGGCAGTTCTGGGGCAAGCACCTTTGGGCTCGAGGCTACTTTGCCGCAAGTTCTGGGAATGTGACGGACGAGATTATCAAGCAATACATTGAGTCCCAGGGAGAAACCGCGCTCGGCGATGACAAAGATTTTCGCGTGGGAGAACTTTAGGCGAGTTTCACTCGCTACCCAAGCCACCGCCTTCTAGGCGGTGGTAGTTGACTTCTTACGTGGTGTAGGCGTACCAGGATAATTGGCAAGCAACTGTGGCGATTCCCAATAGGGTGGGATCAGGCGCTCGGCAAATCGCATGAACTCATTTGCTTCCGGGTCATCACTATGCTTCATTGCATACAACGCCGTATAGATCGCGTTGCGAATGACAGGATTCAATTCCGCCATTTGTGGGTCGGAAAGATACCTGACGTGGAAATCCTCCATCGCATTCCGAACCACCATAGCAATGCACTTGGCTGTGTATTGCAACTGTTCATCAGAAAGTTTGTGTCCCTGGTTTTCTGCTTGGCTCATTGGGGTTCTTCTCCTGGTCGTCGTACGGCGGTTGCTCGCACTTGAATCCGATTCCCCGTTTGTTTGTCAATGACCGATACGGACTCATAGCGAATTTGGGGCGGCTTGAATTCATCACCCAGGACATCACGGAGCAGAGCGAGAAGCGTTTGCATGCGAATGTCACTCATTGCGGTCACATAGAGTGTCCGATTCCGTTTCAACTCGATGTCGCCAAAGCACAGGGTACCGTGCTGATCATCGAGCGCGGGATCGCCCCAGTACACCCAAAACGTACTGTCCGCATCGTCAGCCGTACACTGCAAGCGCACATCGTTCATTAGCCGCTCGCGAATGATGGCGCGGTTGGCAATCTTGAACGTGACGGACTGAGGCGCCATCAGACTGAAACTCTTGGCATCCGGATTCGGACAGAGGGGATGCCAGTAGGTACGAGCGCGACAGCAGTCACGAAATTGCTTGCCACTGCCACACAGACATCGATCCCCTGGCTTGGCGGGGATAAAGGTCACCATTGAAAGCTTCTGACCTGGGAATTGGGGATCGGGGGCGTCGGGGTTCGGTCTCCAGTGCATCCACATGCAGAGATAACCGCTGTTCGGATCAACGGGACCTTTGTAAAGATCAATAGTTTTATTTCCGCTCATCTACAAATCCCCTTTGTAAGTGGACGACCAACCGAACAGGGCGCGCAGGCGCTGCGATGGGTTGAATTTGAACACCCAGCTTTCTCGCTCGGGACGTACATAGAAAGTGCCGAAGTTTTTCAGTGAGACACATTCACCCCGTTTGAGCGCGGTATAGATTTCCTCGAGAGTCGCATCGAGGAGTTCAGCGACCACGGTCTCTTTTTTGGACACTCGTTCGGAGATCAAGCGGACCAATTCGTCTCTGTCAATGCGTTTGCTCATCACCGATTCTCCACGCTGGTATGGAATCTGTTTGGATCGCCAGACACACCAAGATCACTTTTCGGCAAATCCAACAGCTCACTCTTGCTCTGTTCCGTGACGTTATCCCAGTAGCAGGGCTGTTGCAAAGTCTATTGACAAATGAACCCAAATGACCTTCACTAGGGGTGGTAAGCCGTTACTGACAACTCATCAGCGAAAGGAAGGTCACTATGGCGAAGTATACTCCACTGGCGTTTGAAATCAACTTACAGATTCCCGAAGGCGCCGACGGTGTTGTGTTTGAGATCGGCAGTCTGTTTGAAGCCCTCTGCACCTTGCACGACCTGCGGGATGCGCGGGGCGTGCGCTACCGTCTCGTGACGGTACTCGTCTTGACGCTTTTGGCGAAACTGGCGGGGGAGAACCACTTGCGCGGCATTGCCCAATGGGTGCGCTTGCGGGCGGTGGAGCTCGCCGCGCTCCTCCTGCTGGCGAAGGTGCAAGCGCCACATGCGAGTACCTACAGTCGCATCCTGGGGCAGGCCATCGCAATTGAAGAGTTTGAACGCGTCAGTCGGGACTTTTTTGCGCAGCAACCGACCAAGGGCACGAGCATCCAGATTACGCTGGACGGCAAAACCATGCGCGGCACCATTCCCGCTGGGCACATGCGCGGGATTCATCTGCTGGCCGCCTTTCTGGCGGACGAAGGCTTGGTCTTGTTCCAAGTGGAAGTGGGCAGCAAGGAAAACGAGATTCCGGCTGCGGGGCGCGTGCTGAAATGCCTGGATTTACGAGGGAAAATCGTCACCGGCGATG
>DYKH01000325.1 GCA_020722685.1 Caldithrix sp. | reverse complement strand
ATTTCCCGCGTCAGCTCGATCACCGAGTATATATGGCTCTTGTCACTGATATCGTCGGCGAAATTCATAAGATCATCGATAAGCTTGCTAACACTGGTCGTACCCCGGATGTAAATCACACTCTATGGACAGTATCAAATGGAATTTAAAAGGGCTAAGAAAATCGTCTCAGCCCTATCCACTCGGGTCTATATATGACTCTGCTGAGTTACTTGCTTGAAGCCTCCCGCAGGTTTCATCTCAAGGTGAATCCCGCGGGAGGTTCCTTTTCCAACAGAATCATTTATTACCGCAATTTCTTTTTATGCCTATTCTTGCGCAATCTCTTCTTTCGCTTGTGCGTGGCTATTTTATGCCGTTTACGCTTTTTACCGCTGGGCAAGCTGCTCACCTCCTAACTCGACGTGTTGAGAAAAAAATGCTAAGACTTGGATTCATCTTTGTCGTTTTTGTTAATGTATGCTTTCAGATCCTTGGAAGGCCGGAACACTACCGACAAGTGCTCCGGCACCTGAACCGGCTCGGCGGTCTTGGGATTTCGCGCCAGCCTCGCTTTTCGCTTAACAACCTTAAAATTACCGAATCCGCGCAGCTCGATCCGCTCGCCATTCTTGAGGCCAAAGCTGGCCGTGGCCAAAAAACCGTCGATCACTGCCTGGGTTTCCAATTTCGTCAAACCCGTCCCTTCGGCAATAATATCGACGATATCGGATTTTTTCATGCCATTCCTCCCTGACGATGTAAGAAATACCGGATAGCCACCGTCGCTCCCATCCGACCGTCCATCAATGGCAATGACTGCAATGATGGCTGCTACAGCTTGAGCAGCTACCGCCCGAGCCGCTAAACTTGGTCGTCTCTCCGGATGCGCCTTTAGTCGCAAAACCGAAAATGGAGACAGCTCGCTGCACATGGGTACTGCCACAGCCCTGACATGCAATGTTTTGCGGCGAAGAACTCCGCACCAACTCCTCAAAACGATTACCGCAGGCGTCGCACTTGTATTCGAAAATTGGCATAATCTGTCAGCGTTTTTGCATTCTCAATGCGATCAAAACAAGAAGAAACGAAAGCCGTTCCCGAGTCATCTGTACTTGTCAGTCATGCCTTAAAAGGCGGTTCATAATAGATATAATTTGCCAAAAATGCAAGACAAAAATCCGCCCAGCGGTCTGCCCTTTTCAACGTTTCTACCGTAGAGTGAGACGTTAATCACTATCGGTCCTCAATTGCCGAGAAGCTCATCATATACCTTTCCAATTTTCTCTGCACAGGCGGAGATGTCGTATTGCTCTATGGCCTTCCTTTTGTTCGCCCGGGATATTCGCTCCCAAAGAGGGTCGTCGGTTATCAGGTTTAGGATGTTGTTTGCCAATGCCTCAATGTCGCCAGGCCGAACCAGAAAGCCGTTTTGACCCTCGCAGATCATCTCAGGAATGGCGCCAACGTTGGTGGAAACCACCGGCAGGCCGCTAGCGAACGCTTCCAGAATCACGATCGGCATCCCCTCGGCATAGGACGGTAAAGCCAATAGCCAAGATCTCATGAGCAAATCGACCTTATTTTTCCCGGTCTGCGGTCCAGGAAAATCGACAAGTGTATCGACATCGAGTTGTCGGGCGAGATCCTTGGCATCATCAATCTCCCCCGATCCGGCGACCGTAAAATTGCAGCGCTGTCCTTTGTCCTTCAGGTGTCTTGCGGCGTGAATGAGCTCGTACACTCCCTTTCGCCGGCCCACCTCGCCAAGAAAGAGTACCGAGGGAAGCTCCGTCCTGGCAGCCTTGCTGCGAAGATAGTCAGACAGGTCAATGCCATTGGCCACGACGCGCAGCTTTTCCACCGGCAATAGCGTCATAAAAAAGTTCTTCCACGTTTGGGAGAGTACTAATACCCGATCACAGCGTGAGAGTATGACGCGAATGAGGTACTTGGCGAATTTGTTGCTTTGTTGATAAAAGGCAGAGAACAAAGCGCCGTGAATGTGCAGCACTATTCGCTTTGCCAATGCCTTCGCAACGAGGACGTAGGCGCCTTTTTCCCAAAAGGAGGTATAAGAGGCGGTATGAATGTGAACAAGCTTTGGCCGCTCAGTAAACAGTAACAGAAGGTAGCGGCAAAAGAATACAATTGAAAAAAAGTAACTGGTCAGGGAGACGATCGGATTGCGGGCAAACGATCCGGCGTAGCCCGTGGACGCCTTAAAGCGCGTCTCCTTCTTGATAAACGGTTTGGAGATGTTCAAAGAAACAAGGCGATAGTCTTCGACCAGCTTTGACCTGAGCAAGTCTCCGATGAAGGTTTCCATCCCGCCGATTTGCGGAGGAAGCGGACCGATCATGAGAATTCTTTGCTTTCCCAATTTGTACTCGCTCAGACTTTTGATGGGTTTGCTAACAGCTTGAATATCGATTTCTCAGAAAGAAGGAGGGTTGTTCAAAGGACCAGCTCATTTAGCTGCCGTCGGCGTGGCCTTCGCCTCATTAACTGCCGCCACTAAGCGCCGCACTCCTTCCCGGCAAAACTTGATGGGGTATTTGCCTTTCAAATACGCGAGTTGTCTCTCTTGCTCGGCTTTCTGCTTTTCCGTATTGACAGCGCGCCGAACCCATTTTGCAGCTTGATCAAATGGCTGGATGTGAAAAGTTGAATCCGCATCGTAGCGCGCCTTGAGCTCTTCGTCGGTGATCACGAATGGTTGAGCCAATCGTTTGCGGCACTCGGACAGCACCAAGTTCCTCTGATACTGTCGTAGTCGATTTTGAAAATCCGGATTCCGGTTTAGGCCAAGCTTGATCGCTTCCAGATAGAGCAGATCCTCCATGACCGCTTGTTTGGCGCATTCTTCAATCGCATCGAGGCGGCGCAGCGGCGGTCGAAAAATCGCGCGCTGGGATTGGTAGTAGTGGAGGAATTCCTTGATCGTCAACGATTGATCTTGAAAGGTTAGCAGAGGAGCATCCAGTTGCGCAGGCGAAAAATTCCCGGCTTCCAGAATCGGCGTCCTCTCTTCGCTTTCTCGGTAAGCTTGTGAGACCCATTGGGCTGCCAGCAAATTGATTTGCGGTTTGTACTCGACAAGAATGCCTTGTTTGTACTGAAAAACTGCTCGCGCGCTCTCCATAGAAGAACAAGCATTCAGCAGCCAGGCGCGCTCCTTGGCGAAGGGTAGCTGGGCGTGGTTGCGCTTGTCAATAACTTTGATAACATGATAGCCGTACCTCGTGTGGATCGGCGGAGCCACCTCTCCCGGACGCAACGAGATCACCAGGTCGTCAAAATCACCGCCCATGCTTCCGTACAAAAACCAATCATGCCAAACACCCTCGTCATCCCCCCAGCGGCGATCGCAAGAAAACCGCCTTACCAGTTGTTCGAAATTCGCTCCGGATTTGATCTCTTGATAGAGTGAATCTGCCAGCGGCTTAGATGGCAAAAGTATCTGCGCGATTTTGTACTCGACCTTGCGGCGATCGTAGAATTGCTGCAACTGTTCCTCATTCGGAATTTTGAGACTGGCGGTAACTCTGCTTAACAGCGGGCCGCCGTCATAAACCAAAAGTCTTTGTCGATACTCTTGGAACCTTGCCTGAACCGAATCCTCTTTCTCGATGCCGAGGTTCTTCGCCTCTTCAAGATAAAGCATGTCGCGGGCGTAGGCCTTTTCGCAAAACGACTTGGCATCCTCCTCCGTTACTTTTTGTTTCTTGAGCGCGATCTGAGCTTGCTTGAACCGGTCGACCGCCTGGGAGTAAGTGAGCTTCTGTTGGCCGATTTTCATTAGGCAGTCCTTGTCAGCGGAACAGCCATAAAAAGTCGCCAAAGCCGTAGTGATTGCAATAACAATATTGGGTCGACGCATTCTTGCTCTCCGATGGAGAAGGGTGTTTTCTCTTAGTTGATCAAAGTTTGGTTGGCACCCGTCCTGTCGATGCAGCGAAGGAGAAGGCTTGCAGACTTACCGGGCGGGCCTTTTCAAATCGGGCTGCAATATAAAAAAATCTGCCTAAATCACAAGGAAAATGTCCCGCGCAAACCATTCGTATCGACAGGCAAAATTCAGCCTTGTTATTAGCCCTGCTTCCAGTGCGGCCAAACAAATGACTTGACAATTTTTCTGCGCTTTTGTACATTGGCGCGAGTTTGCGAGACAGACCCGGCAGAGGGCGATTAGCTCAGTTGGT
>DYKH01000324.1:3533-4201 GCA_020722685.1 Caldithrix sp. | reverse complement strand
TATTGTCATTCGGCGATAATAAGCGAAGAGGCCACCTTGTGACGACACCCTCTAGCGGATACACAGCGCATAGGGTGTTTGCCAATGACGGGTTGGGTTATGCCATGAAGTTTGGCGATGGGCTGGGCATGGCTGTGCCGTTAGTGAAGCAGGTGCAGCGTGACCTGTTTGACGCATGGCAACGCCCTTTGGTGATGCCAACTGGCTGGCCACTTTTTAATTTTGTAACGTCTTTAATCTCATGTGCATGCAGGTGATTATGACCAACTATCCTTAAGGAGCTTGTAAGTCGATGAGCACAATACACCGTCAATTGCAGATGCTTGCCCTTTTGCCGAATGGGACGAAGGTCACGACTGAGGAATTGCAGAGGCAACTGAGTGATACCGGTTTTGAGGTGGATGTGCGCACGATTCAGCGTGATTTGAATGCGCTAGAGAATATGGTGATGTTCGCAGTTGAAAAGGATGTACGTAGCAGGCCTTACCGCTGGGGTCTTCGCAAGGGTGTGATTTTGGACTTTCCGGCGATGACCTCCACTTTGGCGATCACCTTCCTGCTGGCGCAGCGTCATTTGCAGCAAGTGATGCCTCCGGGCATTTTGCAACAAATGCAGCCCTATTTTGATTTGGCCGCAAAGAGACTGAGCGAGGCGGGCGATCCATCCT
>DYKH01000324.1:0-3523 GCA_020722685.1 Caldithrix sp. | reverse complement strand
GATGGAGAAGGTCGCCATCCTGCCGCGCGCGCTGCATTTAATCCCCGCCGAGGTGAATGCCGACATTCACACCGCGATTATGCGCGGTCTGCTGGCAGAAAAACGGCTTGAAGTCAGCTACAAGGCCATTGGCAAGGAGGTGCGGGACTACGTGCTCAACCCCTTGGCTTTGGTCGTGCGCGGTAGCACATCCTACCTCGTCGCTACGGTCGAACCCCATGAAGATCCCAGGCATTTTGCCCTGCACCGCTTCAAGGCGGCGGAGGTTTTGCCCAAAACAGTCAGCACGCCGCCCGGTTTCAACCTGCAACGCCATTGGCATGAGGAACGCGCCTTCGAGATGCCCTTGCAGGGCGAACCCATTCAACTGGTTGCCCTGTTTGAGGAAGGGCAGATCGGCCACCTGCATGAAACACGCCTAAGCGAAGACCAGACGATTGAACGGCAAGACGACGGGCGAGAAAAATTAAGCGCCACGGTCAAGGACTCCATGGAGCTACTCTGGTGGCTGCTGGGCTTTGCCAATCGCGTTGAGGTGCTCGAACCTGTGGCGCTCAGGGATGAGTTTATTGAAATTGCCAAAGGGTTTCGGGCGGTTTATTTGAAGAAATGAGGGTTATCTTTTGGAAAGCGTTGCAATCTGAATAATTTAGACCCTTCTCGTGAGCTTCTGAACAAAGACTCACGAGAAGGGCTTCAGCGCTCTAGAGCCATTTTGCTTAAATGGTGCCGATTCTCACAAGCAAACTTACTTCAAGCTTTTTCCAAGCCAACTCACCCTTGATGCTCACTGTTGCAATTCATCAATCCTAAGTTCCGAATACCACTCACCGTACAAGGCAATGAAGCGCAGAACGATGGCAGTAATCAACGCCTTGCGTTGCTCATGATAATTAATGGAAGCAAGATAACGCCTATCTGCAACACTTCCTTCCTCCGTCAGTGGAACGCTTAACTGCCACTTGGGCCAATCAATATCCTCTTGGACGAACGAGGCAGCAAGTTCGTCTTTAGAAGTTTTCATTGCATAGCGCTTCTCCTCGGTACTTACTTTGGTGAGTTTAAGCATCGGGTGGGTATCGCTATCTGAACGGTTGGCCTCCATGGGCCATGCCCTCAAATTACCGATTGAACCACACCAATCCCATATAACTTGAGGTATATTCCGGCGAGCATTACCAGATTCGGCTCGAAGTAAGTTTTGTGGAAGGATATGGTCATAATCCCATGGGCGATTTTTGTCTTCCATGTGCTCTGGTAGCGATGGGTCAAAGTTTGGATACCATTTCCTGAGCCACTCACGCTGTGCGTAAAGTAAAATTGACCGTGATTCATATAGACGATCCATGAAATGACGTGAGACTTGTAGCAAGGATTCATCAAGGCTAGGACTTTCGTCTTCTTCACCGATAGTTTCGGGTTCAATTCGCTTAGACCAGTCGTTCTTTACTTCTTTATCCTTATGTAGGATATCTGCGAAAGAACTATTCCACTCCCAAGAGCTCCAAATGCTGCTTTCAGCGCTGCTAATGGTATTCTGCTTTCCTTTTCCGCCCGTCACCCCTCGCTGGCAGGCCAAGGAAACCTCATCTGTGGTCGGTAATGGGATCATTCGTAGATTAAAGCGCTCATCCATATGACATGTTTTCGAGAAGCTAGTCTTATTGAAATAGTCAACAAGACTTCCTTTCTCTGCAATCTGCATATCCGCCCAGATGGCTGAACAGGCTTTGCCTGCGTCCGGTGCAAACCAAGCTAGGGCAGTGATAAAACCCAATGTTCTTCGATGTGTTTCTTCGTTGATTTGATGAATGGAAATATGTTGACTTCTGAGTCGTTCGATCCAACGCAAAAGTAAAAAATAAACATCGGGGGATTTTTGTGCCAAATCAACAGCTAACGCAGGCAAAAGTGCGTAACTCTCGCTGGTGAGAAATTGCCATGTGGTGTCAAACAACGCATCGGCTTCATTTTCAATAAAGTCGGTTAAATTTTTACGGAAATTTTTATGGGTGGGGTTTTGGTCGCGAACAAGCCGACGAAACTCATTAATGCCAGGGGATGCTGGCATTAAGAGCGTTTTTCCTGGCTCCACATGTTTTTGCTTTTGAGCAAGAACCATCCTGATGCAAAACATAGCAATACGCGATGCAATTGCAGGCTTGTGTTTTAGTTTATCTATAAACTTTGCGGCATCAGGCCAAGCTGCCTTGAGTAAGGAATAAGTTAGCTCTTCACCTGCGAGAGGGGTGCCCGCGCTGTTAACGCGAACAAATAGAAGCTCAATGGCATCTTTCTTGGCGGCATCGATTATTTGTGGAGACTCTGTTGAAACTTGATCTTCATCCGAAGAGGATGATTGCAAAGTACTTTGTAAATCCAACGGCAGAGCAGGTACTCTATACCCATTGTCAGTCGAAAGAATCTCTTGAAGCCTT
Source organism: Caldithrix sp. (assembly GCA_020722685.1). Next base: position 1,085 of record DYKH01000324.1, on the reverse strand, counting down.
ACCAGTATCTGCTCAAGAAAATGATATTGGTCTGAGCTTTTATCTGTGAAAGCTAGACGCACATTTCCACACTGCGATTTGATACCTCGATCAGCGTCACTCTTAACCCGACCCTCTTCACCTTCATTTACTGAAAAGTTTAAATCCTGGGTAAATAAAGGGAGTTTTTGGATTCTTTGCCAAGCAGTATCGCGAGCTTTGGTAAAATCGTTTCGATTTGAGATTAACGAATCAACAATAATAACCAATGGAACAGGAGCCTCTGCATCCCATGGCCACGTTTCCTTGAGGTCAAATTCCTCGGGGCGCTTTTCTGTGTCCTGATTAGTCGTTCGAAATGCCTGCAATGCAGCGCGCATTTGGTTGGCTGTGATTGTTTCATCAGGATTAATTCGTTTGTAACCCCATGGATGTGAACGAGTCACGACACGAAGAATAAACTCAACATCCCGGCTCTGCGGGGGGCGACCCAAGTCAAGCCACAATGCACTCTTTGGCTCTTTAACATCATGCTGCCACAAATCATAAAAACCCAAGGCAATTCCCGTTGCGCGCTGCTGTCCATCCAGTAGTAGATAATTTGCTTGAGCTAAACCTTCATCTGGCTGGAGTTTAAAGTCCTGAGACTTCAATTCGTTGTTTGGCGGTGCGATGATAAATGAGCCAATTGGAAAACTACGTAGAATAGAATCCCATAACTCTTCAATCTGCTTTACCTTCCAAACAGCGCCACGTTGAAGTGCTGGTAATGCAGCGATGACCGAACCAGGTTTTGCAGGTGCGCTCGGTACTTGCCATGCGGCGATTTCAGGAAGTGATAATAAAACAGCATTTTTTTGGTTCATATGTTCATTCTCAATTTGATTAAAAATAGTTTGCGCTTCTCAAACATCCTAAGTGATTTGTGAAATCAAGGGCGATAGCGCCAAAAAAATCTTCTTTTCACAAAAACCCAATCCGCCGCCTCGCCAGCGCGGACTTCATTCCACATTCCTTAATTAACCCCTCAGCAAACGCCCCAGCCGACGCAAACGGTTTGAAACGATGCTGTCGCGCCAAGGCGGCAAAATCGCCGGGGGTTACAA
>DYKH01000323.1 GCA_020722685.1 Caldithrix sp. | reverse complement strand
ATCCCTTTAATCCTGGCACCGCCATTCAGTATGCTTTGCCGGAAAAGAGCCATGTGGCTATTGACATCTACAATGTTCTCGGACAGAAGATCGTGCGGATCTTAGATGCCGAGATGCCGGCAGGTCGTCACACTGTTCTTTGGAATGGCCATAACGATGTAGGACAGAAGGTAAGCGCCGGTATCTATCTCTGCCGCATGCAAGCGGGTGAGTTTGTGAAGACGCAAAAGATGACCTTGCTGCCGTAAACGATAGCTTCTCTTATCAAACGGAATCCTTAGTAGAGAGGCGGCAATTGGCCGCCTCTCTTACACTTTCTCCATGATCAATCCGGCTTGTCCGCAAGCTCCCCCTTTGCTTCCGCATATACCTCAAACAAAAACCTTGAAATAGTTACCGCCGAAAGCTATATTTCCTAAAAGCTTCCCGGAGGCTCTGGACACTCGACGGTCTATATCCATACTACGATTTCTGTTCTTAGGGGAAATTCATCTCGAACAAGCCTCCGGGAAGCTGGTACTCAACAAAATTCGTTCGATGGCGGATATTATGCTTTGTCGATGCCTTCTCATCAGTCTTCTCTCCCTCCTACTGTGGCACAATTGGGCTGAAGCAAGCTCGCCCTCGGATCGTCCCAGAGTCGGCCTGGTGCTTTCCGGCGGCGGCGCTAAGGGCTTTGCGCACACCGGCACACTCAGAATGCTGGACTCGCTGCAAATTCCGGTGGATTACATTGCCGGCACCAGTATGGGGGCCATAGCCGGTGCGCTGTACGCCATCGGCTATAGTGGGCTGGATTTGGAAAAGCTCGCCAATCGCACGGATTGGCAAGAAATCTTTACCGATCAACCTCCGCGTCCCGAGCTGCCGTATTTTCAAAAAGAGGAGACTGGCAAATATCAGCTCACCTTCGGCTTGAAAGGACTCAAGCCGACCACGCCCAGCGCCTTGATCTTTGGCCAGAAGATTTCCTTGTTGTTCACGAGTCTTACCTTTCCCTATGAGCACATCACGAATTTCGATCACCTCCCCATCCCGTTTCGCTGCGTTGCAGTCGATCTGGCCACCGGCAACGAGGTAGTCTTAAAATGCGGCTCGCTGGCGAAAGCCATGCGCGCCACCATGTCCATTCCCTCCGTGTTCAGCCCGGTCGAGTGGGGCGATTCGCTGTTGGTGGACGGCGGCCTGGTCAACAACCTTCCTGTTGATGTGGTAAAGGAGATGGGCGCCGATATCGTCATCGCGGTGGACGTCGGCGCGCCCCTTTTGCAGCGGCAAAAGCTCGGCTCCGTAATTTCCGTACTGGAACAGACTATGACGCTGGTGGGACTCGACCGCATCCGCGAGAACGCCAGAAAGGCGGATATTCTGATTCGTCCCAATATTGCTGCATTCACCTCTGCAGATTTTGACAACGCCAAGATACAAGGAATCATTCAACGCGGCAATCAGGCGGCGCGCGAGAGCTTGCCCAAACTCGTCGCCCTCAAAGAAAAGTATAACCTGCGGCGCATCGAAGATCCGACCACCCTCGCTTCCCCTAACAAACCGCCGCGAGTTTACGACGTGCAGATCACCTCGCACACCAGCATCCCTTTCGAGCACATCTACGATCAGCTTCAAGTGCATCCCGAAGACACGCTGAATCTGCCGCTCCTGCAAACGCGGATCGCGGAAATGCGAGCCTCCGGGCGCTTTGAGAGTCTAACCTACGAGATCATCCCCATGTCCGGTGACCACGTGCGGCTGCGGGTGCGCGCCAAAGAGAAGCAGCAACCGGTCATCAAAGGAATTTCCATCATCGGCAATCGCATCCTCCCGTTCACTTTCATTTACCGCATCCTTGGACTCAAGCCCGGTGACCGTCTGGACATCGATCATTTGCATCAGCAAATCACCGAGATGTACGGTCTCGGATATTTTGAGCTGATTTATTATGCGATCGAGCCCATTGCAGAGGATTTGGTCCGCCTCACACTGCGAGTGAAGGAATTGCCGCTGCGCAAGCTGCGCGTCGGCTTGCGTTATGATGACCGGCACAAGCTGGTGGCGGCTATCAGCACGCAGGCAACGAACTTGGTGATTCCCGGCCTGCGGATTGAAAACGAATTTCAGTTCGCCGGTCTGCAGCGATTTCGGATGAGGGCGTTCTATCCTTCCCGCGCCCTCCGCTTGCCGGTTTACCCATACGTCCGCGCCGAGTACAAGGACATTCCGACTCACATCTTCGACGACCTCGGCCACCGGATTGCCGAGTACAAAGACCGTTCCGCCGCCTTTGCAGCCGGGATGGGATTGCTGCTGGCCAAATCGGTAAATACCGAAATCGAGTATCAGCAAGAGTACATGGACATCGAGCCAAACGTGGCCTTTCCCGATCCAGCGATGTTTCCAAGCTGGCGGGATCGGCTGCGAAAAATTCAGATGGTGATGAGCGTCGACCGATTGGACGATGTGCTGTTGCCGCGAACGGGAATATTGCTCAAAGCTCGCTACGAAGGCAGCTCGCCGAGACTGAGATCGGACGTTCGTTACCATCAACTTTCCGCTTCGGTCGATTGGTACCATACGCATCATCGCCGCCACACAGTGCGCTTGTATGCCTTCGCGGGACGCAGTTTCATGAATCTGCCCATTTACAAGTTCTTCAATCAATCCCGGCCCAGCTCGTTTGTGGGCATGAATTATGACCAGCTTTTTGCCAGCGGCCTCTCGATATTGCGCTTCGACTACCGCTACGAGCACAGGAAAGACGTTTTTCTCAAACTGATTGTGAACCACGCCTTTGACATCGAGTATCGCAATCCTCCGATGACATTCCGCCTCGATGAGCTATGGGGCTTTGGCGCAGGACTCACCTTCCTCTCGCCCATCGGCCCCATCGAAATCATCGTCAGCCGGGGCGACAAGGACTATTCCGGCTCCGGTGCCATGCGGACGCAGGTGTATTTCACTTTCGGGTACAAGTTCTAACTGCAAGGGGCAAGAGGCAGGTCGCAAGTTGCAGGTCGTATGTCTCAGGTTGCAGGTCACAGCTTTAAGGTGAGGCATATCATATCCGCGCAAATCCGCGTTATCCGTGTCATCCGTTCCATTTGAGGAGGAGCTATGAAAAAGAATTTGTATGGCCTTGCCGTTGTTCTTCTGCTTGTTTCGGAAGCATCCTCACGGGAAAAGTTCCTGACCTTTGGGCTGAATGCTTCCCGCTTTTATGACATTGGCTCCACGCCGCTGCCGGGATATTCACTTGGATTCGGCTGGGAATGGAAAAGCGGGAAATCCTCGTGGCTTTTCATTCCGGGCTTTATCGGGGTGTGAAGCTTGAGAACAAAACGATTTGGGATGAAAGCTCGCGCATACTCACAGAGGACATTTGGTGCCGTGTCGGCTATGGCGATCTTCCTCTCTACTATCGCCGCTACTTTAGAAATGAAAAATTTTACTTATCTGCCGGGCTTTCCCTTAGCCTAGCTGTGCAGGATGCTTCTTTCAGCAAGAGACTTGGAGAAAGAATAGTCAGTGGATACCCGGGTAAGCATGACTATGGAGTCAATATTGATCCCGGCCTAGCCTACATACTAAACAGCTCGTCCATAGATTACATGTTTGGTGGAGGTTGGAGAACCAAACGATTAGGCATCGCTTTAATGGTGAGAATCTCGACTGGTCGTGTAGAGACCATATCAGGCGACATAGGGAACATCAACTCAGAGTTCGTGACTTTTTCTCTATTGGGATCATGGTACTTTTAGCGACAGTGCTACCGTTCCGGAGGTCTGTCGATGTGAGTGACTGCGGGTGCAACGCGCGCCACCAAATCAGCAAAATCCGACCAGTAAATGAAACTCCGAAACGGTAGGCCTGTGTTCAGCGGAAACCTTCCCAGAGACTCGGCGCCTATACCCGGACAAAAACAATTGTCCGAAGAATACAAGGAGGTTCACTCTTTGAAAACCGAGTTAGCGACAAAACTGCTTTTTCTTGCCGTGCTTTCCACAATGTTGTCGTGCAGCCATTCAATTGTAACAAAGCAGGTCTTGCAGGAAGCAAAAACAGACTTGACATCCGCGCAGAGAGATAGTCTGGCATTCTCAAAAGAGGAAATTGCGGCTGAAATGAGCTTTACCACAGCAGACAAAATTGGCAGCGTGCTTGGCGGTGCAGCGGTAGGCTATGGATTAGTAGCTTAATTGTAAACATCTAGCCAAATCTGGCAAATGTTAAAAACTCAA
>DYKH01000322.1 GCA_020722685.1 Caldithrix sp. | reverse complement strand
AGGTTCATGATCCGCACTCTGGCCTCATCAGATAGGGCCTTAAAAAGTTGTACCATCTCGTGCATAATGCCAATAATATATTATGATATTCGCTTGTGTGAATATACTCCTTCGTTGATGGTTCTATGTTTTTATCATGAGGCGTTGTTCACCCTTCTAATACAACCTATGGCGCCGGTAAGAAATAAAGCCACGTGGACATTGTCGGACATTTGTGCCCATGAAATTTATGACCGATTCCCAACCATTTTGTTGCTTGTACCATTGAAGTATTCTTTTCTAGCGTATTGATCGTTTCGTCTAAAAGAAAACCCTGAGCCACAGCTCCATTCTCTGCTGCACCATTTTCCCGCCAAACTCGCTGTTGTCTCCGCCAAGCAAAAATGTGGGCCAGAAGATGAATTCAAAATTGGTCACCGGTTTGTAGCTCATGGAAGTCGAAAGCAAAAAGCTGTTGTCGTTTAGATTGTAAATGGTGTAAAGAGATGGCGTGAAGTAGAGCCAGTCGAACGGCTCCGGTATCACGAATTTCACATACAAATAATCTTGCATAAGTGTGCTGCCGCGAAAATAGCGCTGACTCACTCCCAAGGTCTGCTGCGCAATCGTGATGTTTCCTCTGGCGGCGCCGCTCGCCAAAAAGTCGAGATAATTCTCAAACTCGTTTTTATTCAAACCGGGGCCGTTGTGATAATACTCTGCAATGACGGTCGTATTCGAGGTATGCAAATATCGCAGACCGAGCAGATAAGAAAAATGATCATCCCGCTCAGCGTGCAGGCTTCCATTGAGAATCGTGTAACGTTGGGTATTCCGGTTGTAGCTCAACTCGCCATGGATTTCGATATTCTCCTTCAGATTTCTGGCAAAGTCGAAACCAAGCCGTTTGGGATTGGTTTGGCTGTAATATCCCATGAGATCGATATCCGTATCCCACAGCAAGAAATATGTTTTCAGCGCCACGTCGGTATTCTCGGCCTCCTCATACCGGCTGTTGAATCGCGGAGGCGGCGGAATGACCACCAACTGTATCGACAAGCTTTGCAGCGCCGGGGAAGAAAAACTTTTGATGTATTCGAGATTTGCCGACAACAGCCCGGCTTGCGCCAGCTCGGGATTCTCCGGGTCTTTGAAAGGATTCACGTATCCCACCGGATTGAATGCATAGCCCTTGCCCCAACTGTACACCCGCTTGCCGGCTTGCATACTAAAATTGAACGAAGGATTGAAACTGCCATAAGCTTCAAAAAGATCGAAGCTCGCGTTGTCATCGCTGTAATACGTCGCGTGCGTTTTCAGATGAAAGCCGAGATCTTTGGTTTGATAGTCGGCATTGAGATATGGCTCGATGCGGTATTGGGAGAGAGACGAGGATAATTTGCCGATGTTATAAAATTGCAGTTGGTAAATCGACGATTCCTGCGCCATACGAAAAAGCGTATACTTCGCATCGAGATTACCACTCCACTCCAGCTTCTTTTCTTCCGCCGGGGGAAGGTCAAACGATTCCTCTTGCGCGTAACCCAGCGCGGAGGCGAGCAGGAGCCAGGCCATTACTGCCTTCATCGCAAATCCCCCAATCGCCCCATGTAATTGAGCGTAAAAACTTCGTCGGGAAGTTGGCGCGGCTTGATGTTCTGATAAATCATCAAAGAACGATAGCCTTTGTATAATGGACTGGTGGTTTCAATCACCGCAGGCCGCACCAGACCGCTGCCGAAATTTTTGTCTTCCTTGAATTCCAGCGTTTTGATCAGCATGCCGGAAGCCGAATACGCTTCCACTTTGCGTAAAATCTTTTTGTCTTTCGTCACCCACATTTTCAGCTTGTCGTAAGCCACAGTGTTGTTTTTCGCCTTCAAGTCGAGAATGTGCTCCTTGTCCGTTTCTCCGGCGAAGACGGCATCGTATTCCACGTGATAATCCAGTTGCATGAGGTCGGCATTGTTGAACACGCCGCCGACAATCGATTGCAGGCTGGTGATGCGGATCGGCTTGTTGACGTTGGGAATGTACAGCCACATGTTGTCGCCCAGCCGCAGCGTCGCACGACCTTTCTCACTGGCCGGAGCAAGGTACAACATCGCAATTTTGTCTTTCCCCTTTTTGACGGAGAAAAAGGTGAATTCCTTTTTGCTGCCATCCGGCTCTTCGTTGATGAGCCGACGAATCGCTTCGTACGATTCGGGCATGAGATTCTCATCCACCGTTTTGAGCAGGGCGTTGGCATCTTGAGCAAAAAGCACAAGCGGCTGAAGAGAGAAAATCACCATGATGATGAAAGAAGTTTTCATGTTCGAATTCCTTTTTGTAAAATGCACACATCATACATGTCCCAGCGCCTCAACCGGCTCCATCTTCGCGGCTTTATACGCCGGCTGCAGACTGGCAAAAAGCGACACCAGCATAACGATGATTGTTACCAAAATAACTTCTCGTGCTGGAATGCTCGGTGCGAGCGAGACCTGCATCATCCCAAAAGTAAAATCGATGGGAGCAAGATTCATCAGCCACAGTAAGCCAAGTCCGATGATGATACCGGCAACCGTGCTCAACAACCCCATGGCAAAGCCCTCCGCCAAAAACAGCGAGAGAATGCGGCTCGGGCGCGTGCCGATGGCGGCGATGGTGCCGATTTCGCTGATGCGCTCGTACACCGACATCGTCATGATATTCAGGATGCTCACCAACACGATCGAGATCAAAATGAATTTGACAACGAGAATCAACAAATCGACGATACGAGCGATACTGGCAAACGGCGAAAGCTGTTCCCACGTGTGAACCTCGATGTCTGATTTCGGAGCAACAACTTCTTTTTTGAAAGCACTAAAAACATTTTTAAGCTGATCGAAATTCTTCAAATGCACGGCGATTTCCACAATTTCCATCTCGTCCATTCGCAAGAGCATTTTGGCGTCGTCAATATGAATATAACCATCTTTACCGGCTGGCCCCAGGACGCTCTCAATGACCGCGCCGATGCGCAGCGAAATGCCGTTGACAGAGCCATCTTTGTTGGTTGCCACCAGAACGATCTCGTCGCCGACTTTCAAAGAAAGGCCTTTCATCAAATTTTCCGGCACCAGAATTTCGCCAGGCTTGAGAAATTGATTCGGATCGGGAACCTCGCCTTTGATTCTGCTGACCAAGCCGGGGCAGGTTTTATTTTCCATTGCCGGATACACCGCGCTCAAGCGAATGTTTGAGGTTTGTGCATAATTGCTGATCATCGACCCAAACTTGATACGCGGGCTGTAGGCGCCAACCTGCGGATTCTGTTTGAGCAACTCCTCTACTTTGGAGAGTTGTTGGCCAGACAAGGTGAGATTGAGCGGCAAGTTATCAATCGACTCCACGTAACCCTTTTTGTGAATCTGCAAATCGCCGAGCGCGGTGTTGGTGAGAATAGCGATCATTTGGGTTTTGAAGGAGATCGCCAGTCCGCCGAACACGATGACGAGAATGACCCCAAAGGCAATGAGCGACGAGGTTAACAGCGTGCGGCGTTTATAGCGGAAAAGATTTCGTACGGCAATTTTAATCAAGTTTCGCATATTGTAACCTCAATTCCGATTTTTGGTTTCTTGATTGACCAGCACACCATCCTCGAGCGTGTAGAGGATTTCCGCCTCGCCGACAATCTTGGGATCGTGCGTCGAAAAGATGAACGTGGTGCCGAATTCTTTTTGCATCTCGTGCATGATGGCAATGACTTTGAAGGCGGTAGCGTGATCAAGATTGGCGGTCGGCTCGTCGGCAAGCACCACTTGCGGATTCGTCACCAAAGCGCGGGCGACCGCTACACGTTGTTTCTGTCCGCCGGAAATTTGATTGGGGTATTTGTCTTTTTGGTCGAGCATGCCGACTTTCTCAAGCAATGTTAATATCCGGGGGCGGCGTTCTTTGGCTGGAACATGCTTGACCAACAGAAGCGGATATTCGACGTTTTCATAGACGGTCAGCACCGGAATGAGATTGAAATTCTGAAATACAAATCCAAGAGTATTGGCGCGAAACGCCGCAGCCTCCGCGCGATCAAGTGAGCTAATATTGACGCCATTGACCACGAGGTTACCTTCAGTTGGTTTATCCAACACGCCCATCAAATTCAGTAGCGTCGTCTTGCCGCTTCCCGATGGGCCGATAAATGAAACAAAAGTCTGTTTGGCGATCTCCAGATTAATTCCTTTCAATGCCGAAACCGGCACTTCACCGGCGTGATAGACTTTGGTCACGTTTTCTAAT
>DYKH01000321.1 GCA_020722685.1 Caldithrix sp. | reverse complement strand
ATATATGGTGGTTTTGAAATTCGTGATTTCACCAAAAATTTCAGCGAATGGACAGACATTATGCGAATCCTTGCAAATATGCAATTTGTCAGACAATCTATATTACATTCATAAATTGACAGGCTGTAGAATTTAATTGTACAGTGAACTGTAGCGCAAAGGTATCCGGCCCACAGGAAAACTTTGCCGGATTGTGCATTGAATTGAAATTAGCGCCAAAATCTTCCGGCCAGGCGCCAACCAGATAAACCTTTTGTGAAACGGCCTAGTCATTAAAAAAGTACGGCTGAAGTCATTGATGGGTTTTTCAGGCAGTACCTTGTCCAAGGAGGTGCGTTCAGAAATACAAGTCGAGGCACGTTCCGCAAGGCATTTCAATTATCTGTCATATTCAAAAGGAGATTTTGATGTCCAAACAAACCACTTCCACAGAAATGACCGCTGAACAGATCTGGGAGGTACAGCCCGGCGAACGACGCTCTGTTGGGGTCATCCACATCGTCATCACGGCCCTTTTGATCGGGATCGGGTTCGTGGTGGGAGCCTTTGGCAGCATCAGCTTCCCGCTTGGCTTCGGCGTAAACTTCTTCTGGACCGGCATCGCCGTCCAGCAGATCGGTTCGGTCTGGTTTGGCGCATGGGGTGTGCTGGCGGGGACGATCTTCCCGTTCTTTTCCAACGCCATAGCTGGTACACCGTTCTATGTGTCTGCGGCCTACATCCCGGCGAACTTCGTCCAGGCATTTTTACCTGCGTGGGTCTTCCGCCGCTTCAAACTTGACCCCCGCCTGAAGACCGGCCGCGACTACGGGATCCTGCTCCTCGCCATGGTGCTTTCCAGCGCCTTTGGCGCATTATGGTCGCCCCTGGTCGTGCTCAAGGGCTTTGGCCTGCTCACCACCGATTCCCTGCCGTTGTTCATCTGGGGCTGGTTCGGCGGCAATGTCGTCGCTGGCCTGGTGTTCAACTTCATTCTTTTGAAGGCTCTTTCGGCTGTTGTCATCCGCACTCCCGCCTTCGTGAAGCGCTGGTGGTCGTAACAGGACCGATGTAGTGTAATGTATAAGCAGTTAGCGTCTGCCATCGGACGCTAACTGCTTATTTCTCTGCGAGCATGATATTAATTTAATAGGCTGGCTATGAACAAAACCTTGCTGGGATACGTCCCGACCCAATCCCCCATTTACTCGATCCATCCCTTCGTCAAGCTGTTCTTCATGCTGATCGTCAGCCTGTTCCCGATGTTCGTGGCGGCGCCGGAGTGGAACATTTTGCTGATGCTCGTCCTGATCCTGTTCATGTGGATCAGCCGTGTGGACATGCGCACCCTGAAGATCTACGTGCCCGTGGCCGTATCCATGGGATCTATCATCATCATTTCCTACGTCATCATTGGGGGGACTCATCCCGAATTCCAGTTGATCGCTCATTTCCTGGGCATTAATGTTTATTGGGAACGTGTACGTGATGCGATCGTCGTATACTTCCGCGTCCTGCCGATGATCTTCACGATGGTCTTCTTCCTGAGCACATCGCGTGAGCGCGACGTGATTGTTGCCATGCGTACGATCCGCCTGCCGTTCGTGGTGACGTATGTTTTCGCAATGGCATTACGCTCTGCCGGCATGGTATTGGAGGATTTCCAGATCGTGCGCCAGGCCGAACAGGCGCGCGGGTTCGATTCAACCGGCAAGTCCATCGCCTATAAGCTGAGAAAATATGTAATGTATATGATCCCGCTCTTTGCATTATCCCTGAGAAGAGCCGAGGAATTCACCAACGCACTGGTTGCGCGCGGCTACGCATTCACCGGGGAGGCCAGCAAGGTGAAGCGGGCAGACTATGTCCTTACCCACTATTCCTTTAAATATTACGATGCCCTATTCACGGCATTAATCAGCCTGGCTTTCGTCGCCCTGCTGGTATTGCGGTATGGATATCAGTATTTTTCCGTGGACCAGTCTGTGTTGATCATCTGGTTAAGAAGCATATTATTGTAGGGTTTCATCGGAGAAAAGCATGTCTGTCATCCTAGAACTCAAAGACTATTCGTGGAAGTATCTCAATACCCAGGGGCCTGCACTGGATAAAATCAACCTTCAGATCGAAGAGGGCATGTTCGTCGGGATCATCGGCCCCAATGGTTCCGGGAAAACCACCCTGGCCTACTCGATGAACGGCCTGATTCCAGGGCAGTATAACGGGATCAAGAATGGGGAGGTGCTCGTATACGGCAGGGAGGTTGAACAATACGGTCATGGTCAATTGCAGAAAATTGTGGGAATGGTGTTTTCCGACCCCGAAGCCCAGTTCACTGCAATGACCGTGGAGGATGAATTGGTGTTTGGTCTGGAAAACCTGGGCATGTCCATACCCGAGATTCGCGAGCGGCTGGAGTGGGTCACGGAATTGACCGGGCTTGAAAAAATGCTCCTCAAACCTCCTTATGAACTATCGGGCGGGCAGAAACAACGCGTCGCGCTGGCAGCAGTGCTGGCCATGACGCCCAGGATACTCATCCTGGACGAGCCCACGACCATGCTTGATCCCGTCAGCAGGCGGCGCGTGTTCGACGTGCTGGCAAAACTCAAGAATGAACAACATAACACCATCATCGTGATCGAACACAATCTGGAAAACCTGATCCCGCTGGCCGACTGCATGATACTTTTATCCAATAACCGCCTGATATTGAAGGATGAGACTCAACAGTTTTTCCAAAATATGGAACTCCTGACGAAAGAGGGAATTTATCCCCCGGGCGCCCTGCAATTTTTCTATGAGTTAAAGAAGGCCGGATATACGCGCGATCCGTTGCCAGTTACGCTTCCGGAAGCCAGCAGACAATTGAAGCAATTGTTAAGTTGAAACAGCCGAATTTGTATTCAGAGACTACAAAATGACCAACGATAACCCCTTCATCCAAGTAAACAACCTGGACTTTACATATCCTGACGGCACAAAGGCATTGGATGATATCAATGTCTCCATAAAAATTGGGGAGTTTATTGCCCTGATTGGGCAAAATGGTTCGGGAAAGACCACTCTCTCCAAGTGTCTGAATGGATTATATAAACCCACGGCCGGCGAGGTATTTGTAGATGCATTAAATTCGAAAAATACTCCCATTGTACAAATGGTGCGTCGGGTTGGATATGTCTTTCAAAACCCGGATCACCAGCTCTTTAATAACAATTGCTGGGATGAAATTGCCTACGGCCCGCGCAATATCCAGCTTTCTGAAGAAGAGGTCAAAATCCGTGTGGAGGAAGCTGCTCAAGTGGTTGGCCTGCCGGAAATATATTATGAGGAGCATCCCTTTTTCCTCTCAAAAGGCCTGCGCCAACGGGTGGCCATTGCCTCCATTTTGGCCTTGCGCCCCCAGGTAATTATCGTTGACGAGCCAACCACCGGCCAGGATTCCCGCCAATCCATTGAAATCATGGAATTCCTGAAAGACCTGAATGAGCGGCACGGCCACACCATCATTATCATTACCCACGACATGTATATCGTTGCACAATACGCGCGCCGCGTAATCCTTATGAGCGAAGGCAAAATCCTGGCGGATGGCCACACCTCGGATGTATTTTCGCAGCCGGACGTCCTGCAAAAGGCATTTCTCGAACCCCCCCAAATTACCCAGCTTGCCCAAAGCACACAGAATCTCGGATTCGATCCCGGCACGCTAACCGTGGATGAAATGATAAAGCAGTTTGATATACTGAAAATCAAATAGTCCCAATTGCTCTGTTGTGAACATTCGCCACGGTGTCACTGCGAGGCAGTATTCTCTGGCCGAAGCAGTCTCCTCGGATAACGGGAGATTGCTCCGCCGCCTGCAGCGGCTCGCAATGACAGGCTTGCAACAAAGCAAGTCCCAATCCAATGACGGGCTATTCCTAAATGTCAACGGAAGCAAGGCCGCAACAATGGTTGCTATAGCCCCAATGATGGCTGCAACATATTCGGTCCTGAGCCCAAAGGGCTTTCTCTTTTTCTGCGCAGGCAAAGTCACCGTGGAGGGATCGGCGCTCAGAGCCCGCAGTACTTCGGTAAAGTTCTGCTGATATTTTTCATCCCGCACATCAATATGTTGCAGGTTGATATACATCAGCGGGATTTCCGTTGGCCGCCTGTTTTCATGATCTAACGTATTTCCGCAAAGCGCATATCAATTTCTTGGTGCCCTCCGCTTCGAATAAATCCACGCGGTGCAGGCGGCGCAGAGAATCAGGCATGTCGCATTCCTCGAGCCGAACGGGGATGACGAAGGTCTCATCGTCGG
>DYKH01000320.1 GCA_020722685.1 Caldithrix sp. | reverse complement strand
CCTGGGCGAGACGACCGCCTAATCTAACCAAAATCTATTTCTGTAAAACTATAGAAAGCGATCCCGCATATATCAATGATACCCGAGTAGCAGCAAAAGGATTACCTGTTGAAAAGCTATACCGAGAAGGTTTCCTATTTGGCCCGCGTGGTATTCTCGACAAAGGTACCGGCTTAACAGAAGATGGACAATATATCACTATCGATTGGTGGGCTGGATACCCACAAGGGAAAGAGACTACATTTAAGTATGGTATTGGGGGAAGCTATAGCAACCCTATAGCTTGGGAGACTGTTGCAACTGGCGATCCACGATTACCTAACGGGACAAAGATAATTATTGAGATATATCCAGATAGGATATTTACGGTTACTGATACCGGCGGAGGTGTAGGGGCTAATCACGTTGATGTTTTTGTAGGCGCGCTCACTCTTGCGGAAGTGGATGCATTAGGCGCGCCTCGTTCCAAAGTTGGGATAGTACAGTGATTATGAAATTCAGGAGAAACAAAAACATGATTACGAATAAAAGCAAAAACCCACGAAAATTGAGAGCGGCCTTGGTCATCTTGTGCTTAGTAGTAATTATGCTAAGCAATTGTCAAAACTATAGACGGCAGAATACTATTCCCCCTACTCCCACTCTCACAGACCCGCATCATCATGTAGTTGATGTTAATCAGATCAATCTTCCGCCAGAAGCCGTTGCTGAATTTAAAATCACTGATGTCGCGATGGCACCTGATGTAATACAAGAAAACATTACGGTAAACCACAGTGAAACCTACAAAGCGTTTACTACTCATGAAACTACTTTCAATATTTTTATTGAAGATATTAGGGAAGGCATAACAATGGAAATTCAGGGGTTTCCATCGCCTTGGCGACCATTTTCTGATTTGGTTTGGTTGACTGATGACATTCTTGTGTTTGATCGCTGGTCAAATCCGCATTATGGGATGCACTATGCGGTTAATGTTCGTGAGAGAAAGCTGATTGCAGCCGCAGCATTTCCTGATCAAATGCCACTACCGGAAGAATCTCCTACTGTAGAAAATGAGTGATTTATAGAAAGCATCTTGTGCGGCGTGTTTTTCTGTAGAGTGTTACTGAAAGCGCTGATGGGGTAGCCTGCCGCGCCACTAACTTGCAAAGGCAAAGTGCCTGTGAAACCGTTTGGTGCCGACAAAAGGCGCGGCAGACTCCCCCTGGTTGCAATATGAACGTAAAAGAGGGTATACCAGAGCGCCAAGCCGTGCGCTTTGGAGAATAGAGGATCGCGCACCGCTTGGCTGGTTGCGCGTTCATATGCTCCGGCTTTAGCCGGGGCGGGCTAACATCGGTTCAAGCGGACGCGGCTATCGCCGCTGTAATCGGCGGAGAAACGCGCACAACCATACTTTCTGTTGAAGGTACTACGTCGCAGCCGCCGCGCAGCTTAAGCACGGTCGTTGGGCAGTTTGCACAAGCAAAGCAAAGAAAGGAGACGAACGATGAACAAGGGATATAGAATCGTCACGATACTGGGGGTGCTGGCACTTCTGGCCGTGTTGGGAGCAGTGCTGTGGCAACCCGTGATGATGGGACTGGCACAATTCCGCTCGCCACTAGAAACACCGGTACCAGCGTCGGCACGGTCACCGCTGCAAACGCCACCACCTGGTTGGGATGGCACACAGCCGCCGTTGCCCCCTCCTCCGACCTCCACGCCTCGGATCACCCCTACGCCGCCATCGCCCGCGTTGGCGGCGGAAGTCGCTGCCTACGATGCCCGCATTCCGTTGCGGGCGGAGAGGGTCACACTTGCGGCGGTGCAGCCTTTTGCTGTAGGAAACCCGATTACATTCAAGGCTTGGTCGCCGGACGGAACGCGGTTCCTGTTCGGGCGTTCCAACCAACGCTATATTCTGGTCCAGTTTGAGGATGGCGCTGCGGCTAACGGTTTTTGGGATGACTTGTGGGTAGCTAACGCCGATGGCTCGCAGGCGCAAAAACTGGCTGACATAGCGAATGATTGGGCCTGGTCACCGGATGGGCGCTCTGTGGCGTATCTGGCCCCAGCCTCAGAACAAGGTATTGATGGCACACTGTACGTCGTTGACGTCGAACGTCCGCGGCCTCGGAAGATAGCCGATTGCGATCTGGGGGGACTAGATGACGTGGCCTGGTTGCTTACAGATGAAATCACCTGCCGTCGGAACGGGGTGATGTACGCCGTCAGAAGCAACGGGAGTCAAATGCGGCAGCTAAACAACATCTTCACATCCGATTTTGTCACTGATCCCCTGACCGAGGAGACGCTTCCACCAGTGTTCCAGGGAGATTACCACGTCTCGCCAGACGGGAAGAAGCTGGCGTATATTCGAATAGGCTTACCATCGTCTCTCTGGATTTCCGAATTGGATGGCTCCAATACCGCTGAAGTAAGAGTTAACCCTTATGTCAGTTATGACTGGGTTTGGTCGCCTGATAGCAGTACGATCGCCTTCAGTGTGCCCAATGGTCAAGGTCGCCTGGGAACCGACTTGTGGATCGTCAACGCAAATGGCTCTAACCTTCGTCGTGTCACTATGACCGAACGTGAGGATGCTATATGCATGGGGCCAACCTGGTCACCTGATAGCCAGGTTATCGCTTACACTTACAGGGCCAACACGATGTCTCAGCCTGAATCGGTCTGGGTAGTGAATGCAGACGGGACGAACCCGCACCTGCTGGTTGATCTGGCCTTCGATCCCCAGTGGTCAGCCGAGGGAAACCAAATCACTGTGTTACGTCTGAGATCGCTCACTGACAATCCAGAGACTTTTTTGGTCCAAGTCGCCCTTGGCCAGCGTTAGAGGAGACACCGCGATGGAGAAGATAACGCAACTACTCGCTTTGTTCACAGCGGTTGTGATTCCACTCGTGGCAGTCCAGTCTGGCCCTGTGGCTTCTGCCCAAACGAGCGTTTCAGAGACTTATGTCTACGTTTGTGCAGATTCTGGAAGCTATCGCTGCGGTAGCGGCAATGAATATGGCCCAATCAGCTACGAGGGCAATTACGTACCGCGTGTGCTAGCCAACGAATGGCCCGGGCAAGCGGGCAGCGAGGCTCTCAAGGCTGGCGCTGTCGCCATCAGGACTTTTGGCTGGCGCGATATTCCCTGTGGGGCTGTTTGGGGGCACAGGATTGTGGGAGGTACCGAGTATCGTATTGAGCACACTGGCTCACAGGCCTATTGGGGATGCTGCACTCCCCAAACACGCCACTACGACGCGGTCAACGCAACCGCAGGGAATACATTACGAAACCACTCTACCTACAACTACATCTGCGCCAAGTATAAGGCAGATTGCGGCAACCCGACTGCGGATGGCGCTGATGAACCGTGGACGCTGGTAAGTGTCCCAGATCCGGTAGATAGCGACAACGGTGGATATTACCTGGCAGGTCTATCTCAAAACGGCTCCCACGCCTGGGAACTGAGTGGCTACGCCGGGGCTGCCCCCTGGGACTATCGCCAGATACTCGCGCATTACTACGCTCAAGTGACTATGAGGGGCTTGACCTTCAACCGTTGGGCGTGGTTGGATGCGGACACTGCCGGTGGAATCCGCTACACAGGTCTCTCCGGGGAGCAGTATTACGGCCCTCTCGCTCGCACTCCGCGTACGATGCAGACGGGACTGGCGTATCAAGTGCCATTTCACCTTCAGAACACCAGCCCATATCAGTGGAATAGTAGCGGTTCATATTCCGAGCAACTGTCCTACCACTGGTATGATAGTGCCGGCCGGTTGGTGACCTGGGAGGGGTTGCGCACCTCATTGGGGGCAGATGTCTATCCCAGCCGGAATATTCAGTTGCAGGCCAAAGTCGTTGCCCCGTTCTATCCCGGCACTTACACACTCAAGTGGGATATGGTAAGCGAGACGTATTGGTTCAGCGAGGGATACGGTGGTTGGCCTACCCAGAATGTCGTCGTCAACGTGCAGCCGTCGGCCGATTTAGTCTTCCTGACGTATATCAGGAACAGCGGCGGTTGGGTCTCAACCATCACCGTTCGTAACAACAGTACCAGCGTGTGGGCTTCAGCCGATGTGACCTATATTGCGGCGGGAGGCGCTATCCATAGTAGCACTTCTTATCTGATTCCACCCAGTGGAGTAGGGACTGCTACACCTCCACCGGGTTTCTTCGGTTCGGCAGTGGTGGCAGCCACCCAAGACATCACCGTAAACGTGCAGCCATCGCCAAAGCAAGTGTTTCTGCCACTGGCACTGAAAAACTACTGATCTGGTAGTCTGCCTGCAACAAAAGCAAGCTGCCCA
>DYKH01000319.1 GCA_020722685.1 Caldithrix sp. | reverse complement strand
GGGAACAAGGTCTTTTGCTGTCAGGAATCTCATCTTAGTTTCTCCTCATAGAAAAGCCGCAAGATTTACACCAATACGAAATAGATTGCATCATTGCACCAAAGGCTTCTTGGTCACTGCTGTGTTCAGAGCGGCAAGACCCGTCACAGCGCCCAATCCCATGGACTCGACGGCTGTGGACGGCACGACAATGAGAGCGCCTTTTTCTTTCAAGCCTTCGTAAAGCATGTTCATGGCCCGCAGGTGAAAGGCCGTGGGATTCTCTTGGTACATGGCCGATGCTTCAACAAAGCTGCCGGCGATTTGTTTTTCTGCCTCGCCGAGGATGACTCTCGCCTGCCGTTCCCGCTCAGCCTGCGCCTGCCGACTCATGGCATCCTGCAGCAGCTCCGGGATAATCACGTCGCGGATTTCCACCGATTGCACGGTAATTCCCCACGGCTCGGTGCGGGCATCGATGACCGATTGCAGCTTCTTGTCCAGTTTTTCTCTATCCGCCAAAAGCTCGGCTAATTCGGTCTTGCCGATGATGTCTCGCAGCGCCGTTTGCGCCGCCCAAAAGATGGCCTCGCGGTATTGCTGCACTTCCAACGCTGCCTTTTTCGCATCCCAGACCAGCCAGAACAAAACCGCATCCACGTCGACCGGGACAGTGTCTTTGGTAAGGGTCTTTTCAGCCCGAAAAGGAGTGGTATTTACTCTTTGATCGATCCAGTAGATCGCGCGATCGATCAGCGGTAATATCCAGTACAAACCCGGCCCGATCTGACGGTGAAATTTGCCAAAGCGAAGGACGATGCCTTTTTCCCACTGATTGGCGACTTTTGGTGACAAGGAGAAAAACCAGCCGATGAGCACCGCCCCCACAAAGTACCAATCCGATTGGGTGATAACGGTCAGATAGATTCCCAAAACCGTCGGAACGACGAAAACCAATACCGCGACAAAATTGATTCGCTTGGGATCGAAACCACGAATGGATGGCTTCTTCTGATTGAAACTATAAGAAGGAAAATCTCCCATATTTGCCTCCAATCAATGCACTTTCACCGGGTTTTAGTGATTCGTTTTTTTAATTCCGACACCAATTCCTCCACCGAAAAGCCGTACTTTTGCGCCTCTGCGCTAAATTGGCTGCACAAGGCCTGCAGCTTCTGCTCCCTTTCTTCCCGGGGCACTGCTTTTCCGCCTTGCCGAACGAAAGTGCCTACTCCTTGCTTGGTCTGCAAGAATCCTTCCCGCTCCAGCTCTGCATACGCTTTGGAGATGGTGTTCGGATTGATCTCCAAATCCACCGCCAATTGCCGGACCGTGGGCAACTGATCGCCCTCTTTAAGCAATCCGGTGGCGATTTGGTGCTTGATCTGCTCGATGAGCTGAAAATAGAGGGGCAACCCTCGCTTCGGCTCGACGGTGATGTCCATGGTCAATCCCACCAATGAATGCGTGTTTGTGATTTAGTGTATCGGTGTATTACTTAACTAATACAACATAGCATTTGCTCTTGACATTGTCAAGAAATATTTTTAACACACTTTGATGACTTTTTTTGTAGCTCCTGACGGGAACCCGTTTGAGCAACAGCGAGGGAAAAAAGCGCACAGGGAAAGGTAGGACACTATTCTTTAGGCCAAGGAGATTTTGAAAGCCAGTTCGAAACGCGCGCCGGCCGACGTCGTGTTGTCGGCCCGGCCTTCATCCGACCTAAGAGATGTTATGCATGTTGAATCCATTTCGCGAAATAGGCGGATCCCCAAAACACAATCACGATTTTGACAGCGGATGCGGTCCCGGTTACTTCATCCTTGCTCTCTGCAGCCTTTGCAACTCCCTCCATCCAATGAGTTTGACATCCAATTCCGCCAGCAGCTTTTTCGTCTCTTCCGATTTAAAGATGCGATAGTCATAATCCCGATTACGCCATGAAGCGGAGATAGCCTGCATTTCTTCCTCGGGAAAAGCGGCATGGATGTACAACTCGGTCACCCCGGGTTTAAGATTCCTGAAAAATCGTTGGTACGCGGCAACGCTCTCTTCGTAGGTCTTGCCGTGCTGAACGGATTCCAAATAATCCGGCAGAGCGAAGCCCTGGGCCGTCCAAAGCTTTATCTGCTCTTTTATCGCCGCCTTTCCTTGTTCAGAGAGGCTTGCGAGATAACGCTCGGAAATGTTGCGCGGCAAGCGGAACGGCAGACCATATTCTTTACTCAATTTGAAAACAACGTCGAAAAAGTGTCGGCCGGTGGCAAGTCCATACGCAGAACCCATGTGATTGTCAAAATGCGTCAATTGAATTCCGGCCTGTTTGGCTTTTTCCAATTGCGCGCGAAATTCTCTTTCCACCTCGGCCAGATCCGCACGCATCTCCACCTCCGGTGAATCATCCGGGAAATACCCTTGAGGTGTGAGTAAGCTCCTCACCAAATCCGCCGGAGCGACGCTGCCCCACTTGTATTTTTTCCACTCAGCAGTCAGGGTCAAATGCACGCCCACGTCGATCAGTGGATGCTCGCGACAAAAAGCCGCCGCCTCCTCAAACCAAGGGCAAGGGACCATGATGGTGGCGGAAGTGACATGCCCGCCCACCAACAAATCCATGGTGGCCGCATTCTCCGCGTGACACATGCCAAAGTCATCTGCATTGACGATGAGCAGCTTGTCGTTGGCTCCATAGCCAAGCATCTCGCCGGTGGTTTGCGCTCGACTCAAGTAGGATATTCCCATCACCAGAAACAAGCAGAGGGTAAAAACGATTCTTGTTAGCATTTTTTTCTCCAAAAGACAAATCTGGACGCCAAAGCGTCGAGTCCAACGTCGCGATTAAATCTATGACTCGGCGCCCTGGTTCGTTTACCAGATTCACTTCAATCAAACAGCGGTGACAGTTTCTTTGAATTTGATATTCATTCCCTCCAACTCAGCCAACACCGGTTGGTAAATTTCGGGCATGACCGGTATGTGCACGCCGGTGAGGTTGATCTTGTCCTGAAGCATCAATTTGCTGGCAATGGCAGCGGGCAAGCTGACCGTGCGCGCCATAGATGAGTCACCTTTGGGAATTCCATAATCTACCAACAATGAGCAAATGTGTTCTTTTTTACCGGAGGGGTATTCAGCGACAAAGTCATGCTGCAAGATGATCATATCGCGCTCTTCCTCTCGATAGGGCATTTTCTCCAACATTCTGGCAGCCAGAATATCCAGATAGGTTGGCGGATCGGCTTTGGCTTTTTCAGTGCTCAATAAGCCAAGCCATTCCAATCGATCGATGATCGGCGAGGCTGCATCGAGCTGCAAGAACTTGGCTATACTTTGCCGATTGGCCGGCGCGCCGATTAGGCTGGCTGTAACTTCTGCGTAGGATTTACCGATCAATTCCGGCTTTTCCTGGTCGTTCAAAAAGCCAAGCTGCACGATTTTTTCCAGCGTGTCGCACCAGCCGGGATTTCTGAACGTGCCGCGAAAGATGGTCTTGGCATCTTTCAGCCCATACAAATCCTGATAGGACATGGAATCGCGGTTGGGGTAGACCTCCAGCTTGCCCAGTCCTTCAACATTCTTGTACCAATAATTTTTAAAAAGCTCATTGCCGGGAATTTGAACATCAACGCCGTCTTTCAAGTAGTGCGCAGAATTGCGCCCAGCCATCACCACACCGCGCGGACTCCAGGAAAACTTGTAGCCAAATGGATTATCGTTGGCCTCGGGCGCCGGCAAACCGCCACAACAGGATTCGAAGGAGAGGACCTTTCCACCTTTCTTCGCGACGTCATGAATAATTTTCATGGCCGACATGTGATCGATGCCTGGGTCTAGACCGATTTCGTTCAAGAACAACAAGCGTTTTTCTTTGGCGGCCTGATCCAAAGCGCGCATCGCCGGACTCACGTAAGAAGTGGTGATCAGATGGCACTGGTGCTTGAGGCAAAGCTCCGCCACCTGCACGTGATAGGTGTAAGGCAGCAGGCTAATGGCCAGATCCGAATCGGCCACCAGCTCTTCCAGCTTCTTGGTATCCTGGACGTTCAGGGCCAAAGCCTTGCCTTTTGGATGACCTCCGACCAAAGCATCCGCTTTGCTCACCGTTCGACTTGCGACCAAAACAGAAATTTCCGGCTGATCTAACAAATAGCGCACGAGGGGTCGCGACACCAATCCAGCGCCAAGAACCAATACTTGTTTCATATTCCCAATTTCCCTTCGATGATGTTATTTTTTAAGACTGCAAAATCAGCAAATTGCACGACAACGAAAAGATGAATAATGGAACTTTGCGAAACTGTTCGTAATAGCCGTTGAAAAAGCCAAATGGTTAGCAGTTTT
>DYKH01000318.1 GCA_020722685.1 Caldithrix sp. | reverse complement strand
TTTTTATGACCAAAACAAACCTCAGCGAGTTCCGAGAAGCAGTATACCAAAAAGTGATTTGGCGACCCGCCGCCATTCTGGATCTGGTGGATGCCCTGACGACCACCGGGCATGTCAGCTCGCCGGTGGCGCTGAGTGAGTCGCCGTTGTTTCGGCGCAAATTCAGCAGTGTGTACGATGCGCTGGTACATGGTGAGTTGGGTGATGAACTGAAGAGCTTGTTCAATGATAGCCAGAGTGCAGACTGGGAAACGATTGCCGGTTACGAGGTCCATGCAGTCGATGCCACACCCAACGAGCGTATGTCGGCTGAGACCCTGGCAGATCGTGGGGCATTGAAGGCTCAGCAAAAAGATCCGCTGCGCTATGGACACAAATACTCCTGGCTGGTTCGCCTGGTGCAAAGTGGTACCTCCTGGGTTGCGCCAGAAGACATCGAGCGCATCGGCACTCAGACAACCGATACGAAGATTGCAGCGCAACAGGTCAAGGAGTTGGCAGCGCGTAACCCGCGTCCGAAAGTGATCACAGCCGACAGCCGCTATCGCGATAAACACTTTTTAGGTGTTTTTGCTGGACTGGAAAACAGCTATGCCCTGGTACGACTGCAAAACAACCAGAAACTCAGCCAGGAACCGCGGCCAAAACCAGCAGGCAGTCGGGGAGCGCCACGCAAGCATGGGGCGGATTTCCAGTTGAATGACATTGCTCGCACTCCAGATGCCAGTGAAGAGTTTTCTCTGGGCAAGCAGAAAGTGCGAGTGCGTGTCTGGCACAAGCTGCATTTCAAGCGGCTGGCCAAAGTGACAGGCTCAGTGGTCTGCGTAGAGTTTTTGAAAGAGGATGGCACACCACGCTACAAGCGGCCACTCTGGCTTTTCTGGACCGGTCCGGAAGATGTCGCACCTCAAGACCTGTGCCGCATGTACCTGTGGCGCTTCGCCATTGAGCACCTGTTTCGCTTCCTGAAACAACACATGGGTCTCAACAGCAATCGCTCCTCCAACCTGGCAAGCCTGCAACGCTGGATGTGGATCGTGGCGTTGGCTTACTGGCAATTACTGCTCATGCGTGATACGGTTCGACCCAATCGTCCAGCCTGGCATCCGCATCAGAAAGAGGGGCAACTCAAGCCTTTGACC
The DNA here is from genome assembly GCA_020722685.1 of Caldithrix sp. The sequence continues at coordinate 3,197 of DYKH01000318.1, read as the reverse complement.
CCGGCACAAGTTCAGCGTTCCGCCCAGACATTTTTGTTGCACTCTGGCACACCGGCTGCCAACCCCAGACCTGCAGGAAAAGGACGAGGCAGGCAAAAAGGCTATCGTCCTGCTCCAAGAAGACGCTTTGAGGTCGTTTTCAAGACCCAAAAGACACAAGCCCAGCTGAAAACCTGCTAAGTTTGCTTCTGCTTCTCGTTTGTAAAGGTCCCAGTGAATTCAGCGCATTCTCCGCGCTGATTCAGCCATCTCTAAACTCAAGTAGTTTATGTTGTGTGGAAGATGTTCTGGTAATTCAATGATAAATGTTGTCCCCTTGCCGGGCAACCCGTCGCTCTGCGCAGAAATTTCTCCTCCATGCGCCTGGATCAACTGCTTTGTAATCGCCAATCCCAGCCCGCTGTGGACTCGGTCACTGCGCGATTTATCGCCACGCCAGAAACGGTCGAAGATGAAGGGGATATCTTCGGATGCGATTCCCGTGCCCGTATCTTTAACCTGGATCCGTACGCCTCTTTTCTCGCCGACAATTGATTCTGCCGTGATGGCGACTCGCCCGCCTGAGGGGGTGTGACGCAACGCATTCGACACCAGGTTTGACAACACCTGATTGAGTCTGTCATAGTCGGCGGTGATCTCGAGAGAGGGGTCTTCAATGGCAGAGGTCAGGTCAATGCTTTGGGATGCGGCTTGGGCGGAAAAGCTCGAAGTGAGATCCGCCGTCAGGTCGGCGAACAGGAAGCGGGTGGGGTGAAGCGGGAGCTGTCCCGTTTCAGCTAGGGAGAGGGTTTGCAGGTCGTTCACGAGGCGGGAGAGCAGTCGTGTCTCTTCCAGTGTATTGTTGATGTGTTCGGGAGTCGGCTGATACACACCGTCTATGATGCCTTCAAGATTTCCCTGAATGATATGCAGCGGCGTGCGGAGTTCATGCGCGATGTCGGCGGTGAGGTTGCGGCGCTGATGTTCGGCGCGTTCCAGTTCGCCAAGCATGTGATTGAAGCGTTTGTTCAATTCGCTGTACACGTCCGAATCATTTTCTGGTACGCGCACACTGAGGTCGCCTTCGGCGACTGAGTCGATGGCATTGAAAATCCGTTGCAATGGTTTGCCGAAGCGCCGGTAAAGGTTAATGAGGATGATGAACGCGATGACTACCACAATGATAGGAGCACCGCAAAAGAGCAGCCACCAATTCTTTACCCCGGTGTATTCCGAAAAGATCAGAAAGAGAAAGGCGGCCGTGCCTCCAATAAAAAGCAGGATAATGCTGAAGAAGAAAAGCGCAACCGGAAAAAATCGGCGGGCGCTGCGCTGTTGGGGTGGGGCGGATTGATCGGGAGGTTGCTCGGACATGGGAATTGGCGCCTGACGTTTACTTTTCTAAAAAGCGGTACCCAACTCCATACACGGTTTCAATCATAGACTGGCCGGAGGCGGCTTCGAGTTTTTTTCTGAGGTTCTTGATGTGCGAGTCGATACTGCGGTCGAAGCTGAAGGCGGAGCCGTGCAGGTTGTCGAGCAGTTGCTCACGGGTCAGGGTTTGACCGGGGCGGTTGGCGAGCAATTGCAGGAGTTTGAATTCGTTAGGCGTGAGTTGGATGGGTTTGCCACCGTAGGTGACCGCGTGCTTTTCAGAGTCAACTTCAAGCGCGCCCACGCGGATAATGGCTGGGGTTCTGATCTCGCCGCGCGTTCGCCGCAACATGGCGCGCACTCTCGCAACCAGCGCGCGCGGCGAGAACGGCTTGGTGATGTAATCGTCCGCGCCGATCTCCAGCCCGGTGACCTGGTCCACTTCTTCGGCGAGGGCGGTGAGCATGATGATGGGCACATCACTTTCACGGCGCAGGATCTTGCAGACTTCGCGCCCATCCAGGATGGGGAGCATGAGGTCAAGGATGATGAGGTCGGGTTTTTCGCGGCGGGCCGTTGTCAGCGCGGACTGGCCATCGGCAGCGGTGGCGACGCGGTATCCATGCTTCTCAAGATAATCGCGCGCAAGACTGACAACCTTCGGTTCATCGTCTACAACGAGGATAAGTTCAGGCATGGGGAGAGTATAAGGGAAAAAGGCGGAAAGATAAAAGATGTTTTTCGCTGTTCGTTTTATCTCATGCTGACGATAATTTTCCCTTTGGCATGACCGGTTCCCAGATAGCGCATGGCTTCGGAGATTTCGCTCAGCGGATAGGTTCGATCCACAACCGGCTTGATCTGTCCACGTTCGAACATATCTTTCAGAACCATCAAGTCCTCACGCTTGAGACTCGCCATACAGAAAACAACCTTCTGGCTCGCTCCCAGCGCCGCCAACCGCAACTTGATGACATGGCCGAGCGGTCCGATCCAGCGGTTGGATTTTGGTCCACCGACGATAACCAAAATTGCTATCGGGTTCAGCGCGCGCTTACACGCATACCACGACCGGCTTCCTGCGATATCGAGCAATAGATCGTAGCGTTTACCATTGCGGGTGAAATCCTCTTTGGTGTAATCAATGACATGGTCTGCACCGAGCGAGCGGATCAATTCCACGTTGCGCGGGCTGCACACCCCGGTCACTTCGGCGCCGAGCGCCTTGGCGATCTGTACGGCGAAGGTGCCCACGCCACCTGACGCGCCGTTGATCAGAACCTTTTGTCCCGCCTGGAGTTGCCCATGATCGCGGAGACTTTGCAAGGCAGTGATCGCCGCGATAGCAACTCCTCCTGCTTGTTCGAACGTTACGTTGGCAGGTTTATGGGCGATGGCCTTTTGCACACAAACATACTCAGCGAATGCCCCCGATCTCCCGCCAAAGACTTCATCGCCAGGTTTGAAATCTGCGACGTTTTTACCAACGGCTTCAATCACCCCGGCGAAATCCGTACCGAGTCGGATGTCCTTGGGTTTGAAAAGTCCGTTGCCGATGCGGGCAAGGAACAAACCTGTCATGGCGTACCACTGTACTGGGTTCACCGATGAGGCATGAACTTTTACAAGTGCTTCATCTTCCTTGGGTGTGGGTTTTTCAATTTCTTCAATCTTCAAAACTTCGGGCGGACCATATGATCTGTAGACTGCGGCTTTCATAATATTATTCTCCTGATGGTTGGTTTTGGTTTATGTCCCTACAATAACAACAAACTGTGGAGGAATGATGGATGGATGCGTCAGGGATTGTGGAGATTGGTGGTATGCGATTATCAGGATTTATT
>DYKH01000317.1 GCA_020722685.1 Caldithrix sp. | reverse complement strand
TTTTACCGCTGAGACAAAATTTCAGTTTTTATAAACTCGCAGTTAAGAATTTTCTCCTTGAGGTCGGCAACGGTATAATAATAGTGGTTGCTGGCTTCGAAGCCGATGCGGGAGTCGCGCAACATTACCGCAGACAGCCGCCGCGCCAGTTCGATTTCCTCATCGAGTATGCCCAGAACATTTTGTTTATCGCCGGAATTGCGCCAGCGGACAAAGCGAATCTGGAGATACGTGCTGCGGAAATGGCAATAAGTCGCCTCTGCGACATTCATCAAGTCGGTTAATGCCGCAGAATATTCGGCAGAAACGATTTTTTCAGCGGCCTTTAACTGTTCCAGCCCATTCGCCCAGCCGGCAGTCAATTTTCTAAATTGCTCTTCAAAAATATCTTCCGGGTAATGATTGCCACGCCATGCATCCAAATCATCATAGGGGAAACCAAGCATGGTTGCAGAGTAGCCGGTGGGTTTTTCGAAGAGCAGATTCATCGGTCCGAAATTTTGTGGAGCGGTATAAAGTTGCGGCGTGCCGTTCAAGGGAAATTCTTCGAACGCCCGGTCAAAGCAAGTCCACGCCCGCAAAACCAGTTTCGCGCATTCAGCGCCATATTTCTCCGCAGCCAGTTTTTCTTTCGGCAGTTTTAACAGTTCCAGATTACCGCCGGGATAGCCACCAAGAGTCCAGTTCAACATCAAATCTTTGACCCCAACGGCTTCAAGATTGCGCAGATGTTTTTCCACCAGACCCGGCACGGGAATATACGGCACGGCCGAGCATTCCCAAGTATTGTTCAACTGAACTTTGGCAACGGTTTGAATGCCATGCTCTCCGGCTTTTTTCCACAATCTCAATGCAATCGGACCGGGGCCGACTTTGGAAATAGAATAATCTATTACTGAACCTTTTATGCCCATCGCATCGGTGGCCAGTGCTGTTTCGCTGACACAGATCAGTTTTACGTCTTTGGGCAGTAGTTCCACCGCCCGTTCATCCCATTCCGGTGCCCAGCCCCAAGTCCAGGCAATGACATCAGCCTCAGGTTTTATCCGGTGCACGCCTTCGGCGAACGCCTGGTTGAGTTCCGCAACGATGGTTGCCGGACCGCGTTTTGAGCATAACGGGCAGGGCGTAACAATATCCTGTGGACGGGAACAGCAGTTGGTCAGGTTTTCCGACATGGTGATAGTAAACAGTCCGCCAAGTTCCGGCACGTTGCGGAATAATTCAGAAATCCCGTCTTTTAGCGCGTTAAGCACTGGCGTTTTGCTGGTGCATAAAGTATAGCTCAACCCATCTTTAGCCTGAGCTCCACGCCAGTCGGGATGCGTTTCGAAAAAATCTGGCGGCATAGAGCGCGGTTCGTTCAGGTAAAGATAAACTTTAATGCCATGTTTTTCAGCTTTTACGCATAATTTTCTGAGATTTGCCAGCCGGATTTGCCAGCCGTTCGAATCTTTTGTTTCGCCTAGCCAGGGTATCAGCGTGTAAAGAGTCCCTTGCAACCATACTGCGTTGATGCCGACTGCGGCGTAATCCGCCAGCAACCCATCCGGGTACGGGTTGAGCTGTTCGTTGAGCAACGGGTCGCCGTAAACCGCTGAGTAAGAATAAGTCATACACAAGCCGGAGCGGTTGTTTCCAGAGGTTGAATAATTCTTCGCATTATTGCCGTAGCGTTTTAAAAACGTGAACGGTTTGTCTTGAACAGTTTGATTGTCGGGAAAATATTGTGCAATAATTTTTTTCAATACTGCGGTTTTTTTTATTTCTTCTGCCGTCAGCTGAACATATTGAACTGGCGCGGTTTCCGGTTTCATCTTCCCTAATTTATGCCATAAGAAATCATCTTCCTTGAGAATATAAGCCAATTTTTCAGGGGTGAAATCCAGCAATTCCAGCAACTGTTCGTAAGGCAGCAGATGCCAGTTGCGCCTGATGATGGTGAGATATCCGCGTTCATGCCACAGCGGACACAGTCTGTCGTCTTTGCGTAAACCCATGCCTGAAGCAAGTTCCTCAATTTGCGTTGCTGTCGCTTTGAGAACCTGCGCCAATTTTTCCACTGGAACCAGCCCCCAGTTGCGCCAGACAACGGCCTGAAGACGTGTTGGGAAATGCGGGAACTCCAAAGCCTTTTTCGCGTCACCGCTAGGCAGACCATTCACATTCATTTTTACCTCCATTTCCATTCTGTGAGTGCAGTTCTATTTTTCATCTTTCCGTTCTGTGCTTCGATATTCTGTTACTATTTCGACAGATAATATTACGCCGGGGTTAAGTGCGCACGGACAGCCGCCGAGCGCTTCAATTTCCATAAAGCCGTTCGTGTCGCTATAGACGCTGTAACGAGTTTCTTTATCCGAAGGCCTGGTTGACGGTGCGGCGTCAGCAATATCAATATAACTCATATTTCCCGGCAATTTGGAGCTGGTCCGTAGGATTTTAAGTTTCTTGTGCGGCAGATGAAGTTCGATCCAGGGAACGGCTGGGCCGATTCCGATCTGATAACGTCTTGACGAATCGGTTATGGCATGAAGCAGACCTTCCTTGACGCAGCGGCAGTCATCACTAGGATCATACAGGTCCCATATCTCCGCATTGGCTGCCGGAAACACCACTTCACAACTGGAACCGCAGTCAAACTGGCAAAGCGACCACGGCACCAGCATGCATTCTTCGCGATTAAGAGTTCGCGCACCGATATACTGAATTGATTCAATGACTTTGACCGTCAGACAATCGTTTTCCGATACAAGCGAAACATCCCGGCGGAAAATTGCCGGAATACCCAGGCCGGAAGCGTTGACAAGATCAATTTCTGCCTCGATTTGCGCCCGGTCCGCTGTTTGTTCAGCAACTAAAAACCTGGCTCCGGTCAACCCCGGCGGAACCCGCCATCTGCCGGTTCCATATTGATAGCCCAAACAAGTGCCTTCCGGCGCGGGCCACAAGCCATCGCCACCCGGATTTAAATACCCTGAACGCGTGCTTATGCCGAGTACTGCGGCAGGATTGACCCGGTTTACAACAGCATTATCTATCACGGCATACAGCCGGCCTTCCAGGTCGAGCCCGGCAATAACACCGTTTTCTGCGGTGCCAATTACATGACAGCGCTTGCCGCCTTTTTTGAACAATTCAATCAGCTCATTGCCATTCATCGGCGATCTCCCCGGCGGTTTTGAAAACTCCGCCGCGTTTTTTCAGTTCCTGCAGTAGAATTTCAAATTCTAGGCAGGCAGCATCACCGCAATTTTTTGTAATAAACGGCAGTGGTGTCACGCTGGCTTCGCCATAATCAATCGCGCCTTGCGGCATCTTATAAAATTCCCAAGGATGAAAATAAAAACAGACGACCGGACGTTTCCCCCTAGTTGTGACATAATCAATAAAACTGTCCGCTTTTTCCAGCACTGCCGTCGCCGATTCAGTGCGGAACAGCGGCCACTGATCCCGGTCCCGTTGATACGGATCATTGCTCTCCATTGTCAGGTCGCAAAAATTCGGAATTTCCACAATCTTCATGTCGCCCCGTTCCGTCCAGTTGTTTTCGGACGGATGATAGGGATAATAGAGATTCCGGTAGTAGTAAAGCGGCAACGAGGCATCGGATTTATAGCCCAGCGATTCCAGCACATTAAGCACTTTCGTACTGCCCCAAAGCCTAGGACAGCGAAAACTTAGCGGCCTGATGCCGGAAACTTCTTCCACTATCCGGGTCGCTTCACGAAGACGGCCTTCAACCTCGAACGGAAAAACCGGCCAGTTGTTTGGCAGCGGAAAAATCGGGTCGCCCAATGTTTCATGGACAAGCCCGTGACAACCGGTTTCATGCCCGGCGGCGCATACCGCCGCCACGGTTTCCTGGTTGTTCTTCGCCGCGTGACCGGTCCAGAAATAAGTGGCACGGACATTCTGTCGCCGCATGATTTCAAGCAGACGGGGAGTGCCGTGCTTCACGCCTTCGTAATCGCTGGTAAAAGAACCTATATCGGTTTCCATATCGATTCCCAACACCACATCAAATTCAGTTTTCATTGTAGATGTTTAGCCCCTTTTAATTTATGGTAATGTATCTTTCGTGCCTTCCAGTTCGTAGTAGGCGAATTTATACGCCATTACTCCAAGAACGCGCAATAAATTGCGCTACTACCAACATCCCTTGCGGCATTAACTACAAACAAATCCTAAATTCGTTAGTAGTCAAGTCCGCAAGGACTGTTCCCGTCTCGCAAATTCCGGACTATCTCCGGTTCCTAATTCTACAGCTTAACGGTTACACCAAAACACAAGCTAGTGTCCTGCGTCGCAAATACGTTGAATAAAATTATGCCTATTTTTGATGAG
>DYKH01000005.1 GCA_020722685.1 Caldithrix sp. | reverse complement strand
CTTCCAAGAGAGCCTGATCAATCACCAAGCCACCTCGGTAGACTTCCACATAAGCTTTAGTAATGCCAAGACTCTTTAGCAGTGAGACACCTGCCCTGCGTCCGCTTTCATCATTCAACTGATCGGCAACGGAATGGGCAGTGATGTAAACGCTCAGCTTCAAATCGGCTTGCCGGGATTTGGCGTAGCCGTAAAGATCTTCTGTCTGACTTGACTGTTTTTCGCATGAGATAAGTAACAACCCCAGAACACAAACACACGATAAAAGAACTCGCCAAAAGTTCATAATTAGCCTCCAATTTTTGTGATGTTCGTAGGGCATTTTAAGGAAATTGCTGGCGAATTCCAAGCTGTTTTAAATCTAAAACAATCCTTTTTTACTCAAAGATTGCTCCCCATTCCGCAGCTAACATTTACAGAGCATCTTTCAGCTCGACTCTTTCAGGCAGAGGCTCGAGCTTTTTTGCGGGATTTTCTTCTCTTGACATTCAAGCTATTAGTTGTTAGATTGGCGCCGTTGTCGAATTCAGCAATTGGGCTGTTAGGCTATAGACTGTTAGGTTGTTAGGTGGCCGTATTCAACCGTTGAAATCCTTGCAGAATAGATGGTCAGTCAAAGGAAGGTTGTTGTGAGCAAAAGCCATGACAAGCGCCTTGAGCAGTTCTGGCTCAAATATAGAGGCATGGAGGATCTTGACATTCGCTTTCCGCCCTCGCGTGAACAATTTTTCTCCTTTTTCGATTCTGCATACCAAGTCTGGTTCAAGACCGGCAATACCTCCGCACAAATCGAAGCAGATCTTCAACACCACGTTGAGATGCAAAAAATTTTCATAAAGTGGCGAATGGTTCATGGCAAGAGAATTTGATCAAACTCTGCAAGCTATTGACCAGCGATGTCGCGAGCATCAGGTTCCACATAAAATAATTGGCGGCGTTGCTGCGACTAGCCATGGCTCGCTGCGGGCGACTGGAGATATTGACTTCGATTCTTACTGAGATTGATCGTCTCGCTCACATTCTGAAAAAGGTAGGAGACCTCTTCTGAGATCAATTTGACAAATTCGGCGTGAAAGACGCCTCCCACGAACATATTTCGCAAGAGCGCTTTCACAAGCCCGAAAGAGTCTATCGGTGTCATCGGCGTTAGGGAAAACGCCTCCCACGACTGGCTGTTTTCGACAAACAATGTCAAGCATGGAGTGAGAAAATGGAAATTCCCAAGAGAATGCCCGCTATGGTATTGGAAACGGCAGGGAAACCTTTGCGCCATAAACAGGCGCCTGTTCCGCAGCCGGGACCAAGACAAGTTCTAATCAAAGTCCACGCCTGCGGTATCTGCCGCACCGATTTGCACATCTTGGACGGCGAGTTGGAACATCCCAAGCTGCCGCTCATCCTCGGCCACGAAATTGTCGGCGCGGTGGTGCAGGTTGGCGAAAAGGTGCAGGGTTTTTCCGTTGGAGAGCGAATCGGCGTGCCATGGCTCGGCTACACCTGCGGGCAATGCACCTTCTGCCAAAGGGGGCAGGAAAATTTGTGCGACCACGCGCTGTTTACTGGATACACCCTGGACGGCGGCTACGCCGAATACACTTTAGCCGATCAGCGTTACTGCTTTCGGATTCCTGCCACGTACACCGACGCCCACGCCGCACCGCTGCTATGTGCAGGATTGATCGGCTACCGCTCCTATCGCATGATTGGTGAGCACGTGGAGCGATTGGGCATCTACGGTTTTGGCGCGGCAGCGCATATCATCGCCCAGATCGCCATTTATCAGGGCAAGCAGATCTACGCCTTCACCCGTCCGGGCGATGACGACTCCCAGCAGTTTGCACTTCGCCTGGGCGCAGTTTGGGCCGGAGATTCTACTGCGATGCCGCCGAAGAAATTGGATGCAGCCATCATTTTCGCGCCCATCGGCTCCCTTGTACCGGCCGCCCTGCAGGCAACTATCAAAGGTGGAACCATCGTCTGTGGGGGCATTCACATGAGCGACATACCTTCCTTCCCCTATCACCTGCTGTGGGAAGAGCGCAGCATCCGATCAGTCGCAAATCTGACGCGGCGAGATGGTGAGGAGTTGATGGCCCTTGCTCCTCAAGTTCCTGTCAAAACCGAAGTACAGCTCTACCCTCTTGAGCGGGCGAATGAAGCTTTGCAGGATCTTCGGCAGGGCAAAATCAAAGGGGCGGGGGTGCTCATCCCCCAATCATCCGCATAGACAATAGCATTGAATTCGAAACAAGATTTCGGTAGGAAGAACCGGCACCAATGGCTTTGGGTTGTTTAAGAACCTCGCCTTGGAGAATCTCGACCGACACTCCAAGAGTCTTTCGAGATTCAGCATCATGCCGGCAGTAGCAGCTTCCGTCAAAGCCATGTCAAAGGGAAGTGAATCCGCATTACGAGGGAACATCCTCTTCGAGCAAAGGAATCGCGGCGACCTCAAAAATAGAATCGAAAGATTACCATAGCCTTGCTGGTTATCAGGGACTCTTTTTCGTCTTCATCATCAGCGAATTTGCCGAATCGATAGTAAAGGAGTCGCGCTTCGCCGCCAAGACTGAAATGCCGCGACAGATAGTACTCGCCGCCGAATGCAGCATCAAAATTCCAATCCGTTCTTGATTGACTCTGTCTATTCGGAGAGCTATACTCTGATTCATGCCAGTGAGTAAACCGATTCAGTCCAATCCTTGGTCCGAAGTAGAAGATCATTTTCTCGTTCAGTCGAGGTTGCAGAAAGTAAATCCCAACCGACAGTCTGCCATTCGACATACCTTGGCCGCTCTGTTCCCAAGATCGAGCGTAGCGCCAAAAACCCAGCTCAAATTCGGTGCGCAACTTTGATCCCCAGGTAATCGGCACCAACACGTTAGAATAGTCGAATCCGTAGTAAACCGGGTCGCTCTCCCCAACAAGCCTTTGCTGCACGCTGAATCCAAGACCGAAGGTGGCGGCTTTATCTACTGCACTGGACTGCGCCATGGATGAACTGACTACCAGCGACAAAAGCATGAGTGGCGCCAATATAAGCCGATTCATTTTCTCCTCCATTTCTTCCCACTTTTGAAATCAGTGTGGCGATATGACTTGCGGGACTCTACGCCCAGAGGTTCTGGCGTTTGCATCATTCGCTAAAAGAAACTCCCAATGGCTGCCAAAACCAATGGAGGCTTTGTACTGCGCAACGGTTCTAACCAACGGCAACTTAAAGAAAGCATCGGTCAGCAAAAAAACGACCACCGAGGCTTTGGTAGAATATTCAGGCGCTGCTTCGCTCCGTACTAAGCTCTCCTACCTCTTCTCCCCCACCCCACTAAAATCTACCCTCGGCGCTTGTTGCGCTTCCGGCGGCGCTTCAAAATAAGGCCGCTGCTGAAAGCCAAAGACGCCGGCAAAAAAGACCGTCGGGAAGGAACGCAGATTCTGGTTATAAGTGCGCACCTGGTCGTTGAAACGTCTTCTCTCCACCGCGATGCGATTCTCCGTACCCGCCAGCTCGTCCTGTAAGCGAATGAAATTCTCGTTCGCCTTGAGTTCCGGGTAGCGCTCGACCACCACCATCAGCCGTCCTAACGCAGCGGATAGGCCGTTTTGCGCGTCCATAAACTGGGACAGTTGCTGCGGATCCAAATTCTCCGCGTTGACCTGCACACGCGTGGCGTTGGCGCGCGCTTGGATGACCGCTTCCAAAGTGCTCCGCTCAAAGTTGGCGTAACCTTTGACGGTCTCGACAAGATTGGGAATCAAGTCCATACGACGCTGCAAAACGTTTTGTACCTGCGCCCAGGAGTTCTTTACACCCTCGTCCATGCCAACCAACCGGTTGTAGGTGTTTTTCAAAGAAACAGCGGTAACGATCACCAAAATCACGACGATCGCCAAAATGCCAAGAGTAATCTTTACTCCCTTTGACATGTTGTCCTCCAAAGATTTAGCTTTTACCATTTATCCACTGTGAATGCCAATTTGCGAATTTCGGCAATGTATTCTTCCATTAATGCGACCAGCTCGGTCGCGGATAGCTTGATGCTATTGTTCCTGACGGCAATGATTTGCCTAAAAACATCTTGTTCCAATCCCAACGCCTCCGCCGCCTTGTACAGAACAGCCTCTTTCTCCTTGGGCGGCTCGATTCCCTTCAAAGTCAGCAAAGCAGTAAACAGAGAGGCAAAGGTCGGCACCGTGACTGAGATAAGCCGAGTCAGCCGCCTCTTGTCCCCACCTGTGGCGAGAAATTCTTTGCGCAAATGCAGCAGCTTGCCTTTGATTTGTTCCTCAAACTCCAACCGCAGGTGCTCTTTGGAAATCTGCAAGTCCTTCAGTACATCCTCGCCATAAACGAGTTTGTGATTCTGCTGCATGGACAAAAACTCGATGGGAAAGCTGTCCAAGGAAGATTGCAGATATTCTTTGCTCATAAACAAGGGCACGGCGACATTTCTTTTCCCCCATTTCTTCACCAGACCGAAGCACTTTGCCAGGTTAAGAATGCCGTCTTCAGTCAGAACGATCAAAAAATTTATATCGGACTTTTTGCGCACATAGTCACCTTTGGCGCCGCTGCCATAAAGGCTGATCGAAAGCAAATCGCCGGCGAAAACAGCTTTCACATCACTTACAAACTCTGCGAATATTTCTTCGGGCGAATGGGGAATTTTAGCCATTTTTGATACCTTTGGAATTATTGGTGTATTTCTACAAATCCGTCAAGTCAAATTGGAGTTAGCCCCACGTAGTCAGTTATTGAACCGTGTCCAGCAATTACCTTCTTAGGAGCGGCGCTTAAATAACTTCCCCATATCTCAAACCGCGAATGGACTCGAATAAACGCGAATTAAAAAAAATTAGCGTTCATTCGCGTTTATTAGCGGTTTGGGAAAATGAGCAGGTTATTTAAATGGCGCTCCTTAGCACTTTAACCAAATAACCGATGCCTCGAAAGTATGCCAACCATCACTGATGGGGTGGGTGGAAATCTAAAGTTCTTGTACTATGCGTAAACCAACCGCCCCTTCGGTTCGGGGATTGGTCGCCCCAATTCCTGTGCGGTTTCTATCCATTCCTTAATGATGACTTTCGCATTAGCAAGCGCTTCTTGGTATGTTTTTCCATCTGCCATACAACCGGGCAGTCCCGGAACTTCTACTATGAAAACTTGATCTTCCTCGCTCCAGTAGATAATGAGTTCATATCGAATCATCTTCGTTGCCTCCAAGTCTGTGCTTGAGAATCACATCCCGCACCTGTTTCACTTGATAGGCTTTTGCTTTTGCGCCTTTCGGCTGTAGGTTCAAAATTTCCTCAACCCCCCGCTTACTAAAGATGTGGCGGCTGCCGCGACGCCGTTCATCGAATCCTAACCTGTTCAACAATTGACATAATTTCAAGAATGGAATATTTGTATTCTATGTCCTGCGTAGAATTTTATCAAGGATTTTGCCTCGCCGAGGCATCTCAAACCACGATTTTAAGGTTCATAGATAATGGGGGGTTTATCAACGGCCTAATACCAGTTGCCAAACGATGATGTAAAACTGAATGAGTTGTAAAATATGCAAATGGTCGTTAATACCCTCCTCCTGCTCCGCCACCGCCGCTCGAGCCGCCGCCGAATCCCCCAAATCCGCCGCCAAAACCGCCGCCTCCGAAGCCGCCACCAAAGCCACCGCCCCAGTGATCTCTGCGACCGCTGCCGCCTAACATTCCGCCCAACAACAGCCATGGCAAAATTCGACCGCGGGTAAGGATCATGAGGATAATGAAGCCGATAATTGGACACAAGCCGCCAAAGGGGGAAAATCCATCGTCATCCCTGCTTCTTCTGCTTCGCTGCATCTCTCTGGTTCTGCCGGAGAATTGCACGCCATACTCTTGGCCAACCAAGCCCGCGATGGTTTGTACACCGGCCAACAAGCCGCCGCCAAAATCTTCCTCGCGCAGACGCGGGGCCATCACATTGCGAATGATATCGCCCGCCTTGGCATCGTTAATGAAACCTTCGACGCCATAGCCAGTTTCGATTTTGATCTTCCGTATATCAATGACGTTCAGGATGAGGACGCCTTTATCTTCGCCTTTGCGCCCGATGCCCCAATGGCTGTAAAGCTTGTTGGCATAATCGAAATAATCTTCATCGCCAATGGTCGGCATGGTGCAAACGACAATGGCCACTCCGGTTTTGTTAAAAACCTCGATGGCCAGCGACTCGATCTCTTGTTGATAATTCGCCGGAATGACGTTGGCAAAGTCGTTCACGGCGCCGCGCCTTTGCGGGAAACTCGTTTGCCCAATGGCACGGAACGGCAGGACATGTTGGGCGGCCAGGAGCAGGAAGAAAAATAGCTGACGATAACTCGTTTTCATTCTGTTCGGGAATTTGTTCTTACAATTTGTTGCATGGGAATTGAACTCTGCGGAGTGACTTTGGAACTCACCTGCTCGACCTAAACTCGGCCGAATTCCCATCATTCTGTCGCCGCTAAAATAGAGCTTTTCATCGGCAATTGCAAGAGTTTTGGGCTACCTATACGCGACCAGCGTCGGTGAGTTTCACGCCGTTGCTTGATAGGCCAGAACCTTTTCCTTGAAGGACTGCGGTATCCGCTGAGGTTTGCGCGTGCGATAGTCGAACGCAGCCAAGATCGTATAGCCCGTGGCGATCAGTTTTTCATCTGTGGGTCGGATGATGCTAAAGTTTACTCGAAAACGGGCGCGAGAGAATTCATCAATGCGCACGCCTATGGATAGTACGTCCCCAAGAAAAGCTTCTCCCTTGTACGCGATGTACGCCTCCGTTTGCGTGAGTGAAACACCGTCGCCGATGTCGGCTTCGGAAACGCCCAAAGCCTGAAAATAGCGCACCCGCGCTTCGTGAAAATAGAGCAAGAATTTGTCGTTGCCCAAATGTCCGCCATAGTTGAGATCGCCGACGCGGACTTGCAATTCAGTGTAAAACGGAAATCCGTTTGTTCTCGTCTCCGCCATGCTTCCTTCTTTCACTTTCCAAACCCTACGCGTTATCGTATTCTTATTTATCCTTGTCAAGCACTTTCAGCAGCAAAATTCCTGACAAGACTTTTGGGTTCGAGAGAGTAGGGTTAATTGAAATTTTGGTTCTTCGTCAGAATCTATGGGTAAAATTGCATGGATAAGTGAACATCCAAGACTCACAGGTTTTTTGAGGCATGGTCATAAGAATGGATATTCGAAGGTGCTGCAAAAAGAAGCGGAGAAAGCCCTAACCATGCGGGCGTAGCCTTCTCCGTCCATTCTCACGAGTCCGGTTATCCCTGGCAGGTTGCTCCTCAGCAGGGCCCGCTTCTGTTTCGCCGGACGCTGAAAGATAGAGAAAGGACAAGAAAAAAGCAATAGATGAATCTGTACAGTTTCGGGCATAGGTAATACCGTTCCTTTTGTTAGATTGTCAGTAACTGCAAAGGACACTCTCACAAAAGGAACTGGCCATGCATCTGGAAACGATCTTGAACCGCTGCTACAAACTCAAGGGATTTGTTTATGCGCAAGCACAACGGAAACTCCATTCCAACGGCGAAGCAATTATTGCTGTTCTCTTGCGCCCGCATAAAAAGAGCAAACCTTGTTGCAGTATTTGTCAACAACCAGGGCCAAGGTATGACCGATTAAAGCCACGAAAGTTTAGGGTCATTCCACTCTGGGGTTTTCGTGTCATGTTTGTCTACACCCGGCGACGCCTCACTTGCCCTGTGCATGGTGTGCAAGCCGAATAGCTGCCTTGGGCCGAGGGCAAAAGCCCGCTGGTGAATGCCTTTAAGATTTATCTGGCGCAGTGGGTTAAACATATTCCGATAGAAACCGCCTCCCCGCTATTTTATATGTCGTGGCAGAACGTTTTTGCGGCGGTTAAATATGTGGTGGAGTACGGTCTTCAGCATCGCCATTTAGAGAATATTCGCAGTATCGGCGTCGATGAAATTCTCTATCGCGCCGGCTACAAGTTCTTGACCTTGGTTTATCAGATCGATTCCTATTGCCGACGCTTACTGTATGTTGGTGAAGATCGCGAGGTCAAAACCCTGTTGCGTTTTTTTCAGCACTTTGGCAGAGGTCGCAGCCAATGGCTGAAAGCGGTTTGTTGTGATATGTGGAAACCGTATCCGAAAGTGATTGCCAAGAAAGCCATTAACGCCGTCATCATTTTGGATCGTTTTCACATTATGAAACATTTCAACGAAGCCATCGATACCATGTGGCGACAAGAAGCGCGCCAACTGGCAAAGGATGGCCACGAAGAAATCTTGAAACACGCTCGTTGGTGTTTGCTCAAGAACCAGAAAAACGAAACCACCTCGCATTGCGAAAATCCGACTCCCGTCTTCTCACTTAAAAGAATGCCCCAATCGAAAACCGCTTCATCAGCTTGCCGAAAGTTTTCTTCGCGATGCTCGGCTTCATCCCGATGGCGCTCTCGCACGGCACCAGCGCGGAGGTGCAACGCCCGCTGGCTACGGTCGTCATCGGCGGCCCCGTGACCTCGACACTGCTGACGTTGTTTATTCTGCCGCTGGTGTATCAGTGGGTGGAATCCAGGCGGGAAAATTTCAGATAAGAATCTGCTCTTCCAGAATTGATGTTGTCAAGGCATTTTCCAAAGTTTGGTTGAAGAGAACACATTCGATGAGCGCAATATTCTAATTTGTTTTGGCTTGATGCGCGTCGAAGCAGGATATTTGATTGGCGCCATCACATTGAGCGCCGAAAACGCGGCGGTGGCCAATGGGGAAATCAAGGCGCTGGTTAAAAAGCCGATGCAGGGCAGAGCTGTGCCATCGGTCCGTACGGAAATTGACCAATCTCCGAATCAGCCGTAGTGGCGGTGAATCGTGAGAGCCGCATGATGGTCTTTAATGGCGCGGTAAACAAGCTGTTCAGCATCAATTCGGCTGCGGCATTTGTCCGCCACGGTGACAACTTCGGTCATGCGCAATGCCAATAGCGAAGTCGATTCGGCAATCGCTGTGGTGAAAGATCTCACCGAGAAAAAGGCGCTGGAAGAAAATTTGCATCGGCGGGGCACATGAAATCCGCAATCCGCTCAACAGCATCCGCATGATCGAACCGCACTGTGCTCAGCTCGTCGACTAACAATTGTCGATTTCTTGGATTCACTTCCAGAATGGGGATGCCACGCCGACGAATCATTTCGAAGAAAGGCGATTGCCGCTGCACGACGCCACAAATAGGCGTCTTGGCGTCAAGACAGGATTCAACTGCTTCCCGAAAGCGTTTTGCGTTTGCCTCCATTCGACCCAGCTCATCCATAACAATAAGCTCTGCCTGCTGCCTCGCCTCCAGCAAAGTGTGAACCCCAAGGGTATCGAAAACTTCCACGTCGACAAAATATCGGCCTTGTTTCGCATGGCCGTTGGGATATATGGAAGCGAAGCAACGCCGGTCACCATGGATCGCACAAAATTCATATCCCACGACCAAGTCTCTGGCCAGCAGGCGTTGTGTGTAAAAACCGCCGGCACGTCCGTGAAATTCAGCCAGAATGGCTCGAATGATCGAGCTTTTACCGGCGCCTTTGCTGCCGGTTAGAAAAATTTTCACCGGATGATTCATCTGCCGTATTGCACCCCCAACAGAAACGTTCTGCCGGGCATCGGGAAGCCAGCCTCTTCTTCATACCATTTGTCGGTCAGATTGCGGCCGGTCAGAATTATTTTCAAATTTTGCCCTGCCGTTTGAACGAGGTGAAGATCAAAGGTCAGAATCGCGGACAAAGTTTTCTGCGTGCCTTGAAGTGAGTAATACCGTTTGCCGGTGTAGTTTGCCGCAAAAGAAATCAGCAGTGGTTCGGTAATTTTTAAGTCGGTTTCGAGCAACAGCCGGTGCTTGGCGCGATAATCCAACAACGCCTTTGTCGCCAAGTTAGTGGCCGCGAGGTAGACATACTGGCAACGAGCCGAAAGCACGTGTGCGAATTGAGACTGTATTTCCGCCTCGATCCCCTGCAGACGCGCGCGATCGATGTTCTCGAATGGCGAGTTGCGATTCTTGCGGTTGATCAGGTCACGCGCCTGATTATAAAAAAACGTACCGGCGAATTGTACGTGTCCAATGGTTTGGCGCAGGCCGGCATCGAAGCTCATCGTGCGCTCCGGTTTCAAATGAATATGCTCAAGATCGGCCTCATTCCACTCTTTTAATGTCGGAAAACGCGTCTTCTTGCCCGCGAGCAAGTGCACCGAAGTCGCGGCAAAGGGACGATAAACCAGGCCCGCTTGGGGATTGAAGGAGGCAACATTGGCCTCTCCAAAAGTGTGGAGCTTATCGTAACTCGCGCCCGCCATCAACGTGATTATCGGAGCCAGCGAATATTCATCTTGAACGACGCCGGAGATGGTGTTGGCTCGGAAACTGCGCCAAGGCTTGCCGGCATCATCCTGGGTTTTAGCGCGATCTTCTTTTACCAAAATGCCGGCAGTGAGCAGGTGCCGTGAAGAGAAATGCACATCGACATAGCCGTGTCCACCGGAAACGCGGTTGCGATACCGGCTTTGCCAAGTTGGCTCGCCATAGACGGCGGTTTTGTAATTCACCAGCGTGTTTTCATAGCGATCCTGATAGGCCTTCACCCGCAATTTGATGTGCTCACGAAGAGCAAATGTCCCGGCAACATCCGCATAATGCTTTGCCCAATCCGGAAAGCGCCAATAGCGCGGCCGGGCGGTTCCCATCTGGGGCGCAACGCCTTTTTCCGCATCAGAGGTTCCAACCGACAAGGACAGCATGCTGCTGTTACCGAAATGAAAAGTGAACCGGCCGTCGGCTGAGGTGCGTCGCCAATCGGAATTGGTGCGTAAATCGCCCGCTTCGCTGGCCGCTCCCAAAGAATTGTCCGGCAAAGGAAAACCATCGGCTTGATCGTGACTCAACGTGACGCCGAATTCCATCGACTTATATGACCGGCCTAATTGCAGCACTGCGCTGCGTGCGTCGCCGCTGCCGTAAGACAAAGACGCGGCCAAATTCGGCGCGCTTCGCGTGATGATGTTGATGACGCCGGCCATGGCATTCGGCCCGTAAAGCGAGGATGCCGGTCCGCGGCTCACGTTGATCTTCTCGATGTTTGACACTGGAATCATCGCGACATCGAGGGTGCCGAAATAAGGCTCATATACCGGGCGCCCATCGATCATCAACGCCACACCGCGCTGGCCGAAGCCGCGCAGATCAAAATTGACCTCGCCTTTGCTGCCGGTACGCGCATCGATGCCGGCAATGAGATCCAGCGCCTCGGCAAGATTGGTCGCGCCGTGTTTTTGAATTTCTTCCCTGGTGATCGCAACAAAACTGTGCGAGGGATCGAATTGCCTTTGGCCGACGACGACAATTTCCTGCAGCTCATAAACTGGAAGATGTTCTTGTTGAGCGATAACCGGGCCGGCCACGAACAGCAACATCATTCCTGTGTGCAATATTTGTCGCATGATTGACCTCCAATCGTGTTACAACGGCTACGAATTACGATAAATCAAATTGATGCCGGCGCGCTGTTGAGAGCGGGCTTGCAACACCTGCAGGCAGTGGGGCTGTACCCCGGATGCGGTTTGTGATCATTTGGGTGAATCGGCTGGCATACCATCCCGCGATGAGGCCAATTCCCACATGTACACCCAATAAGAGGGCAATGGCAATAGTCACTTGTCGACTACCAAAAACCGCCGCGCCACGCTCAACCAGCAGGGCATAGACTTTCAGCAAGCCCCAACCGGCCAACAGGCCTTGCGTAAAGAATGGATGGATGAGCGCCCATATCAACGCCAGCGCGCCCGCAAGCAGATACCGCCATTGTTGCGGTCTTGCTTTCCATAACGCCAGTTCCACCAAAGTTGACTCGGCGACAATGGCGATGATGGCGTAAATGGCGGCGCCGCCCAGATAGATCACCTTTGGAAAAGAGACAATGCTGCCCATCGTCACTGCTGTTCCCCGTTTCGGCACCAACACCCGACCCGAGACCAACATGACCACACTAATACAAGCCAAAAAACTGCCGGTAAAGGGAATTTTCCACGCTTGCAGGGACAGCCCCACACCGATCTCGATTACCGCCCAAAGCGCGGAAAGCAGCGCCGGGGTGGTGAGGTCATGGAGTTGAAACGGGCTTACAGTCTTTTTCTCCTTTGCCAGCGTCTTTTCTCTTGTCATCGTTCAGCTCCACTTCTGTAAAATAGAAAACCCTCGTCCCGTGTGGGAAGCGAGGGTTCGAATAATCAGCGGCGCCTTGCCGCCATGATTATTGGTTTCTCCTTTCCAAGGCACGGGAGTTGATCATCCGGCTCGTTCCGGATGCGTATGCCCCGTTGGGAGGCCTGGCCGTTTCCCGCCAGACCCTATCGGCTTCCAACTCATGGCCTGACTTTTTGCTAGGGGAATCGGGCTTTAGAGCCGAAGCTCGGAGAAAGAAATTCTATTTAACCGTCAATCACTTCTTTCCATTGCCGTAAACTTTTTTGTCCGTTTGCCAGAACGGTTTGCCAGGCAGCTTCAGCCCAACGGCCTGCTCCTGAAAGGCCCTGGTATCGAGATCGTCAAGTGCCTTGTAGTGAGCATAAACGGAGTCGGCGTTGAATTGTGTGCCCAGGTAATAATCTTTGTTCTCATAGCGCTTCGACCAGAGTTGCCATTGCTTCTCCGAAAGTAAACCCGCCTCGAAGGCAGTCTTCACATTCGCGTAGATGCGATCCCAATAATCAGGATAGTTGTTGTAAACAAAAGGCATCCTGTTGGTCATTGGGCTAATACCCCAGGCGTTACCCGGCACATCATACAAAGCAAACGGCACCCATTTGGAAGGATGGGTTGAGTCAACCCACTCTTTGGCTTCTTTGTCACCATGCTCCGCCGCCCAGGTGAGCATTTCATTCATATCCATCTGCAATTCCCAAATGCCGTGCCATTGGGTGAAATCCGCGCCCATCATCTCGGCGCCGTGACGGAAGCGCCGGCCTTCGTGATGCCAGGCGTGATACATCAGGATTTCAGGCTCTTCGTCCCAGCCATTCAGCACCGGGTCCGAGTAAAACTTGCCGTCGGCTTCTAAGCGCTTAATGGTGCCGTTCTCCGTCAATTTTTTTGTCCAATACACGAACGTGCGACGCAGCTCATTATACTGCAGATTATTCAAATCCGCGGTGAGCATGTACATTTCGACAAAATCCGGCGCGTGGCAGCTCTTGCAGATTCCCTCCATGCGCGCGCGTTTGGTTTGCCAGTCTCCTAATTTTTCTTGCATCCAAACCGTGCGATGACTCCATGCCGCCTGGGATTCAACAGCGAGGCGTGCGCTCACGTTATGGGTCATCGGTTGCGTTTCATTGCCGTCTATATGGCAAGTGGTGCACACCGGCGCTTCAATGGGAATCTTCTGATTGTCTTTCGTGGAATAAGTCAAATCCCATTTCTTGCCCTTAGCTTTGAAGATATTGCCGTGCTTGGACTCGAGATAGATTTCGATGTGTGGATGATCCGGGCCGACGTGGCATTCGCCGCAAGTCTCAGGCTGTCGCGCAATCGCCTTGCTGAACGTGTGTTTGGCATGACAGGCGTCGCATTCGCCGACGCTGTTATCCGGCCAGATATTGCCAATCTGATGGCATTGCTCACAGCCGTGTCGGGTGGCGATGGGAAACTCAAACACGGAACGATCGGTATTCTTGAGCAGCCAGAATTGATGCGCGTGCTTGCTGTCGGCAAATTCCTGAACCTGCTGCTCGTGGCATTCGGCGCAATCTTTTGGGGTGGGATGGCGGGCCACCAGAATATCACTTTCCGGGCATTTGAAAGCATCCCAATCGCCTTCCTGCGCTTCGTGACATTCGATGCAGCCGATGCCCTGCTCGGCATGCACGCTCTCTTTCCACTGATTGGTTGTTCCCACGGCCATGCCTTTTTTCTCGTGGCAGGAGATGCACTGCTTGGTCACGCCGGTGATCTCGATCTCAGGCTTTTCCATGCGGGTCTTTTTCATCTCCACGCCAGCAACGATGATCAGCGTGACGACGAGCAGAAAGCTGAATATACCGATAAGAATCTTTTGCGCACTGAGGACGTCATTTTTGGCGTTCATAAGTCACTCCCTTCAGAGCTTAGCTTCACAAGTAATAATGCGGTTTTACAAAAGTGGCAGTGGCAGAAGCAGTGGCAGATGCAGTAACACGTACGTCTCTCTTGCTTTCCTGATCCTGGCACTGCCACTGCACCTGCTACTGCTTCTGCCCTGCGAATAGGTCACTTCAAGCTGATCTATCTTGGGATCCTGGCACTGCCACTGCACCTGCTACTGCTTCTGCTGCTTTTCAAAAGACCATTGCTTCCCAAACTGTCAACACGAGTGTTATCATCACAAACAAAGTTCCAAATACATAGTTCAATTTGACTCGTGGCATTTTTTTTCTGAGCAATTCATCAATAAAAGGCCAAAAGGTCAAAACGATCAAACCCGCAATGAGGGTGTAGATGCCCACGTTCAGGGGCACCAGCTTGAGCCAACGATAGACCGGATAGAAATACCATTCCGGCTTGATATGGAGTGGCGTCTCTTCAGGGGTTGCCGGGTCGCCGATGCCGGGCGGGGAAATGACCGAAAGCGCGCTCATGATGGTGATGAGGAACAGTGTGGCAATGATGATTTTGTAAAAATGCGCAGGATAAAAGGCATAGTAGCCTTCGCCTTCCCGGCCTTCGATCTCAGCGACCCCATGCAAGCGCAAGACGAGAATGTGCAAGAACACCAGCAAGGTTATGATCGGCGGCAACAGACCGACGTGCACCATAAAAAATCGGGTCAGCGTATTGGGATTGACATTTTCGCCGCCGCGCAAAAAGTTCAAAATCGTGCTACCAACAAGGGGCAGAGGTTTGAAGAGATTGGTGCCGACGGTTGTTGCCCAATACGAAAGCTGATTATATAACAGCGAGTATCCTGTGAAGGCAAAGGTGAGCGTGGTTAACAAAAGCAAAACGCCGATGATCCAATTCAATTCCCGCGGCGCGCGATAGGCGCGCGTGAAAACGACGCGAACGATGTGCAGGAACAAGGCAACAATCATCAAATTCGAACCCCAGCGATGAATGCCACGAATCAAGAAGCCGAACCGCACGTCTTCGGTGATGTGGCGAATGCTTTCATAAGCCAGATCCGGCGAAGGGACATAATAAAAAGTCAGGAGAATGCCGGTGACCACTTGAAAGGCAAAGAGAATGAGCGGGGTGGCGCCCATCGCAAAGAACCAACTTTTCATGTGGTAGGGAATAGGTTCTTTGATGAAGATTTTCTCGTTGATCTCAATGAACTTTTGGTAGTCGATCGGGAATCTTGCCAATAGCCATTTGCGCATCACGACCACCTGCCTTTCCGTTTTTCAACTTCAATGAAGACCAACTCATTTTCGACCGTGACTTTGTATTCATCCAGAGGTCGGGGTGGCGGCCCACTGAGCACTTTGCCATCGGGCGCAAAAATCCCTTTGTGGCATGGGCAGTAAAAACGATTCTTGTTTTCTTCCCATTTAACCAGACAGCCCAAATGCGTGCAAATGCCGGAATAGACTTTGAAGCCTTCGGCAAGATGAACAACATGAATCGGCACGTTACCGATTTCCAGTTTGCGGGCCTTGCCAACGGGGATCTCTTTGACCCGTGCGACCATGAATTTGGTGAATCGGCGCTTGCCAATATCCGGATAGAGGAATTGCCAGATTTCCCGCACAAAGGCCCCGACGCCCACCAAAAGGCCGCCGCCCATAACGAGGTTGGCGAGAAAAGCGCGGCGCGAGGTTTTTAAGGCGTTTTCTTCTGCCATGATAGTCTCCTTGCAGATGTTTGTCCTTCTTTGGTTTTGGCACTCTGTTGAGTTATTCAATTCTGGATTCAACAAGCTTGTACACTCAGCGACTTACGTGCATCAGCTTCGATGGCTCGGATTGCATCGGAGGCTTATCTACAATCGATTTTTTGTCTCACCGAGTTGCAAAGTCAAGGCGCCGCCGGTCCTTTCACAAAAAGCCACGCACAATCCGCAGTTGAAACAATATGGATAGATCCTTTCGGTCTCTTTTGGCGCCAAATGGAGCGGGCAAACCGAATAACAAGGAGCGGTGCCCGGCTTGCAATCGCACCGGGCATGATCATAAGAAAGACGTAACGTCTTACGGCCGCGAAACAACGCCAGGAATGCACCCACCGGACAGACGTATTTACACCACCAGCGGCGAAGTAGAGCCGCCTCAACGATAAATATTAAAAGCACGATGGCAATCTCCAATCCTGTACCCATGCCAAGAATGCCTTGTGAAATCGTACTGGTGATGATGCCGGGGGCAGAAAGGTAGCTGAGCAAAGGGAAGCCAAGGATCGGCGCCAGCACGATGAAGAGGCTTAGAATGAGCCAGTACCATATCGCACTGGGGTTATTACCACGTTTGAAATGATGCACCCGGCGCCAACGTTTGGGAAACATCTTTTTTTCCAATGTGTCGATCCATTCGGAGATGGTATTTTGCGGGCAGATCCAGCTACAAAAAACTCGTCCGAAAATCAGTGCGATCACGATGGGCAAAAGCCCCGCCAGCAGCAATGGCAGGTAAATCTCCTTGGTCAACAAAATCGTTTGCAAAACCATCACCGGATCGGCAATGTCCAGCCCGCCGATAGATAGAGAATAGAGTGTTCCCAAGATGGCATGTATTCCCCAGCCGTTCAAGATCGGGATGGCGAGGAAAAAAATGATGGAAAGAATTTGAGCCACTTGCCGGAGGTGGTTCAGACGGTGGTAAAAACGTGATCGGTTTCTGACAGTTATTGTATTCATCTTTATTGTTAGCTGGTTGGTCGGTTCGTTTTGCTCAAGTTAACAGAAATGGGTCAACGGTTTAACCGGCCAACGGGCAAACAGGCCAACCTGCGAAGCTCAAATGACATGCGCGCTCTCAACTATAATCGCCGCTTCCGGCGCCGGGCAAACGTTCTCACAGATACCGCAGCCAATGCACTTGTCGGCATGCACTTCCGGATAAAGCTCGTCTTTCAGGGTGATCGCTTCGCGATAGATCGGACAGCGCTCAAAGCAGGCGCGGCAAATGACGCCCTGAAATGGTAAACATTTTTTCGGATCAATGACCGCCACGCCCATTTTGACTTTTTCTTTCTCCACCAGCTTGTTGTCCAATGCTCCAGTCGGGCAAACTGGCGGACATTTCATGCACACATAGCACGGCACCTGGCGCGGAAAGATCAGCGGCGTGCCGAGCTTGTCGCCCCAATCCAGATGCGCCATCTTGATGCTGCCGTACGGGCAGACCTGTGCGCACTTGTTGCACTTGATGCAGCGCTTGACGAATTCTTTCTCCGCTACGGCGCCGGGCGGCCGCAAGGGCGAGCGATAATCAAGTGTACGACCGAGAAATTTGAGGAGGGAGATCAGCATAGTTCAAGCCGCCCCAGCCTAAAGTCGTGGGCTAAAATGTGGGATGCTGCTCAAGCAGCATGAAATTTCTTTAAAATCAGGTGATGTACCTTTTCTCCTTTTCACCCACTCTCCCTCTCACCCTTCTTCATCCGCAGTCACATAAGTCGGGAACACACCCAACACGCCGTCAAATGTATTCATGATGTATTTGGAAAGATTCTCTAATTGCTCGGCATCGTGCGCTTCGGCAACGATGATGAGGTTTTTCTCTTTATGTACGCCATAGGTCGTGACGTTGGGGATCCGCTCCAACTGTTGAGTGACTTCCTCGGCCTTCTCCGGCACAACCTTGACGATCATACTGGCGATGAGCATGGCTTTCTCCATTGCGGATTTCGGATTTGGGATTTCGGATTACAGAGTCGCGAAAACAATCCGCAATCCGAAATCGCCAATCCGCAATCATTCTCAGGCTTTCTCGATCTTCGCCGCACACACTTTATATTCGGGCTCTTTCGATCCGGGATCAATGGCATCGATGGTGAGCAGATTTGCCAGCTTCTCCGGCCAATGCCAGGGAATAAAGATCATGCCTTTGCGCGGTCGGTCGATGACGCGCGCCTGCAATTCTAAGGTGCCGCGACGGGTGACCACTCGCACATTGCTCTTATCGGTAATACCCCAGGCACTGGCATCGTCCGGATTGATTTCCACATAAGGCTTCGGCACCGCGCGCACCAGCTCCGGAATCTGTCCGGTCATCGTCATGGTGTGCCAATGCTCGAGCACGCGGCCGGTAGTTAACGCAATCGGGTATTCGGCATCAGTGGGTTCTTCCGGGCCTTTGTCGGGTCGTGCGAAGATCACCGCTTTGCCATCAGGCTTCTTGTAGAAATACATCCGGCGTCCCGCAGCTTTGTCCTTCGGAAAGAGCGGATCGCCTTCGACAAAGCGATGGGTGGTGCCGGGATGATCGACCGAAGGCACCGGCCAGCGCAGACCCCGCACTTTGCGCAAACGGGAATAAGGCGCGCCGGACAAATCCATATCGGTGCCCTTTGTGCATTGGATATACTCGCTCCATACGTCTTCCGGCGTTTTGAAATGCTCAAAGTTGGCGCCATGGCCCAGACGCCTGGCTAGATCGATGAGCACCTCGCCATCCCAGCGCGCTTCGCCGGACGGTTCCAACGCCTTGGCCATGTGTTGCGAACGGCGCTCGGTGCAACCGTAGACGCCTTCTTTTTCACCCCAGCCCGCCGCCGGCAAAACCACATCGGCGATTTTTGAAGTTTCCGTGGGATGGAAGGATTCGGCCACCACCAGGAAAGTGTCCTGCATGCCTTTCAGGTATTTGTTCAAATTGGGCAGCGATTGTGCTGGGTTCGTGCACATGACGTAGAGCGCTTTGATTTCACCCTTGGCCACCGCCTCGAACATCGCTATCGTATGCTTGCCGGGCTTGGGCTGAATTTTTTCGGGCGGCACATTCCAAATCGCGGCAATTTCTTTGCGATGTTGCTCATTTTCGACTGAGCGATGGCCGGGAAGCAAATGACACAGACCACCGCCTTCGCGCACGCCACCGCAGGCGTTCGGCTGGCCGGTCAATGAGAACGAGTCACATCCGGGCTTGCCGAGCTTGCCGGTGAGCAGATGCAGGTTGTGCATGAGGTTGTTCAGCCACACGCCGCGCGTGCGCTGGTTGACGCCCATGGTCCACATCGTCATCGCGGTCCGCGCCCGGCCGAACATGCGCGCCGCTTGCACGATGTCTTCGGCTTTCACGCCGGCTTGGGCCGCGGCGTATTCGGGCGTGTACTTTTCCAAGAATTTCTTGTAGTCGTCATAAGTAATGGATTTCGTGCCGTCGTTGAAATTCACCGAATCTTTGATGAATTGCTCGTCCGTAAAGCCCTCGTTGATGATAATGCGGGCCATGGCGTGCATCACCGCCAGATCGTAACCCGGAATCACCTGCAGATGCAGATCGGCAATCTTGTTGGTCGGCGTTTTGCGCGGATCGATGATGATAACTTTAGTCTGCGGATTCTTTTTCTTGCGGTCAACGAGACGATCGTAAATCACCGGATGCGCCTCTGCCGTATTGGTGCCGACCAGCAGAAAAAGATCACAGTGGTCAATGTCATCATAGGAGCCAACCGGCTCATCGCCGCCAAAAGTGGTGAGATAACCGCCGACGGCGCTGGCCATGCACAGTCGCGGATTGCCATCCACATTGTTAGTGCCGATGTGGCCTTTGAACAGCTTGTTGGCGAGATAGGTTTCCTCCGTGGTGGCCTGACCGGAGCCGTAAAATGCCACTGCATCCGGGCCGAATTGCTCGATGGCTTCTTTGAACTTGCTGGCGACCAGAGTCATCGCCTCGTCCCAGGTGCTGCGTTGTAATTCGCCGTTCTTGCGAATCATCGGATAAAGCAGACGATTTTTGGCCGTGATGATTTTGTGCAAGTAAAAGGCTTTTACACACAAAAGGCCATTATTGACCGTGGATTCTTTGTCGCCCTTCAACGCGACGGGTTTGCCGTTCTCAACGCCCAGCATGACGCCACAGCCGACGCCGCAATACCGGCATACGGATTTGTGCCAAATCGGAGCCGGCGCGGCTGTCAAGGATTTGCTCAACAGCAAATCGACACCGATGCTGGCAGCGGCCGCGTTGGCCGCCGAGGCTTTTATGAATTCTCTTCGGGTCATTGCCATGATAAAGCTCTCCTCAAAATTTTGTAGTAGTCCTTCAGGGTCAAAATACTGAGCCTGTCCCGCCCCACCTGCCCTGACTTTTTAGGAGGCAAGGCGGGGAAGGCTTTACTACGAAACACTATTGATGAAACTTCAAATCATGTCCGTCGTGGCAACCGAAACATGTCTTCACCGGCAGCTTGGTGAAATCGACTTCCTGCGGCGAGTGACAGCCGATGCAACGCTCGCCTTGCGGCTTGTTGTAGAACTCAACCTCACCGTCGCCGTGACAGACAAAACAGCCGACATTCACCTGTCCATGTTTGCTGGATTCCCATTCTGCTGTCACTTCCGGCGTTGTGCTTTGGTGGCATTCAAGGCAGCTCATGCTGAAATCCGCTTCGGGATGTTTGCTTTGGGCCACGGTTGATGCCACTGGCGCCTTGGTTCGTACCGCCTCCGTTTGCGCACAGGCAAAAATCATAAAGCCGAGGCCGGAGAGCAAAACAAGTGGGAAAAGAAATCGTTTTGACATTTGACTCTCTCCTTGGGCAAGAAGCGAGCAGCGAAGAGATGATGTCATTCTGGATGAATCTTTTTCAATCGAACACAGTGCTTGAATTGTAAAAAGATTCCTATGGAATGACATTTCCTATCCACACTTGCCACTTGCAGACTTGCACACTTTAAAAATTGTACTGGATCGTCGTCCGCAGCTCGATGGCTGCATCCTCCCAGGTATCGGTGCCATTGATGAGATATTGCGCGCCCTTGCCCGGGAAGAAGATGCCGCCGCGCAGTGCACCGACCAGTTTTTCAAGAATGGTCAATTCCAAACGTGCATCAATTTCCTGACCGATATCTTTGGAGCTGACCGAAAGGTTGGGGCCGGCGCCGGTCCAGGCATAAATCGGCTGGGTGGCGCGGATAAACGAATACGAGCCAAAGAGTGATAGCTTGGGCGTGGCTTTGTAGGTTCCGTTCACTTGCACCAGCGTGGTGTTCTCAAACTCGCGATAGCCGCGCGTGTTCGGTGCGCCCAAGCCCTGTGGCGTAATGCCTTCTTCATCCGGCATCACCGAGTCTTCCCAAATCTCGGTAACGTAGAAAAAGCCGGCGGTGCGCAGCTTGTTGACGTTGCCCTTGCCACTGGTGGGGTCTTTGTCGCCGGAGCCCAGGCCGAAAATCAAACCGGGAGTAAATTTGCCGGGCAGCGTCGCTTTCAGATAAAGATTGTAGCCGGAAAGATTACCGTCGTTGAGGTCGTATTTCACCGCGTCCGTTGCGGCGCGATTCACGTTGAGCGGCCCGCGAAAAGCCGTATTCGCAATGTCGTCCTTGCCGGTGAGAAAACTGGCCTCGCCGCTCAAATTGATCTTGCCGAGCTTAAAATCCCCAGCGGCACCGAGGGCGAGCAATTGCGTCACTTGCGGGGTGAAGCGCGGGCGGTTGTAACCCAGACCATCAACGATAAACGCCGAGCCATCGCGCGTGCCGCGATCTTTGTAGAAGAAGCCGAAGAGATTCCACTTGTTCTTCTCGCCGGCCTTGGCGAAATCTGCGAGCAAAAGATCGGCATCGCGGGCGTCGGTGTTGCCATAAAGATCGGCGGCCTGATCGGTTTTGTCGGTGAGACCGTCATAACCTTCCGAAACCTTGGCCCAGCCGAGCTTGAGCTTGTTCTTGCCCACGTTCATATCGGCCTGCACGCCTTCGTAATTGTTATCGATGAGCAACCGATTGCCAACGGCCCACTGCATGCGACCGACCGTAAACGCCGTTTTCAGCTTGGCTACATTGAACCACAAGTAGGCCTGATCGACGTGCAGGGAGAAATTGGTGTCCTTATTATCAAACAGACGCGATTGGCTGCCACCGCTCGCCAGTTCATTATCCACACCCCACCATCCCTGCGCCAGATCGAAGCGCGTCACCACTTTCGCATTGTCAGTTGGGGCAAAACTCAAGTTCAGCCGCAGCATCTGTACGATGTAATCATCCTGCTCCTTGTTATTCTTTCCAAAGAAAAATTTCTGCTGCGAATAGCCCCAGGCATTGTACAAGCCGCTAACCTTGAACGATTGAGGTGCTTGCGCCAGCACGCTTGTCGAGAATAGCAGCATGACCCCAAAAGCAATCAGTTTTTTAACCATGGCATCTCCTTTCCAATAATTGGTTACTTTGCAAACAAGTATCATAGGAGCTGATGGAAAGAAAGGATTTCTGAACCCCGATAATTCATAAGTAAGTTTTTAGGTTCAAGCCAAAATGCAGAGTGTAGCCAAATTACGCACCGCGTGAATTATCGGGGTGAAGGAAACTTTGCTGAATTCTCCTCTCTTCTCACCGACATTTCAGACAATTCCCATGCCACGGCGAAATCAGGCGAGAAAATAAACACTTAGATCGTCAAATGGAAATCAACGTTTGCTCACTGCCGACGATTCGGCACAGGTTTTCGGCACTAAATCAAGTTGTACTTTTGTAAGCAGCTTTGCAGTGTGGTGCGGGGCACCCCCAAAAGCTTGGCCGCGTGGGTTTGGTTGTGCTCGCTCAATTCCCAGGCGCGTAGCACAACCTGGCGAGTCGTTTCGTGAAGTGCATTCTTGCGGTCGCTGAAATTGATTTCAATATGGCAAACCTCTTTATCCGCCAGGTTCCATTCGAAGCCCTCTAAAGAGCGCAAATCCGAGTCCTCGATCTGGTCATCCTTTTTCAGCATGATAATGCGCTCGAGGATATTATGGAGCTCGCGGACATTTCCCGGCCAGGGATAAGAGAGCAGCCTGTTTTCCGCCGCTGGTGAAAATTGTGAAACCGATTTCCCAAACTTCAGATTGAGCTGGTGAACAAAATGTTTGGCGAGCGGCAGGAGGTCTTCCCTGCGCTCGCGCAGCGGCGGGATTTTGATATTCGCCACATTGAGACGATAATAAAGATCGCGCCGGAATTGTTGAGATACCAACCTTTGCTCGAGATTGGCGTTGGTGGCGGCGATGAAGCGCACGTTGACTTTGGTGGGCTCCACTGCGCCGACGCTCAAAAATTCGCCTTTCTCCAACACGTATAAAAGCTTCGATTGCAGCTCGAAGGCGAGGTCGCCGATTTCGTCCAGGAACAGCGTGCCGCCGTGAGCGCGCTCGATCAGCCCCATCTTGCCGTGATGATTCGCGCCGGTGAAAGCGCCCTTCTCGTATCCGAACAATTCGCTCTCGATCAGCTCTTTGGGAATGGCGCTACAGTTGATGGTGACAAACGGGCCGTCTTTTCGCGGGCTGATAAAATGAACGAATTCCGCGATCAAGCTCTTGCCGGTGCCGGTCTCGCCTTCGAGCAGAATAGTCGTATCGGTGCGGGCATACTCCGTCGCCGCCGCGAGCACCTGCTTCATCGCCGGACTTTCTCTGATAATGGTCGTCTGGGTCGCACGATTGAGTCGCTCTTGTTGCAGCATCTCCACCTCTTTGCGCAGGCGGACTTTTTCCAAAGCTTTTTCGACGACGTGCCGGATGAGCTGCGGATCGCTCTCTTTCTGCAAGAAATCATACACGCCCTTGCGGATGGCCTCGACGGCCAGCGGGATATTACCGTACGCCGTGAGCATGATGGTGAGGGTACCCGGATAATATTCGCGAACATAATCGACAACTTCCAGCCCGTTCACATCGCCGAGCTTATAATCAACGATCACCAGATCGGTGGGATACGCGTCCAGAAATTGTCTGGCTTCGGCGCCGCTGCCCACCGTCAAGATATTCCACTGGTGATGGCTCAACAATCGTTTGAGAGAATTTCTGACGATGAGCTCATCGTCGACGATGAGAATGTCGTATTTCAACATGTCACACCGAATTTTTGCGCAACCGGTAAATGCAGCGTAAAGATCGTGCCCTCGCCTTCCTGGCTCATCACCTCGATGGAACCGGCGTGTTGATCAATAATGCGGCGAACGATGGTCAAACCCAGGCCAGTGCCTTCCGGCGAATGGGTAAAGAAAGGATCGAAAATCCTCGGCAGATCGGCGGCTTTTATGCCGCAGCCGTTATCGCCAATCCGGATTCGCACGGATCCATTGATCCGGTCGGCCGCAATCCAAATTTTGCCGGCTTTGTCGCGGACGGAATCTCTGGCATTGGTCAACAGATTGACAAAAACCTGCTCCATGCGGTGGATGTCCATTTCAACGGCAGGCACATCATTGTCCACCGACACCGAAATCTCGATCTTCTCTTTTTCAAACTGCTTGCCGACCAACGCCATGCAGCGATCGATCACTTCGCGAATGTGATGGGTATCAAACGCCGGCGGATGGGGCCGCGAATAATCGAGCACGGCACGGACGATGTTGCTCATGCGTTCGATACCCTCCTCCATCTCCTGATAGATTTCAAATTGATCGCCGTCCTCCGCAGCATGGCGCTTGAGATAATCCAAATTGTTGCGAATGGCAAAAAGCGGATTGCGAATCTCATGCGCCATGCCGGCGGAAAGCTGGCCGAGAGCAAACATCTTCTCGCTCTCGATCTGCTTGTTGACCGAATGCTGAATCTCGCTTTGCATTGTGGCCAAAGCCTTTGCCAGATCACCGATTTCATCGCGTGTACGCACAGGAATTTCGGTTTGGTAGTTGCCTTTGCCAATACTCACTGCCGCCCGCTCCAATCCCCGGAGAGGAGTGATGACAGTTCTTCGTACAAATGAGTAAATCAACAACGAAATCGCGCTCGAGGACAAAATACAACCGAGGATCATGAAAGCATAATTACGCCGCTTGGCGGTATCAACTTTGTCGGTCGGGATGATAATGCTGATACCGCCGCGAATGTCTCCCATTTTGTAGCCTTGTTTTCCATGACAGGAAAGACACGACTCTTCGGTGTAAAGCGGCGCAAAGTAACGAAAGCTCCTTTTGCCGCCAATCGTTTCCATGCGGGTGAATTCACCATATTGCGAAGGTTTGTGACGTTCTCTGTTCATGAGCGTAAGAAGCGCCTCGCGCTCAAAATCGGTGGGAGCATTGTCAGGATTAATCGGGTTCAGGCTGGTGAGATGAAAACTGAAGCGCTCTCCCATCACCGAGCTCATCTCGGAAAGCTCACGCGTCACGGCGGCCGGGTTACGCAGCAATAAACTGTCGCCAGTTGCAGTCCGTATGCTGGGAGTATCGAGATAAGGATTAGCTTCCATGCCCTCGGCATATCGCACAAGCACCCCTCCGTGCCGTGCCACCCACATGCGCACGACAATGACTTGCTTATAAAAAGCTCGAGCTGTGTCCGTGAGGCTTTGCATGAGCAGCCCCTCGTATTGACGACCAAGGAGGAAAAACACCATCGCATTGACGACGGTAATGACCACGGTCACCCCAATCATGACTTTGAGCGAGAGACGCATGCTACGACTAATACTGACTGATAGGAACTGATAGGAACTAATAGGAAATTTGATTTTGCTGGGAAATTTGATTTTGCTGGGGGCCATAGAAACTGCATCCTCTATCGAGCGCCCCATACCCCATTTTCAGAGTGCCAAGCCATATCCGACCCCCTCCTAGTCTCTTGCATGCGGGAAAATTAGTCAATCGAAACCTGAAATGCAAACATATTTTCTAACACTCACGTAATCAGGCCCATTCGCTGCAAGATCAACTTGCGCAGAAATAAATTTAGGAAGGACTTTTTAAATGCAGACGCGATCAAAATAACGGTAATCATAACTCGGCTCACCCTCTGCCACTCTACTTACGACTGCCGGCGGCGGCCGCGACGCCGCATCTTTCCACAATCCACGATGACGCAATATTTTCTCAACAACGTCCACCTGGCATTTATCGATAAAGCTGATGACATGCATCTCTCCCCCACAATCCGGACAGCGCAGCGGGTCGACCTCGTACACCTTCCTGATCAATGCCGCCCAACTCATTTTCCGCTTTTTGATGAACGCATCAGCCTCGGCAGTTTCTCCACCAGCCTTTGCCGGAGACGACGGCTCCCTTTTTTTGCGCATGTCGCGCTCTTTGTGCGAATACCAGCCAAAGTATTGGATCAGGTGCTGACCCTTGTCCGGTATATGCCGTAAGCAGAAGGGAAAAATTTGCAATCCATATTTGAGAGCCTGTTCCTCCCATTGCGAAAAGGAATCGTCACGCGCGATCGAGATGCTTCTTCCTCACCCGTTTCCATGGTCTGCACCTTTTGCTTCCTCGTCGGGCAATAGCAATGGTTCCTCCGACACGGAGCCGGCAACGATCCCTCGCTCGACCCGTAAGCCATCGATCTCATTCAATGGCTTTTCTAATTGCCGCCGGCGCGTGGTCATCAATGCTTCGTATTCTTTTTGCGTATCAGTAATGTGCTTGCCCAATTGCTCCAGCCTTTTCAAAAACTCCAGCCATTGCTTTTTGAAACCTCCCAACAAGGACAAGATTTGGTTGGAGGTCTTTTCTAAGGCAAAATTTTCCACGGCTTGGCGAATGACCGCCAACACCGCAAATAGCGTCATCGGCGAGCACAACACCACCCGCTCCTTGATGCCCTGATCGAGGATCGAACTGTCCTGCTCGTGGATAAAGGCATAGACTTGCTCATTGGGGATGAAGAGCAAGACATAATCCACCGTATTCTTTTCCGGATCGATGTATTCGCGCGAGGTGACTTCTTTGATGCGCGACTTGACGTCTCTTAGAAAATCATTGCGCAGCTTGGCTTTCTCGCTGGAGGAATCCGTTTCCAGATAGCGAAGATAATTGTCCAAGGGAAATTTGACGTCCATGTGCAACACCAGTCCGCGCGGGAGCAAAAAGGTAAAATCCGGGCGGGAGCCACCGCCGGCGATGGCCTTCTGCTTGGTATAGTTCACGTTCTCCAGAAATCCGGCCATGCGCAGGACATCCTCCGCCATGCGCTCACCCCATTGGCCGCGCACCTTACTGCTGGCCAAGGCTTGCTTGAGGGCGTTGGTCGTTTGCGCCAGCAAGGCGGTTTGCTCCCCAGCCGTCTTGAGCTGATTGGCGAGTTGGCCGAACTTTTCGATGCGATCCTTTTCCAACGCCTGCATCACCGTGGAGACATTCTCCAGCTCGGCGGTCATGCGCTGAAGTTGCTGGTCGATTAGCTCCTTCTTCTCATTCAGCTCTTGGGAGCTGATCGCACGCTCGGAATCCAGCTTGGCCTTGGCCAGCTTGAGGAATTCCTCCGTGGATCTGGAGAGAGCATGGAGAGACAAGTTGCCAAAGCTTTCTTTGACGCTTTGCAGAACCTTGTCCATGCTCGCCAGGCGTTGGGCTTCACTCTCTTTGAACAGCTCATTGGCCAACTCCTTGGCCGTCCTGGCTTGTACCAGCCGCAGAACCAAGGCGGCAACAATGCCCAAAGCGAATCCGATGATCAAGGTTAGAATGGAAGTCCAATTCATGGCGGTTCCTCATAAAGAAGCGGTTTGCGTTTGCATCAGTGTTTGGCGCTTGGCGCATTAGAATCGACAGAATGTTCTCGATTGCCTTCCGCATGTTTTGCGAATATACGCGAAAACCGAGCCTTTAACTTCGTGCCACTAAGACACAAAGCCACCAAGAATCTCCAGGAACGAATGACGTTGTCGTTCAAATTCATTTGGATTCATCTAATCCGCAATTAAACCAAGCCCTCAGACTATCAAAAAGCCCTTCGTGTCTTGGTGACTTTGTGGCAAATGGTTTCTTTTCTGTTTGGCTCCGGTTTGTTTTAGCGTTGAGGATAAAAAAGAAAAAGGGCGGGATCATCATTTTCTGAATTGATCACGCCCTCTTGATGGTCGTCGAGTGTCCCCAAGGGGAGTCGAACCCCTGCTGCAGGATCGAAAATCCTGTGTCCTGACCACTAGACGATGGGGACTTTTTAGTCGGTTTAACCGTTTGTTCGTAGGAGGTGTCTCCAGACACCGACAAAAATACTTCGGGCTCATAGAGCCCTCCTACGGTTTTAAATATGAAATCCTATTTCACAACTGGACTAGGGTGAGCGACGGGACTTGAACCCGCGGCCACCAGGGCCACAACCTGGTGCTCTATCCAACTGAGCTACGCCCACCATGTCGAAACCTTGGGCAACCGTATGGCCCCTGTTTCCGTGCCTTTAAAAGCGGGGCAAATATAAACATTCTTAGCCTGTTAGTCAAGGGAAATTTCCGGCGGGGAACGGCGCGAAAGTCTGAGCAATATGGAGAATCGAATTCAAGCTGAACCGGCAACTTGCTGCCGAGCCAATTCCTTTGCCGTTGCCAACGCTTCCGCGAGCCGCTTGCCTTCTCGCCCCCCGCCTTGGATGAAGTTCTTGCTTCCTCCGCCCTTTCCGGCAATCATAGGCGCAATCCGGTCGAAAACTGCCTTCAGGTCGATGCCTTCTCTGGAAGTGGCAAAAACAACGGCGGGATTTTCGCTCTCAGTCGCCAGGAGAAAGATGGCATCACTTCTCTTGGTTGCTTCACCGGCAATCCAACGCAGGGTGGCCGCATCATAATCGGCAAAAATCCTGACAACGATCGGAAGCATGCGGCCCTCTCCCACCAAGTCCTGTGCAGATCGTTCCGCCAATTCCCGCAGCAGCTTTTGCGTTTGTTTGACCAGCTTTTTCTCTTCAGCCAACATTTTTTCGATGCTGCTGTTTAGTTCGTCCAGGCCGGTGGATAAGGTAAAGGACATCCGCTGCAAGATCTGCTGGTGGCGGGTGAATTCACGATGTGCCCGCCCACCCGCAACGAAAGTGAAACGCGAATGGCCGCGAATTCTTTCGCCGGAAAGGATTTTGATCAAACCCACTTCCGCCGTCGATTTCACATGTGTGCCGCCGCAAGGATCGAGGTCAAAATCCTCGATGTCGATGAGGCGAATCATGCCTTCAACGGTCGGTGCTTTTCGCAATGACAAGCCCGCCACTTCTTCTTCGCTCACAAACCGGACTTTGACCGGGCGATTTTCCCAGACGACGCGATTCGCCAAGCGCTCAACCGCTGCCAGATCATGATCATTCACCCAAGAGGTTTGCACATCGATGGTAGAGTACTGCTCGCCCAAGTGCGAGGAAAGGGTTTCCGCTTTGACCACGCGCAGGAAGCTTTGCGCCAGAATATGAAAGCCGGTATGCTGCTGCATGAAATCAAAGCGTCGATCCCAATCAATGGACGCCTGGACTTGGTCGTTCGCAATTGGGCTTTCGAGCAGGTGCCAGATTTTGTCGTCACTGAGAACCACATCCACCACTTTCGTCTCGTTGAGTTTGCCTTCGTCATGCATCTGGCCGCCGGAGGTGGGATAAAAAATGGTGCGATCCAAGACGACTGCCGGCCTCTGCCCTACTTCTCCCCTTTCGACAATGTTTGCATCGACCTGTTTGAGGTAGCTGTCCTGCGAATAGAGCTTTTCGGTCAATTTCCCTACCCCGATATTTCAAGATTGCGAGTGTTTCGTCGTTGCATTTTGCGCAACAACCGGGTTCGTCTCAATTCCAAATCCGCGGCTAATCCGTTCAGTGAAGCATCTTCTTTTAGAGCTATGGAAATATCCAATCGTTTTCGCAGGCGATCCACCACTAAGAGCGCCTTTTCGATCTCATCAAACCGGTGCTCATAACACTTGGCCAACTCCAGGTAAGCATCGGGTGAAAAGAAGTGACCACGCTCGATCAGCACTTGCCAAACGGTCTCGGCCTCCTGATAACGGCCGAGCCTTTTCAACCTCAGGGCGTTGCGAAGCATCAATTGCCCGGCTTCCTCACCTTCCACAAAAGGAAGGTGAGAGTCATAAACCTCGCCGGCTTGCTCATCGAGGCCAAGCTGCTCCAAGGTCTTTACCACCGCCAGAACGTCATAGTCAATAGCGTTTGGCACTTTTGGCGGATCGAAGGTTCGACTCGCTTTGATCATTAGCGCGAGCATGGAAAGAATGTCCATGACGTTGTGCTGCAAGATGGGCTTTAATCCTCGTAGGTCTTTGGATTGAATGCATTGAAAAAAGATCGACGGGATCTGCGAGCTGGGAATATCTCCCTCGCGCCGGAACCCCAGGACGCCGGCTTCCAGGTCACGAAGATTGAATGAGGTCAGCTTTTTCTTCCACAGCCGGCGAGCGGCGTGCAAAAGGTCAAGGTGTAAAAGACTGTCCGAGTTGAATTCCCGTCTGTTGAGAATGAATCGTGTCCTCAGCAAGGGAAGGTCGTAAGATTTGCCGTTAAAGCTGATGATCCCCTTCACATCTTGAAGCTGCCGGCTCAACTCATGCAGCAAAGCGGATTCATCGCCAAAGTCACGCAGGAAATACTGCTTCACCTCGAAGCCATCCCCGACAAATCTGCCCATGCCGACCAAGAAGGCCAAAGTGCCCGTGCCGCCGGCAAGCCCGGTCGTTTCGGTGTCCATGAAGACAACCTGCTCCGGCGTTAAACCTTGCAGCTGGAGATTCTTCCCTATCAAGGCAAAATCACGGCCGCGCAACTGCGTAAACTCGCTGATGGGAAGCGAGTGAACGTGCTGAACCGGAAAAGCTTTTCTT
This sequence comes from Caldithrix sp., assembly GCA_020722685.1. The sequence goes on along the minus strand of DYKH01000005.1, from coordinate 57,910 downwards.
CGAAGCAAACACTGGCCGAATTCGTTGGTCACCGGTTGAGCGTCCAAGACAAGCAAAGAGTCATTGCTGGAGCTATCGGCAACGGGGGCTGACGGCTTTCGAGCCTGCGATAAGGCGTCTAACGCACGGAGTTTTTCTTTTATGGAGGGCATATGTGCTCAAGATTCTCCATCTCGACGGAGAATGAAATTTGGTGTTGTTGTGCTCACTGAAAGTTTACAACAACCGATTGAATTACATCCCTGTTTTCCATCAAACAATCAAAAATAGTCAAAAAAAGACTTGACAAATATTATCAAAATAACTACTCTAATTTGAGTTAGTATTGTAATCTTCCAAAGGAAAAGAAATGAAAACATTCCCTCTAAAGATAGACGATGACCTTCATAAGATGATTAAGCACGCTGCAATCGAAGAAAATGAAAGCGTTCATTCATGGATTCTCGCTGCAATTAATGACAAACTTGAGCACAAAGCTTTTTCAATAAAAGAAAAGAGGGTAGGTTATGGCGACTCAGCTAAGTCTGTTAGATCAAATCCAGCCCAAGAATAAAAGAAAAAGTCCTGATGGCAATGCAACTACAGATTTGGTATTTTCCGCTTACGTTGGGGACAATAGTGAAGTATTTCCCAGCATCTTAAAATTGCATGTTCCAAAAGGCTCAATAATAGCGGATGTGACATTTGGGAAAGGTGTTTTTTGGAAAAACGTAAACCTAAAAGACTACCAATTGTTGCCATCAGACATCAAGACTGGGATTGATTGCAGAAACCTACCATATGGTGACAATCAGATTGACTGCGTTGTTCTCGACCCCCCTTACATGGAAGGTCTTTATCGAAGCGACGATTCCTTTGCGGGAAATGGTACACATTACTCTTTTCGTGATCACTATTCGAATGGAGATAGACCTGAGAATATTACAGCAAAGTGGCACGACGCAGTTTTGGAGTTTTATGTAAGAGCGTCGATTGAAGCTTATAGAGTCCTCAAAAATGAAGGGACTCTTATAGTAAAATGCCAGGACGAAGTAAGCGCAGGAGTCCAGCGATTAACCCATGTAGAAATCATTATGAACTTACTCCATTTGGGCTTTTATGCAAAAGATATATTTGTCCTTCTTCGACGTAATAGACCAGTTGTTACAAGAGTCAAACAACAGCTTCATGCCAGGAAAAATCATTCCTACTTTATTGTTTTCAAAAAGGGAGTTTCCAAATCTAAGATGGATTCTATTTCGATAATGAAGCATTTATTAAGCGATCAAAAAGAATCGTTGGATCACCAACATAGGGATCAGATAGAGGCCAGGTAATCGGCATAATTGAAGACAATAGCTCATTCTTTTGAAGATCGGAATATTTTGGGTACCTGCTTCGTGGCAAATCGTGATTCAACGCAAATGCAAACCTCCAACGCTCCCCGAATGAGAACAAGTTAACTGCTATGACGTCAAATTCGCCAACCAAAAGGCAAGTTGTTTCGATAGTGCTACCATCGGAAAACGTGACCTTCCTCCTATCACTTGCGTCGCACTGATATTTGCCATGAAAGACATTGCCGACTTTCCTCACGCTGTTCGTCTGTAATGATTTACATTCAATCTTAAACTCCCGGCTTTTAAAAGTTATCCTGAGGTCGCCCTTTCTGCTGCGATCGTGATCGTCATCTTTCGGTACATTCGTGAACTTGGGATCCGAAAAGAACATTTTTCTCAACTTATACTCCGCGATATATCCCAGCATTAATCCGCGCATACTTGGATTTTCATTTATTATTTCTGTCAGTTCACTTTCAGTCAAAGCCCACTTCTTTAGGATCGACTCTTTGCTTCTTGTGGTCACCTCGATTCCTCTCCTAAGCAAACACTTTTCCATCTCCGATATCTATAACGCAGCTACGTTGAACTATGAAACCATCTTCCCCAACAAGTGTAATGCCACTACCTTTCCCTTTTCCCCTACTTCCATCACCGGACCCACACAGGACGGGCATCCGTTGGCGCAGCCGCACTTGCCGATTAAATCCATGGCGGCCTTAGCTACTTCAGCATGTACGTGATAAAGCTTTTTGCTAAAGCCAACGCCGCCGGGATACAGCTCCCAGATGAACACCGTAGGTTTTTGCCACAACGGCGAGCGCATCATGGGCAGGGCGGAAAAATCGCGCGGATCGCCCATGACAAACAAGGGGACGACATTCGCCAGCACATTGGCCACGGCTTTCAGTCCATCGCCGATTTCTTCCTGCGAAAGGCCCAGCTCCTCGGCAACGTTCTCCGCAAAGGAAAACCAAAAGGCGGTGGTGTGAATTTCCATCTCCGGCAAGTGGATTTTCCCCCAGCCGATGTTTTCGTGGGTGTCGAACTTGATCTTTTTGTACATGGTCGCCAGGCTGGTGACCACCACTTCGCCATAACCTTTGCCGGCGCTTCCCAACGGCGTCTCTTCAAAAATTTCCAACACCTTCAAATCGGTTTTGAGCTGGGCATCCGTGTAGTGATCCACTTCCACCGCACGAACGTAGGCTTTGCGGCGCTCCCAATCCAGGTGGTCCACGTGGTATTGCTGGCTCTCGTGAATGTAAATCGCTTCATCATGGACCATCAAAGGCGCGGCGAACAAATCGATTTCACCGATGACTCGCTCCTCCGGCGTGGAGCGATCGATGATGACCACATTTTCTTCCGCCGCGCTGCGCAGACTGACGGCCTCGGCCGGGTACGTTTCCGCCATCCAGTGCCACTTGTCCTCCGAGCGGTGCACGACGTGGTTTTCTTCCAAATACTCCAAGATTTCCTGCGTGCTATCCAAACCGCCGCTGCCATCCAATAGCGCGCCATAGCGTTCGCCGACCGTGAAGGGTAGCTCGAAAGCGGCACATTTTACATGACTGAGAAGGATGATCAGATTGTCCGGATCGATGATGCCGGCCTCCGGAGATTTGGAAAACAGGTAGTCGGGATTGTTGATGATGTATTGATCCAGCGGCGCCGATGAAGCCACCATAATCACCATGGAGGAGCCCGTTCGTCGTCCGGCTCGACCGGCCTGCTGCCAGGTGCTGGCGATCGTTCCGGCATAACCGGCCATGATGCAGACCTGCAATTGTCCGATGTCGATGCCCAGTTCCAGTGCGTTGGTGCTGACCACGCCGATGATCTGTCCTTCGCGCAGCCCCTTCTCGATCTCACGGCGCTGCAGCGGCAAATACCCGCCGCGATAGCCGCGTATGAGATCGGGCGACTTTTTGAATTTCTGCATCACGTCTTTGAGGTAGGTGAGCAGAATCTCCACCCGCATTCGGCTTCTGGCAAAGACGATGGTCTGCTGCATCTGGCTGACAAACTTGGCTGTCAGGCGCTGCGTCTCTTTGATGTAGGAGCGACGAATGCCCAACTCGCGGTTGACGACCGGAGGATTATAAAGAACAAAATGCTTTTCTCCTCGCGGAGCGCCGTTAGAGTCGATGAGGTGCACCGGCTCGCCGGTGAGATATTTGGCCAATTCTTCTGGATTGGCAATGGTGGCGGAACAGCAAATGAAGACCGGCTGACTGCCGTAGAATCTGCATACCCGCTTGAGGCGACGAATGACGTTGGCCAAGTGGCTGCCGAATACACCGCGATAGTGATGAATCTCGTCGATGACGATGTAGCGCAGATTTTCGAACAGCTTCACCCACAGGGTATGATGCGGCAGAATGCCCGTGTGCAGCATGTCCGGATTGGTGACGACAATATGCCCCGAGGTGCGAACGGCCTTGCGCGCCGACTGCGGCGTGTCGCCATCGAAGGTATAGCTCTTGATGTCAAAAGAAATCTTGTTACTGAGCAGACTGACGATTTGATGCAGCTCGTTCAATTGATCCTGAGCCAAAGCCTTGGTGGGAAAAAGATAGAGAGCGCGCGCCTCTTGAGTTTCGCAGATTTTTTGCAGCACCGGAACATTGTAGCAGAGTGTTTTGCCGGAAGCGGTCGGGGTAACGATGGTCGTGTTATGCCCGGTCAAAATGGATTCGATGGCCTCAGCCTGATGCGTGTAAAGCTGGCTAATGCCATGCTGAATGAGGGCTTCCACCAGGCTTTTGTCCAACTGCGGCGGAAAAGGGGCATATATTGCCTCCTGGGGCGGAATGATTTGCCAGGCGGTGATGCATCGGGCAAAATCCGCGTCGCGTTTAAGCTGGTCGATGATTTGGTCTATGGTCATGGCTCGCACCGTTGACAGATCAAACCTGTGGGGTCTCGAAAACCTCACAGGGTTAGTCGTACTCCACCTCTTACTGCAGAATTTCCACGGTACCCTTTTCTCCGTCCAGTTGAATCAAATCGCCATTCTGTATGAACCGAGTTGCTTTGGCGACGCTGGTGACCGCCGGCAGGCCGAATTCGCGCGCCACAATGGAGGCGTGGGAGAGCACTCCTCCTACTTCCAGCACCAGTCCGGATAAAAGCCCAAACATCGGCGTCCAAGCCGGATCGGCGGAATGCGCCACCAAAATTTCTCCCGCTTTTGCTTGGCTGGCCTCCTGCAAATTGAAGGCTAAACGCGCCCGGCCGCGAGCAAGTCCCTTGCTGACACCCAAGCCCTCAAGTCGGCCGCGACTGCCGGGCCCGCCTTTCCTCTGCAGAGGAGTCGATGATTCGTGAGGTGCCCGTTGTTCGGACTTGAGCAATTGCTCCCATTCTTTTCGTCGTGTCAGGATTTGCTCGTAGGGCAAAGCCTCGCCCGTGAGCATGCCATCTTGTGCCAACAGCTCTTCACGAGTCAGAAGGAACACGTCGTTGGCCTGCGGAATTCTCCCCCGATTTGCCAGCAATTCGCCCAGGCGCAAAACCGCCTGACGAGTCACAAACAGAATCTTGTGCCATTCATTTCGTTGATTCTCTCGCAGCAAGGTGAACTCTTGCGCGTACCAAAGAATCCTACTAAATATGCGGCGACGAAAATACCCTAGCATAAAGCCCGCGCGCTGCAACTGCTCATAGCAAAAATCTTCACTGACCTGGCGCTTTTGCACGCTGTTCCAATAATCTGCCTTAACTTGCTCGCACTTTTTCTTCTCGAAAATATGGGCCGCCAAGCGCATGACTGTATCCGGGACCTCTCGCCAACACGGCTCTGCTATGTCCAAACTCTCCGAGCGATGCCCATACCTTGTCAAAAAGGTTTGTAGCCGTTGTGGAGTATGCTTCGGGTCGGTCGCCGTCTTTTCGGCCAATTCGGCCAAGGCCAGATTGGTTTCGACTGTGTTGTTGCCTTCCAGTCCAGTCAGCAAATCAGCGATCAGTGTTTCCGGCGCCTGAGGAAGCCAGTGCTTGATGAGCTTTGACAACAAAACAAAGAACACGTCTGCGAAGGTAATACTCCAACGATGCAACGCCAGCAGCCGGCCGCTCAGGCTTTCCATCCTATTGAGCAAAACCAACAGATTCGCGGGCGTCAAAGCCGGACGAATTTCTTTTAGCAGGGCCGGCAATACCGTTTCCAGTTCGCGAGTGAACTTGCGCCAAAAACGCAAATGCAAACCAGGTAGCCAATTCAGATCCTTTGGAAGCATACGGCTGAGCAGATACGGCAGCGAAACCAGCATCTCCCGCCACCAGCTTTGGCGCTGCACCTGCAAAAGCAGGGAAATCTTCTTGTCCTCGGAGATGAAATCGAGCGGAACCAGCGCATACAACCTTTGGAAGACCGCGAGATTGGTAAAGGGAAATCCGCCCACGGAACGGGTGAGATGCTTTTGTCTCAACAGGGCATCGTTACCCAAATACCACAACGGCTCGCGAAAGGCGTTCTTCTCCACCCAATTCTGCAACAACGACCACCCCAAGGGCGAAAGCGGCTTGGCAAAGCGCTCGACAAAAAAATAGTCGGTCCACAAGAGACCCTGAGCGTCGAGGTAATTTCTCGCCCGGCTAACCGGATGCGTGATGGGCCGCGCTTGCAGTATCCAGATTCTCCCCTCTTCGATGGCCCACTCGATGTCTTGCGGACAACCAAATATCTGTTCGATTTGTAAAGCCGCGTCGATCAGCTTCCGCAGAATTCCCTGATGCACAGTCAGCAAATCAGCTTTGATATCCTTTTTCCCGGCAAAGGGCAAACAAGCAATCTTTATGCTCTTCCTCTCGACTAACAGCCGCATGGGCTCAATTTGCCCCGAAACGAGGGCGTCGCCGTAGCCCTCGACAATCTCAATCAGCAGCGAGCTGTTATCATTGGTCACCGGATGTTGGGTAAAGATCACCCCGGCCATTTCCGCATCGACCATTCGTTGCACCAAAACAGCCATTCTACGCCGGTTGGGCGCAAAGCCAAACTGTCGAAAGTAGGCCTGAACATTCGGCTTTTCTAAAGACTTCCAGCACTGGCCGGCTGCCGACCAGAGGGCATCGATGCTTTGGATATTCAGTATGGTATCGAACTGTCCGGCTAAGGAAAAACGGGCTTGGTCTTCAAAAGGGGCGGAAGAGCGGGCTGCCACCGAAAAGGGCGAATGGCCATTGGCGCTCAGGAGGGCATCCAAGTTCTTGGACACCAAGGCGCGCCCGGATTGGCTGAGATGCACTTGATCATTTCCATGATAGCGCGGACGAAAAAACTCCTCGCACGCATGGGTGGTGATGACGAAAAAGTCGGGTACATTAAAACCTGCCTGAGAGAGAACCGCCAGTCGAGCGGCTTTTGCCCCTACCAAGTCTGTTTGGATGGCCTGTTTGCTGCTTTGCTGGACAATGAGTGGGGAATGCATCATACCAATTGCTTCAAAAAACGTCGGAAGGCGGCCAAAGGCCCTCATTTCATCCCATAACACGGCGATGCCGCAACCCAAAAGTCAAAATGAGCTATAGTTTGGCAAATTCTTTCTTAACACAATATGTAGGAGAACTCTCCCAGTTCGACCACAATATATATTCCTGATCGGCGTCTGGAGACGCCTCCTACGGCTTGAATTGAAAATTTTGCCAAACTACTGAAATGAGTAAAGTCAAAATGATTGGTAAGCGTTTGGAAAAGCGACTAAATCAATCATGAATGCAAACATTGGTGTTCTGACACAGCTTTAGACTATGATGGCTACGCTTGACTTCTTGCAGCGCAAAATCTACGAATGATTTTGGCCCTAACGATTTTGACTTGAAATCTTCGCTGTGGTAGTCATCTCCGCAAACGGATGGGATGACAAGCAAAGATGTACCCGGAGCGAGGAGGATCAGTGAGCAGCGCTTTTGCTTGCACCAACCTGAGCCGCACCCTTACTGACCGCCCGGTCATACTCTTTGGCCAGTTCAGCAAACCGGGGATCATCAGGTATATGCTCATCCAAGGGAAATTGATCCTTTTTCGAGCTGACAATCTTTTTGCTGGTGTCAAGCTCCAGAGTTAAGACCCCTGCGTATTTGCCCATGCTCGGGGTGGTAACAATGACCGTTTTCTGTCGCCCGCGGATTTGATTGGAAATGTAGCTTTCCCCTCCTAAAATCGCAACGTCAATGCCTGGAACCTGGTCAATGATGGCCTGCAAGTTGTCGACCCTGCCGCTAAAGAGCAAGACCAATAGATCGACCTTCTTTCGCACCTCGGGCACCCAGTCCTTGGCGACTTGTAGCGGGGCCTTGCTTTCCAGTGCGGATTCTTCAAGACGATTGGAAAAGAGTGCGGCCCGCTCATCACATAATCCGATGATCCCTACCTTGAGCCTTCTGAAGGCGATCTTTTTGCTTTTCTGCTTCGCTTCGAGCTCTTTCAAGACATAGGGCTTGCCAAAGCGCTTCTCCGAATCTTTATAGAAGACATTGGTCGATACGAACTCGGGGTGATAGGTCTCTTGCAAGTATGCGACAAACTTGCCGCCGCTGTTAAAATCACGCACCGCCAGATTGATGGCAGAATAGCCAAGCAAGGTCATTCCTTTCACCAGGTACTCTGTCTGCAGCTTGCTGATATCACCGATTCCCTTGCTAAAGCCGCCCGCGTCAACGATCAAGGTAAAATCGGACTTGTTTTCTTGCTGTTTGAGAAAGGTGGCTCTCCGAGCCAACCCGCCGTAGCGTGCGCTCTTTCAGCCGCAGGGAGTTAAATAGCCGATGAGATCGTTGGAATGAAATATGGCCAGAGTGCTATTTTCATGCTTTGCCGTTTGCGCCACAGACAAGCCCGCAACACTTACCAAGGCGATCATACTGAAAAGTAAACCAGGTATTATTCTCATAGCAAATCCTTGAATCGTTCGAGGTTGTTTTTTGGTCGGGAGATAATAAAAAGAATTAATCTCAAATGCAAGTGCACAATTTGGATGACGTGGGAACGCGAGGCATAAAGTACCAAACAAATAAAAAGGCGGAGGTGGATTGGAGTCAACGCCTCCGCTTTCAAAAAGAAGTCAATAGACAAGCTTGTAGGGAATGGTTCTACCGTACTAACTATTCATGACTTCGCTTATTAAATGATGCGATGAAAATGCACTTTTCGGACCATCTATGCTCCCCAGAGGTGGCTCGTATTGACCGGTTTTCCTTGCAGCTTGAGGTAATAAAAAAGCTGACCTTTATGCTGCTTGAGGTGTTCGACCATCTGCAGCAATCGATGGCCAAGAATCATCTCAGACGAGTCCCACGGAGCCGGTGCAGGTTCTTTTGCCAACCTTTCCTCGCTGCATTTTGCCAAAATATCGAGGGCAACTTGTTTGTCTTCTGCAAAGAGTTTTTTTGCCTCAGCGACGCTACCGATTGTTGGCAACTTTTCTGCGGGCGGCAGCATTTCTTCTGGCGGTAGCTTGGATATATCCACCCCATCACGTAGGCCCCAGTCGCCGGTCACGAAAGCCCGAAGACTGATACCACAGGCATTGGCAAGATGCATAAGCAGTTGCCCGGTCGTCATCCAATTGCTGCCGGCGGCGGGTTTCCAATCGAGCATGTCATCGTCAACCAGCGCCAGTAATCCGTCGGTCACTTGGTAGGCGTTCTCAACTTCACGGGCAAGCAGCTCTTTCCAGCTCATGGTCTCTCTTCTCAATTATTTTTCAGCATTGCTCAAAAGCTTTCCTCTTAGCGCAACGCTTATTGGTAGTCCATCGATTTTATCCCAGAAGTAGCACTGCGTTACGAAACCTATGGAAACGGCAGAATGCGCACCCTAGACTTGGCTTCATCGAGGATGACCAACGCCCCTTTTTCGATGTCTGACTTGTACTGTTCTAATACTTGTACCAACCGATGTCCAAAACTTCGTGGCATTACATCTTGTGTGCGAACCTGCACGACACTCGGTCCAAGGGCTTGTGTGGTTGCCAAAATTGCTCCAAAATCGAGATCATGCGTTAACACAACGTATCCCTCTGCACGCGCCCAGTCCATGATGACCTCATCTGCCGCTCGCGGATCGCCCACTGTTGACCAGTGAAGTGCATGCCATCCTTCTTGTTCGAAAACTCCCACCCAGTCCGGAGTAAGATTCATGTCAATTAACAGCTTCATGCCGTGACCAGCGGCAATTCGATCTCCTCAGCACGCCAGGCCGCATAGGCAAGTGCTTCCTGTATGTCTTCTTTTTCCAAATAAGGGTAAGCAGACAGAATTTCGGTCGTGGAATGGCCAGCAGCAACTAATCCGACGATCGTACCTACCGTAACACGCAAGCCGCGAATGCAAGGCTTTCCACCCATAACCTTTGAATCAAATGTTATTCGCGTTAGATTGGTCATAATATGTTCTCCTGACCTAAATAATCCTTATTACTCCGTCAATTGTCAAACATTCTCAAGTTGACGGTTATGCAACTCGTTCCAGTTCATGGTCACTCCTCTCAACATTCAGGGACATTAGCAGGACCATGGCATTAACGCAATCTCATTCCCGAAGGACGTTGCGTCTTTCGTTCGCGCCAAGCACTCACATCTTAGTCCACGCCGAGAGCTGAATACCCAGTGCGACGTAAGAGTAGGACTAAGATTATGAGTACGACTAATCTGAGTCCAGGCTGATAACCAAAAAATCAGTGCGACGGCTAAAGAAATACGGAAACGCCAAGCAACAAATAATGATTGGTGACGCTATCATCCCCAAAATAATTTTGAAACCGATATTCCAGGCGAAGGGCGACGGGCTTTGGCATAAACATCTTGAGTCCACCTCCCAAATTGAGCACTGTCCAATTGTCACTAACACGGCCATAGAACGCGATATTTGGCAGTGCCTGAATGGTATTGGAAAATCCAAGACCGGCAAAAAGAAATTGTATGGTCTGGCTCGCAGAATTCATTTGGCCAAAGTTGTATGCCAGATTGCACGAAAGAACATATCCGGCATCGACCTCCTTGAATTTGCTAAGGAGCAATTCTGGTTCGATCTCAATAGCATTCGTTACCAGAAAGCCCAATCGAACGGGAACGTTAAGCGCGGTCCAATACTCATTGGTATTTTCGGCTTTCGAGGCTGTAAAAGATGCAGCGAGGGAAAACTCCAAGTCTCCTCTTTTGGTCTGTGCCAAAGCAGTTGCAAGCGGGAGCAAAACGGTCACGATACCTATTAGGAACCTAAGAATGCACTTCACGGTTTCTTCCTCCTCATCTTTGGCCATGCCGAGCGACGACCCGAAATTACAACATCAGCTCGAGATTTCAAGCGCCTCCGACCGATGGCCTTGACAGGACAAATAATTCCATACCCGTTGGGGGCCACCTTCAAGAAAGCCGCCATTGAATGTCACTTAACTTTGACCACCACATAATTATCCACCGCCTGCACATCCAAATCGACCGGACCGGTAAGGTCTAACACAGTTCGAGTGAACTTGCCATCCGGATGATAGCCAACTCTGGCCCGGACGAAGGGTCCACGATTCAGCTCAAAAGCCGTCGTGCCGTCAAGCAAAAAGACGTTCGGCATGTCGATCAGCAAACGATACGGATCATCGAGCGTCTTGGTGGTGAATTTGACTTTACCGTTGCACACAACCCGGACAGTGCTCGTGTCCACTACCTCGACGGATTTGACCGCGGTGCCATCGGGCATCTCCGGCACCGAGTCCAAGGTGTAAAGCAAAAACTCTACGCGGCGATTGCGAAATCGTCCTTCATCGGTCTCGTTGGTCGCAATGGGGCGCATCTCGCCGTATCCCACCGGCATATAGAACTTGTCCGCGGGAACGTTATCTTTGCGGATCAAAAAGACCATCACGCTGTCGATGCGCCGCTGCGACAAACCGATGTTGTACTCATCCGGGCCAATCCAATCCGTATGGCCGGAAATGTGAACTTGGGCCTCCGGGTAGGTGTTCAGAATCTCGGCGACTCGATGCATGGTCGGATATTCGTCCGTGCGGATGTTGGCCTTGTCAAAGTCAAAATTGATGCGCATGCTCACCAGGATTTTCTCGCGTGTCTTGGGCTCGACCTCGATCTTGCCCTGACTTTCTGCAGCAATCTTTTTGATGTGCTCCAAGCGGCGGGCAATTTCTTCTTCCATCTGCCGGGTTCTTTCCTCTGCTTGCTGGGCGGCCAACCGGGCCTTTTCCGCCGCCTCCAATTCCCGTTTCAACCGCTCACTCATTTCATCCAAGCCGCTGCGATCAGGTACATTCAGCGCATAAACCGGCTGGGTGACGCCAAAGGTGAACAGCATGGAAAAACGGTGCGCCGTGGTCTCGAAATCATCTAACGGAGAGTAGGCATAGTCGAGTCGTGTTTGCGAGCCTGCGAGCCATTCCATGGGGATATTAAGACCCAGTCCCATGCTCCATCTGGACGGCTCAACCTTGTGAATCTTATAGCCACCCCTTACGATAATCAAATCGCTCAATATGATCTCGCTGCCGGCATAGTAGCGCAGCTTTTCATGGGTAGTCCAGGCTGCGTCGCCGGCTAAATTCAGCTTGAGCGCTTCGCCTATCGGCAATCTGGCGGCCGCGCCTAGACGATATGTTTCCGGCAGAGTAGCGGCCTGACCATCGAACTTTGGCCTGGTCAACCCAAAGTTTTGAATGGTTGCGCCGAAAGACAGATTCTTCAGGCGCAATTGGGATCCCAAATCTATCGCATAGTCCGTGCTTTGCAAGCCGACCAGATTCTGCCGCAGCAGCTTTAGACTGCCGCCAAAGCCAAAGTCGTTGTTAAGTATCTTTACATAGACGCCATAGCCAAAAGTCAGCATAAAGTCGTTGCTGTAAGAAGATCCACCGGTCGGCTGAAAGGCCACGTCCAATTCGGTTATCTTGCCTTCATTGAAATAGGAAAAATCAAAGCCAAAGACACCCCATTTACTGGGCAACGCCAAGGCAATGGAGCCTTGCTGCGTGTCCTCGATCCATTTATGATAATTGGCCGCCAGCATGATTTTGCGCAAATTGCCCAAACCGCCCACGTTGTAGCGCATGGAATTGATGTCGTCTGCCAACGCCGTATTGGCATCCCCCATGGCCACCTGCCGGGCCGCCGGATTGACGCGCAAGAACGCCGCTCCATGATAGCCAATGCCGGTGTTGTCCTGAGCCGACGAGAACAGCGGAAACGAAATCGCACAAGATAGCAACAACAGCAAACGAGCGGTGAGCGAGAACCTCGACCTGCGCTTGTTCTTTGCAATTGACTTTATCTGCATTTTCATTTTTGCTCCAACTTACGTTGCCAAAAATTCAAGGAATGCTTGGTAACTTGGACTCTCTGCTCAAGAGATCAGCGGATCAAAGCGAACTTTCTAATGAACACCACCCGCTCCAAGTCTCCCGTTTCTTCGCTGGTCAAGTCGGCATGGACTTTGACCCAATAGGTCCCGCTGGCCACTTGATTGCCATTGTCGTTGCGCAAATCCCACCAGTTTTCGACTAAGCCATAGACCTTGTTCGGCACGGGCAAGCCGGTACTAAAATCAAGTGACTCGCCGGGGATTTCGCGCACCTTTTCCCCGGCGATGTTGAACACTTCAATCTTGCTCACCGCCAAAGAGCCGGTCGCCGAAGCCACCCGCAAGCGGAAGGTGTCATATTTCCTTTCGTAGAATGGATTCGGTGCTACTTCTACCACGTAGGGCGCACCGCCAAGACTGATGAAGACATTGCCGCCCGAATCCGGCACCGGCACTGCCTGATTGAGGTCAAAGTCATCCACATAGCTTGCGGTGATGAATTGCCCTGGCAAGGATTGAATTTTGCCGTCATTTTGGATGCCGTTATTGTTCTGCTCCACCCGGATGCCTGTCAGGTTGCGAAATTCTCCGGTGTCGAATGCCCCACTTTGATTGGCGACCTCGTAGAGCGTGAGCACTTCCTCGTCCAAGGGAGCGCTGTTGCGAAGGGTGACGGTCACGGAATCACGTTTGACCAAATCGATGTTGCGGTCTTGCTCATTCTTGATACGGACAAAAAGCAAATCACCGAAATCCACTCTGGTGATCTTGACACCCCGGCTATTTTCAATGGCCAATTCGCCTTCGGTGGCTCTCAGCACCAATATGCTATCCGCCGACACATCGGTAGGATCGTTCACATCTTGATAACTGACGATCAGAGTGTCACGGTCAAGCACCTCCAAAGTCTTGTTGGTGGTATCGACAGTGGAGGTCATGTAGATTGGAATCGGCTCCAGGGAGCGGAAGTATAATGGCGTTTGCAACGTCAGATCCGTTCGCAAACGATCTCCACTTTTGCGCGCTTTGAGTAGAACGAAAACCGTAGCATAGAATTGCTCCGAGTCGTTATCGTCTAAAATGATATCCGCTTTGTCGAACTTGCCGGCTTTCTGAGGATTGGGCTCCGATGCCCGATAGTAGGGCGAGGCGATGCCATCGCTATTGACAAACATGGCCGTTGATTTGGTGGTACCGACGGAATCGTATTGGATTTCCCAATAGGCCAATTGTGGCGTCACGGCAGAGTTAGTCGTGATGGGCGTCCCCAGCAGAAAGATTGCTTTCGTGCGTTGCAATTCTGTGACGGTCTCCAAATTGACCGTATCCATGGTTGCCAAAGTGGTGGTATTAAACTCATGCAGGCGAACCGTGCCCGCCTTGTTCATAATGCGGATATTGAATTGAACGTCATTGCGCCGTGCGGGATTTTCCGGGAAAACCGTCCGATATATGAGCTTTTTCCACTTTGGCATACTGGTTTCGTCGGTCAGACCGATGGGGCCGGTATAAAAATAGGGACGCTGCTCTCCCGGCGGGGCGCTGGAATCGTAGTAATAATAGCGCATGGTTATGCTATTCACCACCGGTGTTTCTCTGGGGTCACTGGTAAATAGATAGGCGCGCACCTGATACCATCGGTCACCTCTATGAACCGAGCCCAATGAATCACCACTCCATTTGAAAACAGCCGAGGTGTCACCTTTTGGTCCGTACCAGGGGGATCTTTGCAGCTCATTGATGTCAGCGCCAGTGCGCACCTTAAGCTGCACGGACGTGACTCCCGCCAGCGTGTCGACCTGCCAAAAGAGTTGTTCGAAATTCACGTCGGTTGAGACTCGGTAGGTATCGGACTCGATCCAGGCGCTCTTGTACCCCAAACGAACAGGATAAGTCTTGCTGGAGGTCGAATCCAGATAGACAGCCAACAACCGATTATCGGGTAGCAAGTCGACGTCTCTCAGGACTTGCAGCGATTGTTTGAATTGCCAGACGATTGTTCCGGTAGAATCCACTTCGATAATTCTATTGTTGCCGGCATCGGCGATGAGAACGTTGCCATTGGCCAAGGCATCGGCATCCGTGGGAGCATTGACGCCTAATTGACCGTCCACGGTTTGAACACCGATCTGCCAGGTTACCTCTTTGGTATCCCGGCGTATCTTGAAAACACGGTTTCTGCCCAAGTCGGTGATAAGGATTTCACCGGTGGCGGGTAGATACTCGACATCCACGGGACTTTTAAGGCTGTCGGCGCCGAGCTCCCACAATAAATTCTTGCTCGCCTCGTCCACGATGATCACGCGGGAATTGCCGTAATCGGCGATGACGTATTGGCTGCTATCAGGCACTTTCATCGCGTCCGCCGGAAAGGTAAGCTGATTGTAGGAGCTACCGGCAATGGATCCGTATTGCCATTCAATGGCTTTGGTGGTACGATTGACTTTTATCACCCGATGACTGCCTTGATCCGTGATGAGGATCTTATCGAGGTTGTTTTCCACAAAGCTAAAAGCATCAACAGGCAAAAGCAGACTGATACTGCCCGAAGACCAAACTTCTTCGATCCCGGTGGCGGTGACCTTCACCTCGATCACCCTCTTATCGGACTTGTCGGTGAGAAGATATAAATCCTGGCCAGAGACGTTCCGGTAATCAATGTCCTCAGCTTCCCCTCCGGTTGGAATGTTCGTTTGCGGCCACGTCCAGTCGATTCCGTTGAGAAAGAAATTCAGCGAATCGGAATCGCTGGTTGCATAGACTGGCTCAAGGTGCACGGTCGTGTCCACGACGACCCGGACACCGGCTCTGGTGTGGACAAAGGTAGGCACTCCATCCGTCCATTTCTTGGCTTGAATCTGCGCGAGCATGATCGTGGGGATGAAGAGGATCAGAAAGGGCGAGACTTTCCATGAACTCATTTTATCATTACTTTTTCTCATGGTCATTTCCTGCTTTGACTGATGAACTAAATAACTGTTGCCAATACCAAGATTGCAGAGGTGTTTTGGAATCGTGCCTTAGAAATGATCAAACCATTGAGACGTCTGCTTGGCTATTGCCTATTCTGCCTCGCGCATACTGGTGATCATGCCCAAGGCGATGGAAAGAAATTTGGTCTCTTCGCTATCGGCCCGAGAAGTCAGGATGATGGGCACTTTCGCGCCGATGATGATGCCGGCCGTCTTGGACTGGCCTAAGTAGGTCATTGTCTTGTAAAAAACATTGGCCGCCTCTATATCCGGCATGATCAGAATATCCGCATCGCCGCCGACGGGACTGTCAATGCCTTTGACCTCACAGGCCTTGGCGCTGACTGCGTTGTCCAACGCCAGTGGGCCGTCGATGATGGCGCCCTTGATTTGCCCTCTCCCTCCCATCTTGGACAAAATGGCCGCATCGACGGTACAGGGCATGGAATCGAAATTGACCTTTTCCACTGCAGCAATAACAGCGACCTTGGGCTGGGAAATGCCGAGCAGTTTTACCGCGGCCACTGCGTTTTCGACAATGGCAATCTTGGTCGGCAAGTCCGGGGCGATGTTCATGCCCGCATCCGACATAAAAATGAGCTTGGGATAAGCCGGCACTTCAAACGCCGCAAAATGAGACAAAAAATTGCCGGAGCGAAGTCCATGATCCTTGTCGAGCACGCCTTTGAGAAGAGTGGCAGTGGCGCACTTGCCTTTCATCAGAGTGTCCGCCAAATGCTCGCGCACCAATTGGATCGCGCGCACAACGGACTGATTCTCATCATCGGCATGGACGATATCGAAATGGCTGATATCGATTCGGTGCTTCAAACCACAGGCGATGATTTTCTCCCGGTTCCCAACCAAGACGCCGTCGGCAATGCCCTCACGCTGGGCATGGGATATGGCAAGCAAAACGTCATCTTCTTCAGCCATAGCAACGGCGATGGTTTTCTTCGGCCTTCCTTTAACGACACTAATCAGCTCATCAAAGGATCGGATCATAACTTCTCCCTCTCGGTGGCGTAATCCTTCGCTTTTTCTTCTCCGCGTAAAACGCGCAAAGCTCCCCATGCCAATGCCTGCATTTCTTCTTCGCCGGGAAAAACCAGCACCGGCGCCAAGAAGGAACAGCGCTCCTCGATCCAAGCAACGAATTGTCGATCGTGAGCGATTCCCCCGGAGAGGACAATCGCATCTATTTTGCCCTTCAAAACCGCGCCATGAGCGGCGATTTCCTTGGCCACCTGATACGCCATGGCTTGGTAAACCATCTGGGCGTGATGGTTTCCGGATTGAACGAGCTTGGTTACCTCGCGCATGTCGTTCATGCCCAGATAGGCGACCATGCCACCCCGGCCTTTTATCATTCTTTGTATTTCCTCTTTTGAGTATTTCCCCGAAAAGCACAATCGCACCAGGGCGCCGACCGGCAGTGTGCCGGTTCGTTCCGGCGAAAAGGGACCCTCTCCGTCAAGGGCATTGTTTACGTCCACCACTTTCCCCTTCTTATGGGAAGCGATAGAAATACCGCCGCCCAAATGAGCGACGATGAAATTGACTTCCGCATAGGATTTGCCAAGCTTGGCCGCAGCCTTGCGGGCCACCGCCTTGTGATTCAAGGCGTGGAAAATGCTCACTCGCGGCAATTCCGGATGGCCGGAAAAACGGGCGATGGGATCCAATTCATCAACCACTACCGGATCGACAATGAAAGCAGGCTTGCCGACGGCGGACGCAAAGGCATTGGCTAAGATGCCGCCCAGGTTCGAGGCATGCTCGCCTAACGGTGCCGACTGCAAATCTCTGAGCATTACTTCATCCACCAAATAGGTGCCGCTGGGGATGGGGCGCAGCAGCCCGCCTCTGCCTACAAAGGCGGCGATACTCTCTCTGGCTATTTCCCGGCGCTCCAGGATGGCTGAAATGGCTTGAAAACGAAACGGATATTGGCTGGAAATATTGGAAAATTGGGCGAGATCGTTGGTGGAGTGGGATAGGTTTTCGACAAAAAATTCACGTTCATCCTCATAAAGAGCAACTTTCGTCGACGTGGAACCTGGATTGATCACAAACACACGAAACATCCAACCTCCGGCAGGGTTAGTGGACATCTATGAATTGCCTGAACGATAGGAGCAGATTTCTGCAGCTAAGGCACAAAAGGCATGCGGTGAAGAAAACCGTACGTTAAATTATGTCGCTCCTCTCATCAGCCGCCTTTACTTGGAAAAGTTCGTGGAGCGTCTTGATCGCTCTTGTGCATTATTTCCGGACACCGAATTTGTTCATCCAAACAAGTCACCATGAAAACCGGTTCGATGCAGAATCAACTCTTCCTCCTCAAACGCATATATCATAATTCAATCCGGCTCAATGTGACAATCACGCTTTCGCTTGTTTTGTCCATGCAGTGGATGACGTTGATATTGGGAGGACAGCCGACGCCCTTCCGCAAGCTCCTGCACGATTAAAAGCAACCGCTCAATATCTTTGCCGCGTTTGGTAGCCCGCTTTGCATCTCTCTTAAATTGAGACGTCCTCCGAATTCGATACTTCATGATAGCAGGTCATCACGCAAATCATCAATCGAGGTAAAGACCGGCATGTGTTCCTTAGTTTCTGCAAAGCTCTTGCGAGTCGGTTGGTTCGGGCTTTCGATTGGGGCAAGCAGTCGCTTTATTTCCTTTTCCTGAAGAATATACCGGGCCACCGCCAATTGGTCTTTCTTGGGTAAAGCACAAAATAGCCGATAAAAGGCCCCGGCAGCCGTGAAATCCATCTTGGACTATTTTGGTTTTGTCGGCGAAATCGACATCCGGTTTTGTCTTGTTGCTTATATTTCCCACAAAATTCTGACCACGTTTCCTGTGGCGCTACGACCTTCTTGGTGGGCCGACTCCGCCCACGCCCATAAAAGTATAACAAAATTACCTAAAAAGCAAGTCATATCCCATTGATCCTTTGGTACTATACCTTGCTCCACCGGCCGCTCCCTCCCGGTCGGTTTCGAGTGCAACAAGGCTTTTGCAATAACCTTGTTTTCTTCGCTATTCCTCCGCATAATGCACCAAAGACTCGACGCGGTATTTCTCCAGCTTGCGCCGGCCGCAGAGAAAATCCAGTTCCACCAAAAAACAGCAGCCTATGACGTGCGCGCCTTGGCGTTCGACCAATCTTGCCGTTGCCTGCACCGTACCGCCGGTCGCTAACAGGTCATCGACAATCAGAACATTTTGTTCCGGTTTGAGCGCATCGACGTGCATTTCCAAGGCGTCTTGGCCGTACTCCAAATCATAGGACTCGCGGATGGTTTTATATGGCAGCTTGCCGGGCTTTCGTACCGGCACCATTCCCACTCCCCATTTATGCGCGAGGATGGCGGCAAAGATAAAGCCGCGGGACTCGATGCCGATCACCACGTCAACTTTCTCCTCGCCGAATAGTGCGTCCATTTGCGCGATGGCCTCGCGCAAACTCGGCCCATCGCCAACAAGGGTAGTAATATCTTTGAAGCCGATCCCCTTTTTGGGGAAATCCGCGACGTTGCGAATCTTTTCCTTGAGTTCTGCCATGCTGCTCCTTTCAGTACGTTATGCGAAAGTCTTGATGTTTGCCCTCGAACGGCTTCCATTCCACCTGCACCTCTTCAACTCGTGAAAAAGCCGGCCCACGCTCCAAGGCGTCCAGATACCGCTCGATTTCTGTTTTGGCGCCTTCAGCTTCACTTTCGACCGAGCCGTCCCGCAGATTGCGCACATAGCCCTTCAAGCCCAAGCGTCTTGCCTCCATCAAAGCAAAATAGCGAAAGCCTACACCTTGAACTTCCCCAAGGACCCTAATTAAAGCACAAACTTGCATATTCTACGGGTACAATCGTGACATGGTTCTAGGAAACGGTATCGTTTCACGAATGTGCGCCAAGCCGCAAATCCAAGCCACGGTGCGCTCGATGCCCATGCCAAAACCGGCGTGCGGCACGCTGCCGTATCTTCTCAAGTCCAGATACCACTTAAAGGCATCTTCGGGCAGATGGTGGCTCCTAATTTTGTCCAAGAGCACATTCAAGTCGTCTTCCCTTTGACCGCCACCAATGATTTCGCCGTAACCTTCCGGGGCCAGCACATCCACGCACAAGGCGCGATCCGGCCGGTCCGGATCAGTTTTCATGTAGAAGGCCTTGACATTGGCCGGGTAGTGAGTGACCATCACCGGGCGATCAAAGGCTGCGGAGATCACGGTTTCATCGGTGCCGCCAAAGTCATTGCCGAACTCGAACTCGACATTGGCGCTTTTCAAAATCTCCGCGGCCTGATCATAAGTGATTCGCGGAAACGGCCTCTTGATGTTTTCCAGCGGCACCACGTTTCGTTCCAATTTGCCGAGGTCTTCCCGCCTATTCTTCAACACCTGCTGGACAATGAACTCAATGAGGCCTTCGGCCAAATCCATATCCTGCTGCAAGTCGCAATAGGCCACCTCCGGCTCGATCATCCAGAACTCGGTCAAGTGCCGGCGGGTCTTGGACTTTTCCGCCCGAAAGGTAGGACCAAAACAGTACACTTTGCCAAAAGCCATGGCGCCGGCTTCCATATAAAGCTGGCCGCTTTGGGTCAGGTAAGCCTTTTGGTCAAAATAATCGGTCTCGAAAAGTGTGGTTGTACCTTCACAGGCAGCAGGGGTAAAAATGGGTGCATCGATCAAGGTGAAGCCGAGGCCGTCAAAATAATTCCGGCAGGCTTTGATCACTTCATGGCGGATTCTTAGCACCGCATGTTGTTTCACCGAACGCAGCCAAAGATGCCGGTGGTCCATCAAAAAGTCAATGCCATGTTCCTTGGGCGTGATGGGATACTCTTCGGCAACGTGGACGATCTTGATGTCAGAGACTTGCAATTCAAAGCCGCCTTTGGCTCTTTTATCCTCGGTGACCACCCCTGTTACCATCAAAGAGCTCTCTTGCGGCAGTCCCAAACATTTTTCAAATATTTCGCTATTGGCGTCGCTCTTGAACAGGATCGCTTGAATAATGCCGGTTCCATCTCTGAGCATCAGAAATTGCAGTCGCCCTTTATGTGTCTTGTTGTAAAGCCATCCGGAAACGGTCACCTCCTGACCGAGGTATTGCGATATGGAAGAAATATAGGTCTTAGTCGGCATGCCTGATGAGCCTTTCTTTGCAGCAGTCTGGTTTGGTTAATTGTCTAATGAGCTAAGAGGATGGAGTTTTGCGCAAATCGCAAAATGTGCTCGGTTGTGCTTCCGAGCAGAGCTTCCCTAAGCCGCGAGTGGCCGAAGGCGCCCATGGCAATGAGATCGACTCCCGCTTTGGCCGCATAGTCGATAATTTCCTTTTCCGCATGTCCCGGTATGGTGTCCAGAGCCAATTGAATATCGTAGCTCTGCAAATAGTCTTTTGCCTCCTGACAACAGCGGGCGCCGGCCTCTTTGTCGTCGGCTACACTGAGGATGGTGATTTGGGATTGAAAGGCTTCGGCCAGATGGCCTACAAACAGCAGGGCTTGGTTGGCATGCCTGCTGCCATCGTAGGCGACCAGGATTTTCTTAATGGGGGAAAAGTTCTTTTCAGCCACCAAAACCGGCTTTCGAACTTTGCGGCTGACCGCTTCCACCGTCGCTCCTAACGAGCGGGCATCCCAGCGGGCAAACTCGCCGCGCTTGCCCATGACAATCAAATCGGCAACTTGCGCCCGGTTGCAGATGGAATCCATCGGCGAGCCGAGAATCTTTTCGGTCTGAAAATCCAGCTTCTCCAGGCTGAGGATGCTTGCACATTTCTCCAGCACCTTATCGCATTTCTCATCCAACACCTTTCGAGACTCGTCTTGATAGATGCCCGAAGGCACGATGGGAACAAACCCATCGGCGCCGACAGCGCTCACCCACTCGAACACCCGAATGTCCGCCACAGTTATAACATGCAGTCGGCTCTGAAACGCCTTTGCCAGCGTGATGCCATAAGAAAGAACGGCATCCGTATAGACCGAGCCATCAACGGCCAGCAAAATCTTTTTAAACATTTTTCCCTCCCGTCACAGGATAGATACTTTCCTTATCTGATCCAATACGGCTGCTAATTGGAGAGTCACAAACGTTCATTTAGGAAATCGCCTTCGCACAGCTATGGCCAAATTCTTGTTTGCATAATGTGGAGTAGATCATATTCTCGTTGCGTTACGCTATTACCAACTTTAGTTTTGATAACGGATAATGCACCGGCCAAGGGCATTCAGCAAGGGGAAACGACAATCGCCTCGAAACTGAATCATCTGTTTACTTAAGCTTCCGTTACTAACTCATTTCGATGTTTCAGTAAGATCCTATTTTCAAATTCCCTGAATTCTACAACAAAGCTACGAAATACGTCCAGTCGGCCTAGAATCAGCGGAACATCCTCGATCAAAACCCAGCCGATTCGGGCCGGCGTCTCCACATCTCCTATTTTGATTCGGACTTGACTCAATATGTAAGGTATGCTTCCTTCTCCAATCCCTTGAACCTCACCACGAGCCTTGATATCCAATTCTAATCCTATCGCTTGCCCTGCGGAATAGGGAATCAGAGAGAGATCAGCCCCAGAATCAAGAAGCATGAAAACATTTATTCCACGTTTTGTTCCAATAATCGTAACGGGAACAATGGGCTTTAAGATTTGGCCAAGTCTTTTTGAATATATCTTCTCAAACTGAAATTCAATCATACAACCAGTTCCTTATCTGAAGATGGAACTTTATGTATGAAAGCCTCTGCATCATGTTTTTCTAACTCTTCTAAGACCTTTTGCAGATCTTTGCCATGCGCGACTATGGATTCGCCAATGATAGCTATGTATTCTCCCGCATATTGGGTTTCAATTTCCGGGTTCATCAATAGCCAAGTATATTCTTTAGGTATCATACAACCAACCTCCACATGTTTGGTGAAATGTGATCTTTCCCGTCAGAAAAGGCCAAAACCGAAAAGGAGGTGATGAATATTTGTCTGATCAGGTTTGGCATCAAGCACGAATGCCATCCCACGCTAAGAAAATTGAAATCCAATGGCTCGAAGCCTGGCTCTTTTCTACGCATTAGAGCACTCAATGCCAAACTTCCGGCTTCACGTCCCGATTCATCAGATCGTTCAAAGCTTCAATTGGGGCTTTACCCTCAAACAGGACTTGGTAGACTTCCGAACAGATCGGCATGTCCACATTATACTTCTGCGCCAAAGCGACGGCTGACTTGCAAGTCCGCACGCCTTCGGCCACCATGGTCATTTCCTGCAGAATATCTTCCAACCGGCGCCCCTTGCCGATCTGTTCACCCACATAACGATTTCGGCTATGCCGGCTCATGCAGGTGACGATCAAATCGCCCATGCCTGAGAGGCCGCCAAAGGTCATGGGATCGGCGTTCAGCTTACGCCCTAACCGGGCAATTTCTGCCAGACCGCGCGGCTGCAGGGCTGCTTTGGTATTGTCCCCAAATCCTGCACCGTCGCATATACCGGCGGCAATGGCGATGACATTTTTCAAGGAACCGCCCAACTCGACGCCGACAACATCCGGACTTCGATAAAGGCGAAAGGTCGGAGAATTCAACGCGCTTTGCACGGAGATGGCCACCGGCTCGCTTTGGGCTGCCACCACAACGGCCGTGGGAATCTGCCGGCTCACTTCCTCGGCGTGACTGGGGCCGGAGAGCACGGCAAAACGGTCAAAGTCAAACGCCGGCATCTCGTCTCGGACGATTTCCGAAATCCGCATCAGCGTGGTATTCTCGATGCCTTTGGTACAACTCACCAATATCGCATCACTTGGAATCCGGGTGCGGGTCATTTTCCTTAGTACGTCACGGACATGATGGGAAGGAACAGCCAAGAGCATGAGACTTGCATGGCCGACCGCTTGCTGCAAATCGCTGGTGATTTGTACGGAAGAACTGATTCGGATACCCGGCAAAACAGATTTGCGTTCTCGTTCGGCCGCTAACTCGGCGGCCATTTGCGGATCGAATTCCCACAGAACAGTTTCATGCCCCAGTCGGTCGCAGTGGTTAGCCAAGGCAATTCCCCAACTACCTGCTCCCAGAACTGCAATTTTTGCGCCGGAGTTACTGATACGATTTCTCCTTTGTTATCTTGCCTCGATTACCGAGCCGACCACCCTAGGCGTCTCTCCACTTGCACGCAATTTGTCGATCATTTCATCGCAGGTACTAGGCCGTGCTACCAAAATGAGTCCGATGCCCAAATTAAACACCTTGCGCATTTCTTCGTCGGAAATGCCGCCATATTTCTGAATCAGCCGAAAAATGGCCGGCGCCTCCCAGTTATCCCATTCAATATGCAATCCCAAGCCTTTTGCGAGAAGGCGCTTGGTATTCCCCTCTATTCCGCCTCCCGTGATATGGCTGATGCCGACAAGGCCCGGCGAATTTTTCACCAAGCTAATTGGAGCATAATAGCTTCTATGAACTTTTAACAGCGCTTCCCCCCAATTACATCCTAATGCGGCGTCATAATCGTGGACGCCGACGTCGTTCATCTCAAAAAGAACCTTACGAGCCAGGGAGTAACCGTTGGTATGCAGACCGCTGGACGGGAGGCCGATCAGCATATCGCCGGCTCGAATGCGGCTGCCGTCGATTATTCTCTCCTTGTCCACCACCCCCACGATGGCTCCGGCCAGGTCGTATTCTCCAGCCGCGTAAAAGCCAGGCATCTCGGCAGTTTCCCCGCCGATGAGCGCACATCGGTTTTCTCTACAAGCCTTGGCCATGCCGCTCACAATGAGCGCCGCAATACTCGGTTGAAGCGTTTGCGTGCCGATGTAATCGAGGAAAAACAGCGGGTCGGCGCCTGTCGTCATGATGTCATTGACGCAATGGTTGACCAAGTCCATCCCGACAGTATCGTGAACATTCATCATGAAGGCGACTTTCAGCTTGGTGCCGACGCCGTCGATGCTGGATACCAGAATCGGGTGAGAATACTTGGACAAATCAAGCCGGTAAAAGCCGGCAAAGAGCCCCACGTCTTTGAGCACGTTTTCATTGAATGTCGTTTTCGCCAAACGGGCAATGGTTTGGGCAGATTCATCTGCAGCCGCCAAGTCCACGCCGGCTTCATGATAGGTCACCGCCAATTACTGAGCTCCTCTTTGCAAATATCCTTTTCTCACTTCGGTAAAAAAAGCCACGCTTGTTGACTCCATATAGTCCGGATAGGTCCATGGATTGGATTGAAATCGGCCCTGACGCCAAAACAACTGCACATCGCCGTAGATGCCCTTGCCCAGATAAATCCGGTGGCTAAAATTCTTGGTCGTCGCCAAAACCAGTTTAGGCGCTTCCAGATAACCCGGATCGATATTCACTAATCTCTTGCCTTCTTTGTTGAGAAGCTCCTCGATCGCATTGGTTTTCAGTTTCACCTCCACCAATTCCATTGGATCGATCAAATTCTCAAAACAACAGAAAAACTTTTTCAGGGCGCTGCCCATTTCCTTCTCATAGTAGGTGGTGTGGGTAAAGTCGAAAACCGAGCTCATTTGCTGAATGGGGCCAAACGCGGCGACCAGGTACTCCAGAGCCTTTGCCGCATCGCACTGGTCTTGGTAACAAAGAGCCGAAATCAAACAGACTTTTGCCGACAATTTGGGTTGGCCCATTGGCGATTCCTCTTTACATGGCGGTCATCGAACAAATATCCCCTTGCTACCGGACACTTTTAAACCAAGCACGGATCATCACGGAATTACACGGATTCTTGATGTTGATTGAGGTTGATCGTGCAATTCTCCAAAGGCGACAGAACCATATTGGCCAATTTAGAGGATGGTTCGGATATGGAATTTTAGACGGCCGCTCAGAACCGCGTAAGTTTGTGGCCACTAAAAACGTCTGGTCGTCCATTGCGATAAAGGATCCTACAAAATCCGTGACGCTCCGTGTAGCTCGGTGGTTTTTGCAAAGTGTCCGGTAGTGAGAATATCCCAAATCTGCTTACGAAAGTCAAGCGAAAACTCGGCGCCTGACGCGCGAATTTGTCGTTGCTTGCAAGAGCAATCTCGTTGCCGCTACTCCCCTCCACGCAAGCGCCGCGTGAAGGGTCGTCTTCGGCCCAAGCCTCTGACCAAGACAAGGTAATTAATGCGGTGAATACACCCGGCGAAAAACAATGCTCTGGATCAGAGGTCGCGCATTGGGCGCAAAAACCGGGAGTGTGGTTGCCGACGACCTAATGCATCGTTTTCTTAAGCTTGCCGCCGCAAATCGGGCAAAAGGTCCATGACGCATTTGGAAAGACGTGTCTGGGGTCCTTTGCACAAACCATGGAAAACAGCGGCTCAAAAACCACGTGAACTGTTTTGTTGTTCTCCTGATCGATCTGCAGACGGAAATCGCCTCTGCGGGTCTTACCGCTCAGGTACACGTCCGAGACCTCCGGTCGTGCGAGGCGTGAACGGACGGTCTCTCCATCCCAGTCCTTCACCGTAGCGACTACCTCCACGTCGCTCCAATGACGATATCCCTGCTCATCGACACTATCATACTGATGCCGCTCAGAAACATCGACAAACTGTTTCCACTGCACCCTTACTGCTTTGAAAGTAGCCTCCGCGATCTTTTCAAAGTTAATACGTTCGCCAGTCTCTAAGGGTAGCTCCGTCAAGGTGGGATATTCAGCGGGAATGTAGGTGCCGTAGCCGGCAAACTTGAAATCGATCTTTAGAGCCGTTACGTAAATGCTTTCCTTCCCAGAGTCAGGCGAGACGTAGGCGTTCAATCCTTGCTTGCCCTCCGATTGCGCCAGCAGTGCGCAATTTGCCGCCAGCCACAAGATGCAGGCTACAAACAGCGGTGATTGGATTTTCATCACGAGCTCCTCAAAAAATGCTTTATAAATTTGTTCGCATGCGGGCCTTCAGGCTTTGGCCAGTGAGATCCAAGCGCAAATTCGTTCCCTTTAACCCTACTACATAATATTTCGGCTAATGATGCACGTCCGACCGCAGATTGGTGTTTCTACACTTAGTTGTTTGCAATCAGGCTCTTTATGTCTCTCTTAATCTCCTCCTCGCATTCGTCGCTCAATCCCTCATAATAGCCCCGAATTCTTCCCAAAGAATCCACCAAAACAAGCTTGGTGGAATGTCCGGAGGGCAGGTTGTCCGCCGCCAGCTTGAAACCGTCGACAGAAAGCTCAATGACCCGCTCGATGGGAGCACGCAAGAACAGCCATCGCTCGTCGTTTACACCGTGTTCCTTCGCGTACTGCTCGAGAACTTCCAAGGTATCATTCTCGGGATCAACGGAAACGGACATAAATCGTACTCTCTGATTGCCCCGATAAAACCCATACAACTTGGCCATGTGCGAGCTCATTACCGGGCAAGCTCCTGGACAACTTGTGAAAATGAAATCAACTACGCTAATGGCGCCTTTCATGTCTTCCAAGCCGAACGGCCTGCCGCTTCGCTCGATGAATTCAAAACTGGGCACCTGGGCCAAGACGGGGAGATCTCCACCAAAACTGGCCACTTGTCGAACCATCAGCCAAATACCGATCAGTATGATGGCAATTGCTGCCAAAACCAAGCTTATCTTTTGCAACCGCAAGGTATCACCTCCCTTTCCATTGACCAGCGCTTTCCCTGCAAGACCTCCTCCTAACCGCAATCCCAACCTCACTCCTGATTCTACCCCTACTCGTAGTCCTAATCTTAATCATAATCTTAATCGTAATCCTAATCCTAATCCTAATCCTAATCCTAATCGTACCTACCCACTATCCACTGCCCGTCCGGCAAAGCCCGCCAAAGAAAAGTCGGGTACCTACACGGGCAGCGTCAAACATCGCCCTGCCGGCGACTGTCGCCCTGCCGACTAAATTTCGTAAGAATTTCTGTAAAACGGTAGCTAATTTTTCGGGTAAGGAATCCATTCCCGTTTCGGTCCTCTACACTGACCAAGAGATGTGGGAATGCCAGCCGGGCTGGACATTGACAGATGAGAAAACGTAACCGATCACAGGCTCTTATCAGATCACAGGCTCTTATCACCCCTGCGAATGTAGGGTCTCCCTCTGCCGCGCATTGGAAAGGAGCTTCCTGCATCCGCCGGAATGACACCACCGGCAGGACACCAAGTGATTCGTCACGAGAAAACTATCCCCCAAAAAGCCGATAATTGATTATGATGTTCGTGGTGGAATAGGCTCTCCACAGTGCTTGCAGGGCACCGTTTCATTTGCTTTATCCTTTGGCACGATTTGTTCATGATTGCAATTGCGACAGCGCCGCGCCAATGATCGGCGCAATCTTTCGGAAAACATCCATGAGAAAATCGGATTCATCTGACACCTGCGTCGTGGTTTATAGAAGGAACGCCATGAAACTTCATTAATGTAACTAAAGCAGCCAAATTGTGATAGGAAATGCCCAGTTCTTAGCTGGTTGCGGCTAAAGCAAAAAACCTGCCAGGCTAAAGTACAGAAACAGCGTGCTCAGGTCTGTGCAAGCAAGCGTGATCGGACCGGCGGCTACTTTGGGATCCAGTTTGAAAGCATGCAAGAGGGCCGGAACACTGAGACCATAAACGCAGGCCGAGATGAGCGAGAACATGATCCCCAAAGCGATGACAACTGCCTCGACACTCATCCCTCGCCAAATCCAGATGATCATCACCACCAGCACGCCACATCCGGCACCCAACATCAGTGCGGCGGTCAGCTCTCGCTTCAGGGCCGCGAGATACCAACGCAGCGTAGGCCGAAGTGCTTGCAGGGATTGCACAGCCAACGACATGGATTGAATACTGACGCTCTCCCCAAGTCCCAGAATGAGCGCCAGAAAAAAGACCAGAATCAGTCCCTGCGCTAACGTGACCTCGAAAGCGCTCGTTAACAATGCGCACAAAATCCCGCTGCCGACCGTCGTCAATAACCACGGGAAGCGAAACCGGAAGGCCCTCACTGGGGTCGCATCTTTGACTTGAGAAATTCGAAAGCCGAGGGTTTCGAAAAGCTGTTCCGACTTTTCCCGTTCAGTCAGGTCAAAAATTTCTTCCGTAAACAAGCCGACGTCCACCACGCCGAGGATGCGGCGATGGTCGTCGATAATAGGAAATGCCAAGAGCTTGTGCAGGACAAACGCTTCGCACGCATCCAATACCGAGCTATTCTGGGGAATGGCGATAACCCGACCAATCATGATCTCCCTGAGTTGAACGCCGGGTTCCGCACTCAGCAGACGGCGGATCGGCAAAACGCCGATCAATCGCTCTTTTTCGTCGACCACGTAATAGTAGATGATGGCGTCGGTCGCACCTTGTTGGCGTATGGCAGCTAATACCTCTCCCACGGTCATGGAATGTCGAAAGGCAACAAAGTCCTTTCGGGCATGCGCCAACACGAGGTCGTGCAAATGCACGGATTGAATAGATTCTGCCACAGCTTGATCCTTATGGAGTCGTTGAGAATTACCTACCCCGCGAGCAACCAATGCCCAGGGAAAGATGGGCATATCGTTCAGCAATTCTTTCGACATCCGGATGGAGACAACTTTGGATGCTCTGGAACGCTTGGTCCGCCCCAGCCATGAGTCAAGCATTGAGCCGGAACGTCATTCAGGGAATTTCTTTGCGTATGTCGAGGATGGCAACTGTTTTTTTCAAGCAAGCGGCCCCAAAAGCGTCCAAGTCTTGTTCTCAACTCACCACCGACTGCAATCGGAAGGCGCCCGACCCGAGCAAGGTCTACGGCACTCCCTGGCGCTCGGGGTCCTCTATGAATGCTGACTCTTCAAGTCTTCTTGCAGGAGCGGATCGCCCACCGGCAAAATGGGGTGCCTTGAGATGGCGAAAGCATAGGTCAGAACGAAAATGGAGAGAAAGCCCAAAGTGATAAGCACCTCGCTGACCCCCAAGGGCAATGTGTCTTCATGCCAGATGGACGGGACGACCAGCAGGAATTTCTCCAGCCACATGCCAAGCAGCAGCATCGTTGCGATGGTCAGCATGGCTGCAGGTTTCTTTTTGATTCCCCGACTCAACAACAATACAAACGGAATTACAAACGCACCAAACAGTACCACATAAGAGAGCACTGCCCAAGGCATTTCACGAATTCTCAGAATCACGAATTGGGTTTCCTCGGGTAAATTGCCGAACCAAATGACAAGGAATTGCGACCAGAAGAAATCTCCAGCGACAATCGTAAAGCCGAATATCAGCTTGCCGAGGTCGTGAAATTGCTTGGCGCCGATGTAGGAATGCAGCCCGAAATGCTTGCGCGCAACCACCAAAACCACCACCAAACCGGCCATTCCGGTCAGAAAACTGGTAATGAAATAATATGCTCCGAACAGCGTGCTGTACCAATGGGGATCAAGGGACATGATGAGATCAAAGGCAACGAGAGAATAGATGACGGCAAAGGCCAAAACCAAGATGGTGGCAATCGTACCGGAGCCTTGCAGGGCCGATTGCCTGGCCGGCGGATCCTCTCCCCAATTCTTCTTTGCAATAGCCGCCAGATCGGGTTTGAGGGAGTTCTTCAAAAAGGCATAGCTCAGAGCCGCAAGCACCAGCAGACCGAGAAAATCTCTGGCAAACAAAAAGGAATCGTTCAGCCAGGCCTGCTTCTCGGGGATAGGATGCTGGATCCAGGGAAAAACAATCGTCCGACCGAAGTAGAGTATCAACAAAAAGACCAGTGAAAGCGGCAGGAAATAAGCTGCCAATTCTGCAAGACGCTTCACCGGTCTGCCCCATTGGGCTTTGGTCATTTGCAAGGTGGCGGCAAAGATCACCATACCCTGCGCCATGCCGGTAAAGAAGACCATGTTCACCAGGTAAGTTTGCCAGGCCCGCAAGGGAACCGGGCCATTCACGCCAAGGAAAAACGCAACGATTCCAATGACGGTCAGTAGCCATAGAACTCCACGCCATCGGCCGGAGAGTCCTTTTGTTTGGTGCGCCATCGCGTCCGTAAGCATTCGTTGGTTATCGAACATGGATCTCCTCCGCTCCGGTGCTGAGCAAGATTTCTTCGTAGCAAGACCTTTCCTCGTCGGGCACTTGAATAGCCACGCCGAATTTATCCTGGGAAAAGCGCGCATCGTACGTCTGTGTGACTTTGTAGCTCTGCCAATTGACGGTCACAATCAAGCCGAAGAGGGTGGCCAACGTCCCGATCAGAATGGTCAGCTCGAAACCAATGACGACAAAGGGCGGAATCGAAACGATGGGTTTGCCGCCAGTGATCAGATTCCATTTAAGCGACGACCAGATCGCCAAAGCAAAGCCGCCGAACAGCCCAATCAATGCACCGGCCAAAGTGAAATAGCGTACCGGACTCGACTTGACCTCCATGGCTTCCCAAATCGGATGAAACGGAAAAGGAGTATAGGCCACCATCTTCTCCGGTTTCTTTTCTTTTAGCTTGTGGATTGCCTCGAGCAAAGCATCCGCATGTGCATAGACGCCGACCAGCGCGACCTTTCTCATCAAGCCTCCCCTCCTTTTTTCATTGGAACGGGCAAGATTTCCTTGATCTCGGCAATGGCGACCGACGGCAGCATTTTTACAAAAACCAAAAACAATAGAAAGAACCAGGAAAAGGAGCCTAACGAGATGCCCAGCTCAATGAGGGTCGGCTTGTACAATCCCCAGGAATAGGGCAGAAAATCGTGCGCCAGTGAGGAGATGATGATGACAAAGCGCTCGAACCACATACCCACATTGATCAAAATACCGAGGATAAAAAGCCAGATGACGTTGGTGCGCACTTTTTTGAAAAAGAATAGCAGCGGCACAATCGAATTGAAAACAACCATAATCCAGTATTCAATGGCGTAATGGCCCACCGCCCGCCAACGAAAGATTTCTTGTTCATAATGATTACCACTGTACCAAGCGATAAAAGCCTCGGTGGCATAGGCATAGCCGACAATGAGGCCGGTTAGCAGAATCACCTTTGCCAGCGATTCAAGATTATGAATGGTAATGAGCTTTTCCAGTCTGAGAATTTTTCGCATGGGCACGAGCAGGGTAATCACCATCGCTAGGCCGGAATGAATGGCGCCGGCGACGAAATAGGGCGCAAAAATGGTACTGTGCCAGCCCGGGATAATCGCCATGGCAAAGTCCCAGGATACCACACGGTGCACCGAGATAACCAAGGGTGTCGCCAGAGCAGCAAAAAACAAATAAGCGCTTCCATAATGCCACCAGCTCTTGTGGGTAAACTGCCAGCCCAAGGAAAGAACAGAATAAAGTTTCTTTCGCCAGCCTTTGACCGCATCGCGAAGGGTGGCGATGTCCGGCACCAACCCCAGGAAAAAGAACAATGCGCTGACGGTCAGATAGGTGGAGATGGCCAGCACATCCCAGACCAACGGCGAGCGAAAATTGGGCCAGAGGAAACGCTCGTTGGGATACGGAAATACCCAATAGAATTTCCAAACGCGGCCCAAGTGAATGAGCGGATAAAAGCCAGCGGTCATAACGGCAAAGACGGTCATGGCTTCGGCGCTGCGATAAATGGAAGTTCGCCAGCGCGCCCGGAACAGATATAGGATGGCAGAAATCAGTGTCCCGGAGTGTGCGATACCCACCCAGAAAACAAAGTTAACGATGTACACGCCCCAGCCGACGGGATTGTTGATGCCAGCGACGCCCATTCCCACCAGTATTTGATAGAGCCAGCAGGAAGCGCCGATCGCAACGCCCGTTGCCAATAGCAACAGAATAAAATAGTAGATGCGCCGCGGCGGCTCCAATGTCCGCAGGGCGATGGCATCAACATCTTGGTAGGTCAGTGATTCTTGCAGCATAAATGAACCATTCTAACGTGACAGTTGAAACAAGAAAGCGGCAGCGATTAAAATCGCCGGCTCAAGGCTGAAAGTCACGCTCAGGTGACTGCTCACCTAATGACCGGCAGCCGCCTTCGGGCGGCTTGCGTTCTTTAGCCTGAGAATCTATTTGCAGGCTTGGATGAAAAAACCGATGCAAAACTCCGGCATCATGCTTCCCGCTGCTTTTTGATATAGCTGACCGCCGGCTCGGTATTCAATTCTTCCAGTACACGATAGGCACCCTGCCGGCGTGAGAGCTTGGCTACTTCGCTTTCCGGATCGAGAATGTTGCCGAAAACAATGGCCTGCGTCGGGCACGATTGTGCACAGGCGGGAATCACTTCGCCGTCCTGCACCAATCGTCCTTCATCCTTGGCGTGATCCTTTGCCGCGCGGATGCGCTGCACACAAAAGGTGCATTTTTCCATCACGCCACGCCCGCGCAACGACACATCCGGGTTGTTGATGAACCGCACCGGCTCCGGCTGCGGATTGTGATCGAACCAGTTAAAGCGCCGAACCTTGTACGGACAGTTATTGGCGCAGTACCGTGTGCCGACGCAGCGATTGTAGATTTGCGCGTTCAGCCCTTCCGGAGTGTGGTAAGCGGCAAATGTCGGGCAAACTGCCTCGCAAGGCGCATGGTCACAATGCTGGCACAACATCGGCACAAAGGCGATCTGATCATCCTCGTGCAGCTCGGGATGGATAGAAATCCATGACATCTCTCGCCCCTTGAGATGGAGCTGCGGCCCGACAATGGGAACGTTGTTTTCGACATAGCAAGCCGCGACACAAGCGGAACACCCGGTGCAGACGTTCAAATCGATGGCCATCGCCCACCGATAATCCTTATGAGTATGCTCCTTGTACATCTGCGCCGTCTTCTCCTGCTCCTGCTCCTGCTCCCGCTCCTGCTCATGCTCATGCTTTCGATGCAACCCACCCGGATTCGGCGCCCCGGAAAGGATCGGCACGTCAATTCGCTGCCCTGTCTTCGAGATGGTGATTGCCGGGATGAGACTGATATGTTCACCTGAGGCGGTATCCATTCCGCCCGGCAACTTGGCCAACAAATCTCGCTGAACCACGCACACTTTTCCCCGCAGACCCATTTGTACCCGCACCGGAAGCTTCACCGACCAGTCTTGAGCGGAAATTTCGATTTCATCCAAATCCTGCAATTGATGCTTCGCTGCCATCTCCGGAGAAACCGACACCCACTCGCCGTAAGAAATCGTCGACAGGGGATCGGGAATTTCCTGCAGCAGCGACAAAGCCCGACTACGCCCATCGAAAGATCGCACCGACGGAGTGATTTGTAGCGCTGGCAACCGAACATCGCCCGGCAATTTAATCGTCCGAGCAATCGCCTCGGCCCGATCTTCTTTAAGCGCGATCTTTTCTTCAGCCACCGGGCGCGAAATAAAACCTTTCTTCAAGAACTCTTCAAACTGACGCTCGCTGAAATGCCGTTTCCAGCCCTGCAAAAGATATTCTTGATAGGTCTGAGTATTTGGATTGCTCGATCCTTTTTGCAGAAGGCGCAGGAGAATGTCTCCTTCCGAGGCGGTGTCGTAGAGCGGCTTGAGCGCCGGCTGAATCAAGGTACGCAAACCGCGAATTGGCTCCGCATCGCCCCAAGACTCCAAATAATGCGAAAGCGGCAGAATGATGTCGCATTCCTTCATGGTCTCCGTGATCATGTCGGCAATGCCGATGCGCAAACTCGCTTGGCGAAGATTCCTGGCAAAATCCAGCGCCGCCGGCAGGGTCTTGACCGGGTCGGTATTGGCAATAAAAGTCACACCCATATTTCCTTGCGCCAATCGTTCGCCAAAACGCTCCATGTCCGCCACATTGCCGACCCGAGAATAGCCTTGACTCTGGGAGAAATCCACCACAGAGTCCGTCATGCCGAGAGTCCATTGGATCAACGCGGCCAATAGTGCGGCGGTCAGCCCGGAAGTACGACCGGTCGCTACCCCGCCAACGATCAACAATGGATTCTCGGCCCGCACCAAGCGAACGACAATGCTCTCGATCTGGTCTGCGGTCAGTCCGGTTTTTTGGGCTGCTGCTTCTTCACTCGGATCAGGCAAGACCGCCACCCATTTTCCCGGCAGGTCCTTCTTCGCCGTGGTTTTACCAAGAACGCGTCGAAACAGATAGGCCAAGAGGTAAGGCTCGCTTCCCGGCCGGACGACGATCCGCTCGTCTGCTGCCAAACCGGTCATGGAAACGTGCGGCTCCACATGAATCCAGTGAAATTTCCCCCGCTTTCTGGCGCGGCTGAACTGCACAGAGTGAGAGACCGGGCTGACAAATGTTTCCAGCACGTCCGCACCTACCGTCAGCAAGAAATCCGCCTCTTCGATGTGATAGCTGGGTATGTCCGGTCGGTCGAATAACAGCCGGTTGGCTTCGCGTATGGCCGCATGGCTGATGGCTTCGTATTCCGGCAATCTCTCCACGTCCAACTTTTGGCAGAATTCGTCAACCAAGTCGGAAAGCGTCCCCGTGGTGCGTCCGGAGAGATAAACGCTGCTTTTGCCTTGCGCCCTGGCCTGAGCCAATCCGTCGCGGATGCCCCCCAAAGCCGTTTCCCAGCTTATGGCTTTGAAATTGCCCTCGCCATCCCGCTGCATGGGCGACTTGAGCCGCGAGAGATGATACAGCCGGGTGAGGGAAGCCTGCCCGCGCACGCACAGAGTCCCATCGTTGATGGGATGACCGGCAATCCCTTCGAGCTTGGTCGGGTACAGCCGGTGCTCATTCTCATGGATTTTATCGTGCACCTTGGCCGTGACCCCGCAGTGCGCCGGGCATTCTGCGCAGGTGGTTTGGTAATAAATCGCTTGTCCCGGAATGATGTCTTCTTCGGGAGGCACCAGATAAGGAATCAGCTTTTCTGTCTTTTTCTGTAAGTCACACGAAGCAACAAGAGAACTGCCGGAGGTCACTCCCAGCAATTTGATAAAATCTCTTCGGTTCATTCAATATCTCCGCGACAGCAGCTATTTATGGCATGTATAGCAATCAAGTGGAGCATTGTTTTCTTGGTGACAGGAGACACACCAGCCCATTCGCAAGGAACTTACCTGGCGCATGGTGCGCATGACCTTCACCTCGCCGTGACATTTGGAGCAATCCAAGCCGGCTTTGATGTGCCGCTTGTGGGAAAAGTACACGTGCTCCGGCAAGTGATGCACTTTGACCCAGGGAATCGGCTGTTTGTCGTTCCAGTATTTGGTCAGTTTCTGCACTTCCGGCCGTTCCGTCGCAGCGGCCTCGTGGCAGGACATGCACTTTTCCATGGCCGGCACGCCGGCGCGGATGGAGCGATCCGTGTTTTCATGGCAGAAAGTACAGTCCAAGCCGACCTTCGTCACATGGATGTCATGGGGAAAAGCGATGGGCTGCTCGGTCGTCTTTTTGAAATGATGCCAGTAAAGACCCAGAGCCGCTACAAGAAGAATGAACAATCCAAAATATGCATTGAATACCAAGCGCAAAATTCGGTCTTGCACCGCTATCTCCTCATCGCGAAAGGTGTAAGATGCAACAGGTTCATCGGGAATAGACTCTCACTGAGTTTTCTGAAGCAGGTATTGGGCCATGGCAGTCGCCTGAGCGTTGTTTAAACCGGGATTCGGCATGGGTGGAAAGTCCGGATTCTGTTTCGTCGGGCTGAGGAGATAGGCCTTGAGGGCATCCGGCTTGCCGGCGTACTTGGGCAGCACAGAATTCAATGATGGGCCAACCACTTTTTGGTCGAAGCGGTGGCAGGCAGCGCAAATTTTGTCAAAAATGGGCGCAGCGTCGATTTTGCCGGCAGCGGCTATTCGCTCCTCCCTCTCCGCAGCAAGCTTGCTCAGTGCTTCCAAGGCCGGGCCGCTCACGGACTGTTCGTGTTCATAGTTTGCCGTGCTGCCGGCCATTTGATCGCCAACGGCCATGAACGAAAAGGCGAGAAAAAAGATCACCGCAGGACGAATCTTTGATTCGCTTTCAGAAATACTCAAACTGGTTCCGAGTGACAAGGCGGTGAACAGAAGCAAGATCAGTACCACTGCCCACAAGAAAAACAGCCCGCCCGAGACGGCCAAGTCCGGGAGAGTGTACAAATTCCAAAAAATGAAGATGGGCTGCAAAAGAATCGACACGAGGCCGAGTCCGCTGCCGAATTGCCGGGTGAATCGCCGATACTCCGAATCCTGCGAATTCTTGCCTTCTGAAGGGCCGGTCAGGTACATGAGGATGGCCAGCCCTGTCATACAAGAAACGACGGTCAGGAAAAGCAGAAACCGTGGAATGACATTCGCGGAAAAAAACGCCGGGAATGGCGCTTGCATAAACGGCCATTCTTCCGGCTCCAGAATCAGGGTGGTGCTGCTGATCAAGACGAAATAGGCAGTCAACAAAAAAGCCAAACCCAGGCCGGCGACGCCAACGTGTAGAGGTAGACCATTGTCATGTTGCGAAAACCGTGAGCGGTAAAAATGTAGGATGGCAAAACCGGCGGTCGCCAAAGCCAACACGACGAGCAGATAATTTGCGATGGCAAAGTTGGTGCGTTGGTAGATTTGCGCAAAGACGAACAATAAAGTTAGCAGGGGCAGAAAGCCCAAAAGCACCGTCGAATTTATGTTCACGATTCCGAGGTTTCTCAAATCCCTTGCGAAGCGTAGAAAAAGTGAATTCTTCTCCCTCTTGTCAAGAGCTTGAAAAACGACGGAGAGGAGTGTGCTGCCAAAAAGGACGCTCACGTAGGGGATATGTATGAGAAAGAGCAAAACGCTCAGGATTTTCAACAGCAAAAGATGATCAGGAGAAGGCGATAAAACGAACTTCTCAAGGAATTGCATGGAATCTCCAATTTTGGTGTTTCGGGCATTGACCCTTTGACGAAACGGTTGACGCTGACAGCATGTAGTGGGCGCCTTCCCACCCTCCTTAATAATCGAGTCAAGTCGCGCGCTTATCCCTTTGGCCGACTTGCCGCTCTTTTTTCCGCCGGCTTTCTCGGACAGTCACACAGGGATCTCCATCGCAGCAGTTCACAAAAATCGCACTCGAAATCGCCTTGTTCTGGGCTGCCGTAGTGTCCAGCCACGTGTCATACAGGATGCCGCCGACTTGGTCCTTGTTGTACCATGACGCCACAAACTCGCGTCCGTCAATAATACCCTCGGCATTTCCCATTGAGCAGTCTTGGTAATGCGTGACCTTGGTGAGAACCACCTTGTAGCTATTTGATACGACTGACCTCTCGAGTTTCATTTGCTAAGGGCAAACCAAGTCAAAGGTAAAAGAACCAAAAATCCGAACGACCGAGTCACCAAACGCACCGGTTTTTTTGCTCGTCGAACGCTTTTCAGCCTAAACTTATTTCGAAATTATCGCAGCAGCCTGTGCATTGATATCAACAGCAATACGGCGAGAGCGTAGATGTTGATTTCCTTAAAAGCGAAACCGAAAGAGGATTTGCCGGCTCGCGCGATGAGCGTTTTGGCGGAATTCCAAATCAGCCACAGAGCCAAAGCAACCAGACCAAAGTTCACTAAAGAAAACCGCACCAGGCCGAAGAGCGGAATTAGCAAACACGCCATCGCGGTCCCTGCAATCCAAACAAAAGTGATGCGCCGGAGCTGCGGTCGGCTGAACACCGAGGTGAGCGTCGGCAAGCCGGCCCGCTGATAATCTTCGCCAAAAAGCAACAGCAGCAGCCAGAAATGCGGCACCTGCCAGATGAAAAAGAAAAAGGCCAGTATCCACAACTGGGGGTCGGCGATGCTGCCGCCGCCGGCGACCCAGCCGACTGCCGGTGGAATAGAGCCGATCAAGGCGCCGGGGACGACCGCAAAGGCTGTCTTGGTCTTGAGAAAAGTGTAGACACCGTTGTACCAGAAAACGGCGAGCAAGCCCAGCGAAAAGGCAAGCAGGTTCGTGCCAAAGAAAAGAACCGCACCGCCAATGAAAATCAACGAGAGGGATACAAGTAGCGCCGTTCCTGGCTTGACCTTGCCAGATGGAATGGGTCGCTTTTGCGTTCGCAGCATCGCCGCATCGAAGCCTCTTTCCTGGTACTGATTGAGAGTCGCTGAGCCACAGGCCAGAAAGAGAATTCCCGTGGTGGGAATGAGCATTTCCAAACTCAACCGACCCGAAGCAAGGACGTAACCGATGGTCGTAGACAAAGTCGAGAATGCCGAAATCTTGAATTTGCTCAGCTCCAATAAGGTCTTTAAGGACTGCTTCATTTCCGTCCGGCTACTTTATTTCAACTGCTTTAGGTAGGCGATGATGGCGTCCATTTCCGCCTCGGTGATTTGATCCTGCTGCGGCGGCATTAGGTTCTGAAAACCTTTGCTCAAATCAGCGCTTGGATTCGTCATGGATTTGCGCAAATACTCCTCGTCCGCCACAATCTCCCGCTCCTTGCCCCCGGTTATTACCGTAATCTTTGCACCAAATATTCCTCTGAAAGACGGCCCAACCGACTCCGAGCCGTCTTGGGAATGACAGGCGACGCAACCTTTGATGCTCAACAACCTTTTCCCCTTGGCTTCCAAAGAGGCAACGGCTGGCAGTGCGCCGCCTTGCCCTGAATCAACCGGCGAGCTCGTTTTACCCTCCTGAACCTTGGCGACCTGCTGCTGCATCCATTTTTGGAAATCCGCCTCGCTCATGACGTTGACCGAAGTCAACATGTACGAATGCTGCAATCCACAGTACTCCGCGCAAAGCACGTCATACTTGCCCACCTCGGTCGCTTGGAACCACTGATAATTATTCAGACCTGGAACGAGATCTTCTTTGATGCGAAAGGCCGGCACAAAAAAACTGTGGATGACATCCTGAGAATGCAGCTCGAGCTTGACCGGCTTGTCCACCGGGACGTAGAGTGAATCGGTTTGTACGCCGTTGGCATACTCGAACAGCCATGACCACATCCGCCCCGTCACCTTCACTACCATGGCGTTTTCGGGAACGTCGCGGCTGTAGCTGTACACGATCCAGCCCCAATAAAACATTCCCAAGACCAATATGGTCGGAATGACTGTCCAGGTAACTTCCAGCCAAGTATTGCCATGAATGTTTTCCGGCTTCTGATTTCTTTTTCGGCTGTATTTGATGACGAAAAAGATCATCAAAAACGTGATCAGGACCAACAGGGCGATGCAAATAATCAGAATGAATAGAAAGACAGCGTCAATTTTTCCGGCGATGGTTGATGCCCCAGAGAACATGGTCTCTCCTCTACCTGTAAGAAACGTCCACGAAGGTCAATGCTATGAATACTGTTAGCGTCAAAATTGCCACGAGCACCAGAGTTCTGAACAGGGGTTTTTCATACTTGAGGTGCATGAAAAAATACAGCACCAAAGACGATTTGGCAGCCGCAATCAAAATGACGGAAAAAACGCTCAGTTTTCCCCAATGAAAGCCGGCCAAAGCGACGGTCAATCCGGTAAAAACCAGCAGCCCAAGCCAGACTAACACATAAGTTCCATAGCCGATTACATCATGTTGCGCGTCGCCATGTTCCATTACGAATTCCTTAAGTAATAAGATAGAACAACGGGAAAAGGAAAATCCAAATGATATCCACCAGATGCCAATACAAACCGGCGTTTTCCAGTTTGAGAATATTAGCAGGACTGATGCTCTCTTTGGATTGCCGGTGCACCAGCACGATATCCAGTTGATCCACCGAATCATCAATCTCGACCGCCTGCCATCTATTGGCTCCTTCGGCAGAGGAAAAAGACAATCGGGAGCCGCGCAATTTCTCCACCTCCGCTGGATTGAGGGAGATTTTGGTCGTCGGCCGTTTGATGATAAAGTAAAAGACGACCGCCAAAACTGCCAAGCCGATGATCACGTGCAGGCCGTGCAAACCGGTCATGGTGTAGTACAATCCATAATACAGCATTTCGCCTTTGTTGTAGCTTGCCAGGTGCGGCGAATTCGGATACACACCCAAGCGAATGTGATGGCCCCACTCGAAATACTTGTTCACCAAAAAGCCAAGACCGAGCAGAAGTGTGATACTCAACAAAATGAGAGAGGCTTTTTTATTGCCTCGCTGCAAAGTGGCGATGGATAGAGCGACCGTCAAGCTGCTGCTGAGAAGTATGATCGTATTGATGGCTCCCAACAGGACGTTCATCTCCAAAGCGGCGTTGTGAAAGTCCTCCGCGTAGGAAGAACGATACGTTGCATACAGCAAGAATGCTCCGCCAAACAGAAAGAGCTCGGTAAAGAGGAAGAGCCACATCCCCAATTTTGCCCCGATCACATCGCTGTGCTTTTTGCCCACCGGCAGGCTGATGCTATCTTCCATACGATCGCGCCTCCTGTTGATCATACGGATCGTTTTGAAGGTGCGGCTCGCGGTCAAAATTGTGCACCGGCGGCGGCGAAGAAGTTTGCCATTCCAAGGTCGCAGCACCCCAAGGATTTCGACTTGCCTTTTCGCCTTTGGAAAGAGAACGAATTAAATTCCAGAACATGAGGAAAACGCCGGCGACAAGAAGCCAAGAGCCCACAGTAGCGATGACATGCTTGGTATGGAACACCGGGAGATGATCGTAATATCGGCGTGGCATACCGTCCCAGCCAAGAATCAGGAAGGTAAAGTAGAAAACGTTAAAGCCGACAAACATCAGCAGCCAAGCAACCTTGGCGACTCTTTGGTTGTACATTCTCCCAAACATCTTTGGCCACCAATAATGTAGTCCCGCAAAAAAGCCGAAACCGGTGCCGCCGAACATCACATAATGAAAATGGCCGACAATGAAATACGTGTCATGAATGTGAATATTGACCGCCAGAGCGCCCTGCATTAATCCCGTCAATCCGCCTATGGAAAAAAGGAATACAAATGACAAGGCGTAAAGCATGGGTGGCGCCACGTCGATGGAACCCTTGTATAAGGTAGACACCCAATTGAAAACCTTAATGGCGCTTGGAATGGCGACGAGAAAAGTCAGCAGGGAGAAAATCACATCGGCAGAGTAGCTTTGACCGCTGACAAACATGTGATGGCCCCAGACCAGCGAGCCGACCGAGGCGATGGCCAAGCTGGAATAGGCGATAAATTTGTAGCCAAAGATGGTCCTGCGGGCAAAGCACGGTATGACTTCGCTGATGACGCCCATGGCGGGAAGAATCATGATGTACACGGCCGGGTGCGAGTAGATCCAAAAAAGATGCTGAAATAAGATGGGATCGCCGCCTTTAGCGGGATCGAAAACGCCGATGCCGAAAACCCGCTCAAAAATGACCAGCAGCAACGTTATGCCGACGATCGGTGTCACCAGCACCTGAATCCAAGCCGTTGCATATAAGGCCCATTGAAAGAGCGGCATTTGAAACCAGGCCATCTTGGGAGTGCGAAGGCGATGAATGGTGGTGATGAAATTCAATCCGGTCAGGATGGAAGAGAACCCCAAAATAAAGACGGCAAAAACCGCCAGAGATACATTGGTTCCGGTGCGGACGCTGTAAGGAACGTAAAAAGTCCAACCCGTATCAGGAAAACCCGGACCGGCAAACAGGGAAATGAGCGCTAACACAGCGCCTGTGGCATAGAGCCACCAGGAAAGCAAGTTTAAGCGCGGGAAGGCCACGTCCTCTGCGCCGATTTGCAGAGGCAAAAAGAAATTGCCCAAGATAGCGGGAATGCCGGGGATGATGAACAGAAAGATCATAATCACGCCGTGCAGCGTAAATAGGGTATTGTAGGCTTGCGGCTGCATGATGGTCGGCCCGATGGAGAGCTGCTCGATCCGCATCAAAAAGCCCAAAATCACCCCGACTAAAAAGAAGCTGGTGATGGAGACGAAGTAGAGTATTCCAATCCGCTTGTGATCGGTAGAAAAAATCCAGCCGAGGAGGCCATTGAATCTGCTCCGCGCTTGGAGAAAACTTGCTTCAATGGGTTTGTCCACCGCTAAATCAATAGCCATCTGAATTACCTCGCAGTCTTGTGCCGAACATGGGTGGTCAAGACGACATAGGCGACGAAAAGCGCGAGCAGGGAGAGAATCACCGCGCCGCCGATATGCACCACATTCAAAGCGTATTTTCGCCCCGCGGGATCATAGCTAAAGCAATAGGCCAGCAGTTTGCTAATGGTCGGTCCGGTTCTCCCCTGAGACGCCTCCAAAAGGGCCATCTTCAAATCAAAGGGAAGAAAGGTGATTCCGTAAAGGTAGCGAGCGATCTTGCCGTCAGGGGCGAGTACGGTGATCAAGCCGGGATGGGTGAATTCGTTGCCCTGCCTTTTATACCGAAACCCGACTGCATCGGTGATCCGTGCGATTGACAAGCTGTCGCCCGTCAGAAATCGCCATGCGTTTGCAGGAAACGGTTGCTTGAAAGATTTGAGGTAATTGTTCTTCTTTTGCGCGGCCAAGGCAGGCTTGTCGCGGGTATCAAAGCTGATGGTAAGGACCTTATAATCGATGCCGGGCTTGGCGTCTATTTTCTCCAAGACTTCCGCAACGCCGTTCAACAACGGACTACAAATTCCCGGACAAGTGTAGTAGACTAAAGTAACTATAGTTTGGCAAATTTTTTCTCACCACAATATGTAGGAGAACTCTCCGAGTTCGACCACAATATGCAATAATGCTCGATGTCTGGAGACATCTCCTACGGCTTAAATTTTCGATTTTGCCAATCTACAGTAAAGTAAGAATGGTGGGTTGGGTAATGAGCTCGGCGAGTCGGACAGAATGACCATTTTCGTCGTAAAAGGTCAAGTCAAGCGGAACGTATTCACCCAGTCGCTCATCCACTCCCACTTCAACAGGGTCGAGAGCTGCCTGAGATGGCGCTGCGTAGCCGTAGCCGGAGAGGGCCAGTAGAAACAGCAAGATTGTTAAAGTCGACTTAACCATTTCGTCCTCGCCACCGATGAATTTGTTGTTGAGGTATTGCGGGTGATCGCTAATATTCTGAATCCAAGACCCTAAGAACAAATGTTGCCTAAAAAATATTCTGATTTTGTCAAGAAAGAACGTTTTAATTGAAAAAAAGTGGGAAAGAGATAGGAGTCGCACCGATTCGATGAAAATGCGACTGTCCGAAAAGAAGCCGTTGTCTTCCAGAGCGAATAGATAGCATTACCACGAAAATACTCGTTCACAACCTGCGGGAGGGTGCCCTAAAATGGTCAATCGGAACCGGGAATGCTCCATTCGTGCTTAGAGCATCCTCGGCAGGTCTAAGGACTTGGCGGTTCCATAGAAGGTCCCTATTTTCCCCATCATCGAGCGGCCAGCCACTCCTGGAAATCACGACGGAATTTGCCAAAACCAGCAAAAGTTTCCCTCAAAGACCAAATGCAATCGAGGATGCTCCGATTCTTCCGATGGCAACCGCAGGTTTCAGGAATGGTCTCTCGTCATGATACAAGCTCCTCAAGGGAGAAAAAGTCGAGATCGGAGCCAACGCCCGCAAATCGAAAATCCGCAATTCCGTCGCCGCGCCGGGTGCCCCAGACTGAATGATTTTGGCGATCACTTGCCCATAATCAGACGGTCAAGGTATTCGTCCAACTCGCTGAACGAGGCCTGATTTCGCAGCAGTTCAATTTTGGCCCAATCCAGCCGGTCGGCAATCTCGGCCAACCGTTCGAAATTGTCAATGCTCGTTTTGATGATGGCCGAACGAGCCGCGTCGCTGTCGGTTCGCAGGGGATTGAGATCGAAACCGA
This sequence comes from Caldithrix sp., assembly GCA_020722685.1. The sequence continues at coordinate 13,714 of DYKH01000005.1, read as the reverse complement.
TCAGCCCGTCGTAGTTGTGCCGCTTCAATACGGCAACCGTCTCCAGACCGCGCTTTAAATGGGCCGATCCGAAGGCCAGGTCTTGGTCATATTTGGGTCCTTCCTGGTCATTCAGGTGGATGTGGAAGAGCCGGTTGTAGAAAAGCGCTGTTTCCAGATCTTTCACATAGTCGAGGCCGATCATGATAGAATGCGCCGATTCCGGATTGACGCCGACGCGGTGGTTGTGTTTGGGATCCAAGGACATGGCAAACGCCAGCGCATCGCCGACCGTCGGCAAGAGCATGTGACAGCGAGGCTCATTCGGCTTTGGCTCCACCGCTAGGCGTAAAGCCTTATCGCCGTAATTCTCCTGGTCGTATTGCAGAACTTCATTGAAGGCGTCGCGAAGATAGCCGAGAGCCGTCACGCCGCATTTGCCCAGAGCGACGTCGCTGCCTTCCTGACCATTCCAATAGACGACCACCCGAGCTTCCAACTGATGGGCGGTATCGATGGCGCGCTTGAATCGCTCCACAGCGCTCCTTCTGACCTTCGGATCGTGAGAAGCCAAGGCGCCGTTGGCATATTCTTTATCCCAGAAAAAGTTGGGGGTGTACATGCCGACGATGAGGCCTTCGTCTTTAAGCAGTTTCTTGACTTCGCCGACCATCTCCGGCTTGATCTCATTATCATGCGCCTCAATGGCTCCGACTCCCAGCGACTTGAGCAGGCGAATCTTCTCGATGACCGTCTTGGTCGAACGGGTCGCTTCGCCAAACCGGCTGGCGCCGGGATTGTCGTTCCAGACGCCCACGGAATAAACGTATTTCTTCATCACAGTGACTCCCTAATTCTCATAGAGCCCTTTCCGCACAGTTGACCATCTCAGGGTTGACCTTTCAAATGGCAACGCCTACGGGTCCATTTATGAAGGAGCAGCTTCCCCCTGAGAGGCTTTCCACAATTTCCTTGATCGACAAATCCATCACGGGAAAATGCCACGCTCGGAAAGGGCTTTGGCCACGCGGTCCACGGCGATCATCATGGCGGCATTGCGCAAGTCGATTTTCTGTTGCTGGGCCAGGTCCCACACCGCCTTGAAGCTGTTGACCATGACTCGTTTCAAATTGCGGTTTACTTCGTCCTCATCCCAGAAGAACGATTGAATGCTTTGCACCCACTCAAAATAGGAAACAACCACACCGCCGCTGTTCGCAAGAATATCGGGAACCACGTAGATGCCTTTTTCCGTCAGAATTTTTTCAGCGTCAGGAGTCGTGGGGCCGTTGGCGCCTTCGATGATGGCCTTGGCTTTGATCCTGTCGGCGTTCTCTGCTGTGATTTGTTTTTCCAGCGCCGCGGGAACCAGAATGTCAACGTCAAGCTCCAATAGCTCAGCATTGGTGATCTTTTGCGTGCCGGCAAGATCAAAACCTTCAAGCACGTGATTTTTGGATGAAGCACAATAGTTGATCATTTCGCCAATGGGCAAACCGTTCGGATTATAGTAGGCGCCGCTGACATCACTGACAGCCACAACGCGGCAGCCCTCCTTTGCCAGCAAGTCCGCGCTCACCGAGCCGACGTTGCCGAAACCCTGAACGGCCACGGTAGTCGAAGCGGGCGATGCTCCTTTACGCTTTAGCAGCTCCATGGTATTGAACATCACTCCGCGCCCGGTCGCTTCCCGCCGGCCGAGGGACCCGCCCAGATCGACCGACTTGCCGGTCACAATGTCCAACACGGTGCTGCCCTGAAACATGCTGACCGTATCCATCATCCAACCCATGGTTTCCGCATTGGTATTCACGTCAGGGGCCGGAATGTCCCGATGCGGGCCGATGATGGGCATGATCGCCACCGTGAATCTGCGCGTGAGGCGACGGATTTCTTCCCGACTCAGTTGGGTCGGATCCACCTGCACGCCTCCCTTCGCTCCTCCGTAGGGGATGTTCACGACTGCACACTTCCAGGTCATCCACATGGCCAATGCTTTCACTTCGTCCAACGTTACACTTTGATGATAGCGAATACCTCCTTTGCAGGGTCCACGCGCGCTCGAGTGCTGTATGCGATGCCCCATAAAAACCTCGATGCGCCCGTCATCCATAATAACGGGAATCGAGACCGTCAACTCCCGTTCCGGATGCCGAAGAACACGATGAGTGTTCTTGTCCAAATTCAATTTCGCAGCGGCGGAATTTAATTGTTCCAGCGCCATGGCAAATACACTGTCATTTCCCATCTGCTTCTCCGTTTTGTTACGTCTCATGGTTCGGTTGAATAAGATAAAAAATGCCCTATTTCGGGGTACAAAATAGGGCTCAAGGTTTTGGTCAGTGTGCGACGCCTCGAATAGGCATCACGATATACAAGGATCGAAAAGTTTCCAGAATCAATATTTCACGCTTCCAATGAAATTGCTGCATAAGATAACTCTGAGGGATGAGCTGCAAGTGCTTGAAGCCGCAAGCTAAAAGTCCGCTCGTTCCTGTCATGACTTTAGTACCATCGTTAGCTATTCTGCTTTTTGCGCAAGGTGAGCAAAAGCGGCTCAATGTATAAACTTCACTCCAAGAAATCAAGGAATATCTCTGCATGTAGGCAAAACCTCATTCACGGGTGAGCAATCTCGTTCCCAAACGGTTTAGGAACGAGCTTGCCTTCGCTTGCGCCTTGCCAGAGAGCTATTACGCATGTCGACGCATGCCCACTTTACAGCCAAGGCAGCTTGTCGTTTTTCAAACGCTCCAATCTGCGCCTGTCTTTTTTGGTCGGTCGGCCCTTGTATTTCGGCTTGATTTCCTTGACGCTCTCCGCAAAGACCGCCATCAAATCCTTCGATTCTTCAGAAAGCATTGGCTGATGCAAATTGTAGAGGAGCTTGGCGTCTGCTGCGGAGAGGCTTTTCTGCGAGATGCCGAGAACGTCCAGGTTGATGAATTTGCCGCCGCCTCTGCGAATGGTCAAAGAGTCGCCAATGCGGATCAGCTTGCCGGGTTTGGCGATATTTCCATTCACTTTCACTCGTCTTTCCTCGCAGGCTCTTGCCGCCAAGGCTCTGGTCTTGAACAGCCGAACAATCTTGAGCCATTTGTCCAACCGTTGCTCGTTCTCGGCAACGGATCTGTCATTTTGCTCCGACTTTTTCAATCGAACAAGAACTCAGTTGGTATTCAGAATCATCTGTAATTCTTCTCGCTCCACGACTTCTTTTTCTAATAGTCGCTGAGCCAAAGCTTCCAGCTTGTCGCGCTTTTCAGACAACAGCCGGCGAACCGCAGCTTGTGCTTCTTCTACCAGGCGCCGCACTTCCTTATCAATTTCGGCGGCCAGACTTTCGCTATAGACTTTTCGTTCCGGCATTTCCGCGCCGAGGAACATTCCATGGGAACCACGACCGTAGGATATGGGGCCGATTTTTTCACTCATGCCGTACTCTACCACCATGCTGCGGGCAATATCGGTGGCGCGCTCCAAATCGTTTTGCGCGCCGGTCGAAATTTCGCTGTATTTGAGCTCCTCGGCGACCCGGCCGCCCAACAGTACCTTTAGCTTTGCTTCCAGTTCGCCCCTCTTCATGAGGTAACGATCCTCCGTGGGCAATTGCAGGGTATAACCCAAGGCTGCCACACCGCGGGGAATGATGGAAACCCGGTGCACCGGATCGCAGCCCTCGATGCCGGTGGCAACAATGGCGTGGCCGGCCTCGTGATAGGCCACTGTCTCTTTTTCATTCTTGTTCATCACCCGGCTCTTTTTCGCCAAACCGGCAATGACCCGGTCGATGGCTTCCTCAAAATCGCTCATGTCGATGGTTTTCTTGCCACGCCTAGCCGCGAGAAGTGCAGCTTCATTGACCACGTTCGCCAAATCGGCGCCCACAAAGCCAGGCGTGCGAGCGGCAATGACCTTTAGATCGACGTCATCTCCCAGCTTGACCGATTTGGCGTGTACGTTTAAAATGGCTTCCCGACCGGTAATGTCGGGACGGTCAACGACAATTTGCCGGTCGAAGCGTCCGGGACGCAGCAAGGCCAGATCGAGGATTTCCGGGCGGTTCGTTGCGGCCATGATAATGACGCCGGCGGTGGAATCAAAGCCGTCCATCTCCGAAAGCAGTTGATTCAGGGTCTGTTCGCGCTCATCGTGGCCGCCGTAGACACTCACGCCGCGCGCCTTGCCCAAGGCATCCAGCTCGTCGATAAAAATGATACAAGGAGCCTTTTGCGAGGCCTGCTGAAAGAGGTCACGCACTCGCGCCGCGCCGACGCCGACGAACATTTCCACAAAGTCCGAGCCGCTAATGCTAAAGAAGGGCACTTTGGCTTCACCGGCCACCGCTTTGGCTAACAAAGTCTTTCCGGTTCCCGGCGGCCCGACCAATAGCACGCCCTTGGGGATGCGGCCACCCAGCCTTTGGAATTTCTCCGGGCTTTTCAGAAAATCGACGATCTCTCCCACCTCTTCAACAGCTTCGTCGATGCCGGCAACGTTCTTGAAAGTGATTTTGGTTTGGCCTTCAACATAGATCTTGGCTTTGCTCTTACCGATGGACATCATTCCTCCGGTCGGATTCATTCTCCGAAACACAAGGCCCCAAATGCCGATCAGAATGAGAAGAGGCAGAATCCAGGCGACAAACAAGGTTTTGAGCGCGCTACCGCCTTCTTTGCCGGAGAATTCCGTACCCGATTGTTGCAGTTCCTTTACCAAATCCGGGTCATCCACCCGATGCGCGCTAAAGGCCACCAGGCCTTTTGGCGTCGGTTTCTCCGTCGCCGGCTTGCTACTGAGAAAATCCCGGAATGTTTTCGGGCGCTGCCTGGTGGCGCTTTGCGCCTTGTAGGCCTTGTACTCCGCCCTCACGCTATCGATCGAGTCGGCCCGCCCGCTGATATAAATGCCCTCGATCTTGTCAGCGGACACGGAGCATTCCAGAACGCGGCCTTCTTTGACCATGCTTTTGAATTTGCTGTAAGAGACCGATTCAATATGCGGCTGAACAAACCAAACATTGAAAAGATACATCGCTAACATGGCAAACAATATATACCAGATCGAAAAGTGGACCTTCTTTTCGATTTTAGGCTTCCGCCGGTTCGGATTGCGTCTTTCTTTATTATCAATTGTGCTCATCAATCATTCCTCGCTCGTTTCGTGCAGCCAGAAGGATCAGGCGTCCGTCCGGATTGCAGCTATTCTCAAAAAATCTCCACCTTCAGGTAGCGCTGCGGATTTCGTCGCACATCCTTTAGCAGACTGTCCAATTCCGCAACTGCGTGACTTGCGTCTAAATAGAGCGCCTTGTCGTTCAATGCCTTTCCCAGCGTGCCATCGCCATCCTCCAATTTCTTGGCCAAGGCATTGATACGGAGTAGCGACTCCGACATCCGCTCGAAAAGCCATGGGTCTTGAATCAGCCGGCCCATAGTGCCCTTACCTCTGCCAAAGCTATCCGCCAAATTCGTCGTGGTAGTCAACAGGCCGTTGATATTGCGATAGAGGGTGGTGTCCTGAAAAAGCTTGGCCAATGTTCCTTGACCCTGATCGATCTTTTGGGTCAAACTTTCCGTAAGAAAAAGCAGCTTCTCAATGTCCAGATACATTCGCGGATCGTTGACCAACAGCCCCAAAGTGCCTTTGCCCTCATTGATCTTTTTGCTGATTTCGTTGATGGTGGAGGTCGTCTGCCTCACCACATCAAAGACCATGACTCCCTCGGCGATGAGCTTCTCTACGTCGATCGGATCAGCGCTTTTCAACAGATCGCCATCCTCAAGCACCGGCTTGTCCAGAGAGCCCATCGTGATGCCGACAAACTTGTCGCCCAACAATCCCAAAGTGCCAATGTGAGCTTCGGAATCCTCCCGGATCCTTGCCTGCACCCTTTGATCGATCTCTAAAATGACCTCGATCTTCTGGTCGGCAATGTCTTTGGAAAAATCCACTTTTACCACCGAACCCACGTCGACGCCGGCCAGACGCACTGGCGCGCCGGTCTGTAAGCCATTAACTCTGGACATGAGCACTCGAAGCTTGTAGCGTTCCTGCAAGATGCCTTGGTGCTCGCCGACGTAAAGAATAGCAAAAACCAAGATCGCCAATCCGATTAGGATGGCTAAACCGACTTTGATTTCGTGTTTCCGTTCCTGTGCTTGCCGGTTGTTCATTTTGGTCCCGCCAGAAAAGTTCGTACAAATTCATCGGCACAGTTCTTCAGTTCTGCTTGGCTGCCGATGGCGATGATTTTCCCCTCGTTGATCATGGCCAAACGATCCGCCACGCCAAAGCCACTGTCCAGCTCGTGGGTCACCACAATCGAAGTCACATTCAGTTCCTTTTGCGTTTTGCGGATAAGGGCATTGATCGTTGTAGCGGTAATCGGGTCCAGTCCTGTGGTTGGCTCATCGTACAGCATTATCCGCGGCTGATAAGCCATTGCTCGTGCCAAAGCGACACGTTTGCGCATTCCGCCGGAAAGCTCCGACGGCATGAGATGCTCCGTTCCCTCCAGCTCTACAAACGCTAAATTTTTTTGCACGATCATTTCTATCTCCGAACGCGGCTTGTTTGAGTGCTCGGTCAAGGCGTAGGCCACGTTTTCGCCCACCGTGAGTGAGTCGAACAAAGCCGCGCCTTGAAAGAGCATGCCGATCTTCTGCCGGATTGGGAAGAGCTCCCGCTCAGAAAGTTGGGTAATTTCCTCGCCGTCCACAAAAACTTTACCATCATCCGGCTGAATAAGGCCCAAGAGAATCTTGAGCAGGACGCTTTTGCCGCTGCCGCTTCTTCCCAAAACCACCATCGTCTCACCGCGATGAATCCCCAGTGAGAGTCCGCGCAGGACTTTTTTGTCGCCAAAAGACTTGCTCACGGAAAGGAATTCTATCATGTAGGAAGGATTGGTTTGCATTTTGCTGAACACGCCAGATCAGGATATGGCTAAAATAAACTTGGTCACAAAAAAGTCAAAAGCAAAAATAAGGATGGAAGCTAACACTACGGAACGGGTGGTCGATTCACCAACGCCCCGCGTACCGCCCGTGGTGGTAAAACCAGTGTAACAGCCAATTGTCGAAATGATCAGGGCAAAGATGACGGGCTTGATTAAGCCGGTCGTCATATCGTTGAAAGTTATTGCCTGAACAACGGTGCTCCAATAGAAAGAGGCACTGATGCCCAAGGAGGTAACGGCGATGACCAGACCACCCAAAATACCGACGGCATCGCCGATAACGGTTAGCACCGGCAACATTACTAGAATGGCCTGCAACCGTGTCGATGCCAGTTTCTTAACCGGATCGGTGCCCAAAGCGCGCATGGCATCGATCTGCTCGGTGACGGTCATCGAACCGATTTCCGCAGCAATACCGGCGCCCACACGTCCGGCAACCACCAAAGCAACCAGCACCGGTCCCAGCTCGCGCACCAAGGACAGACTGATCAGCGTGCCCACGTACATTTTGGCGCCGTATACGGCCATTTCGTATCCCGATTGCAACGCCAGGACCATGCCGGTAAATCCGGAAGTCAAAAGCACGATCGTCAGTGACCGAACCCCAGCCACGTACATTTGCTCTACGGTATCTCTCAAGTACCAGGGAGGTGCAAACGAATAAATGATCGAACGGCCGAATAATTCTGCAATCCCGTGTAGGTGCAGCAGAAATTGGATGAAGACTTGCTTAGCTTTTCCCAATGCCACTATGAGTCCAACTGCAAACGCAACATTCGCTTTGGATGCACTTTCGCCGGCTTGGCCGAGGTTTTTATCCACTGCAAATAGATGCCGGATTATGCAAGCATAGCCGACTTGCTTATAATAAAAAATACTACTTTATTAAGCAACCAAATTTTCCAAGCAGAAAACCTGTGCCCGAGAACTAAAAGTCAGGTCATCCAAAGCTGGGTGGTTAATTTTTGAGACGGGTCAAAGGTGATTTCTCAAGAGAGCCAAAATTTGGCTCGTGATTGTCTCCCTATTCTGATGGTCGATGCAGAACACCGCGCTGTCCTCTCGCCTCTCAACATACCGCCAAATGTAGTCGGCCCGCTTTTGAACCACCGCCAGCACGGGCAGAGGCCCATCCAAAATTTGCCAAAATTGGTGAAGAAAATGCTTGGCCTGTTTTTCCATAACGCCGATTTCATCAATGACGATGAGCTTGGTCCCTGAGCGGATATTTTTTAGGATGGCTGCCCCATACTGTTCAAAAACTTCCGGCCGCACACCAAATCGGCTATGACGGGGAGCCCCGGCAAAGTCTTGGTGGGCGAAAATGCGCGCATTCTCATCGCCAATACCCGAGAGGGAAAAGCCGACCAATCTGCCATTTTCCACCACCCTGTTGGTGACCAGGCCAGCATACGGGCAGCCTAAGCGTTTGACAATCTCGGCGATCGCGAAGCTCTTCCCAACGCCGAAATCGCCGGTCAGGAAAACATTTTTGATTGACGGCTTATTCTCTATCAGGACGGCTTCTCCACGATTTTGAGCCCACGCCCGGCGGCTGCTCTGCTCATCATCCCGCGCCGTTCGAGCATTTGCACCAATCCGACTGCTATTTGCGCGGCTACCGCACCCAAGAGCGCATGTGCGACTATAAGTAGGCTCATAATGAGAATGCTGGAATACTCAATTCCGAGAAAGGACTTGCCCATGGCAACCAGTCTGGCGAATACCGCCACCACCCTCCAGCCCCCCAACAGTCCCAAGGTCACAAACGGATGGAACAGTGAATAAGCCACTCCCAAGCTTCCGCCCAAAGAATAGCGAATCCTACCGGGTTGACTGCGCCAAAAGCCAATCTCGATGAGAGCAGACTGAATCAAGATGCCCGTTACCACATAAACAGCCCCAGCCCCCACAAAGAGCAACTTGAAAAAGCAGGGGACGAGCGCCATGAGCAAACAAGAGCCGCGCAGAGCGGTTAAGCTACGTGCAATCACCAAAAACAGCAGTCCAAAGGACATCAGGACGGCGCCGGCGAAAGGGACAGCCAAGAGATGCAGCCAGGTGCCAAGCTGTGCTTCCAAGATTCCCCAAAGTGAACCCAAGACCGCGATTTGAATGTACTTTTTCACGCTGCATAATCCGCAAAAGATAGAATAAAAACGCGAAAGAAGCTCTCTCCTGCGTTTCTAAAGCACATGCACGCTCCTGTATTCGGCGAGTGTACCAACGGCAGAGCACACCGATCCCACGCAGCTAACGGCACGGAATCTCCTTTCCAAATGCGGGAGGAACGCCGATTTCCCAACGATCCCTATCGGCTTGCACTCATGGGGCTTTCCGGTAAAGTGAAAGCTCGGAGAAATCAATTTCGGACTATTACCGACCTATACCGACAGAAAAATAGGCCGGCCGCCATCGAGTCTAAACGTTCGTGACAAAGCCCGCCTTTTTCGGCTTGACGATCCTTTTGAAATCGTCCACGCTCAACTTGATGGCTTCGGTATGAGTGCCGGCATTGAAGTATACGTCTTCGTCATGGAGTATTTTCTCAGAAGCGTATACCGGCATGTCGTAGATGTTGCCGAAAATCGGCATAGCGCCGACTTCACAGTCAGGGAAAAGTCCTTTGAATTCCTCCTCGGAAGCCAGCTCGGCGGTCTTTGCGGCCAGATTCTTCTTGAGAGCGTCGAATTGGATTTTCTCCGAGGCGGACAAAACGGCCATGATGTATTGGCCGTCAACCTTCACGATCACCGCCTTGGCTAATTCTTTGCCAGGGCAATGCAGCGCCGCAGCGACCTCTTGACCTGTGTAAGCCTTGGAATGCGTAATCGTGAGATACTTGATCTGGTTGTCGTCAAGATACTTTTTAAGCTTAATGGAGATAGACATGGCGAACCTCCTTGGTTAGGGTTGCGCTTGAGCTATACTTTCTCAAAAAGGATTGCAGTCTTTCCAGTCGCTAAATGTCTTCTTTCCGACATGAATCAATATAGGTAACAACATCTTCGGCAGTGGGAATCCGCAATAGCACGGGAAATTTTTCAAAACAGACGAAATTCAGGCTCCACCTCACGCCAGCGACGAAAATGTCATAATGAATCAGCGCCGATGCCTGGTGACTACCAATTTCCGAGCGCAGCGCGTGCCTCGGATAACCTTTTACGATGACCGCAATACGGTCGGGCATCGACAGCGAAATCGGCGGGCGAGAGCTTTTTGACCAGAGCTGGCACTTCATCCCATACCGACTGCGCTCTTTCTAAATCTTCGCAGGACTCCTTTGGGCATTCGGCGCTGCTACTGAACTCCTTGGATCGATAGCAGCGACCCGCCTTACAACTGCGGCTTGCGTGGAACACTTTATCGTCCGGGCCGAGACAACGACCGCAGGATACATGCTCGACCTTCTCATTTAGCCCGTAGATATTATGCCATGCTTCGATAGTGCGCTTTTGATGCTCAATTCCTTTTGTCGCCCCAAGATATGCCGGGCATTCCGAACAAAGCGCTCCACCGGCGGAGATCATTTTTGCCTCTCCAATATCCGTACCGGTCTCGGCATCAGGAGCGGCGAGCAGCGCCGTCCGCTGCATGCCGTCGTTTGTCGTTTCGTTTTTCGTTTGTTTTTTTAGCCGCTACGGTTGATGACCAATAAAACCAGATCATTTCCGATACCACCGCGTGGGCTTGCTCGTCGAATCTCTGATTACCAACCCTTTGGCTTCCAAGTCCAACTGAACGGTTTTTACCCACCACATTGACTTCTCGCCATTTGGCCAGAGGTTTTCCGGGAGATGGGGGCGTACAGCTTTACCCATTTCAGCCTGAGTAATGCCCGGCCCTTTCTTGGGTAATACCTTCAACAAGATTGCATGCCTGGCCGTGTATTTCTCGGCATTCACATTGTTCGTTCGCCCCGGCACATTGATATTCTGAACGGCCATCATTTTGTCTCTTGGCATTTCTTCCTCCTGACCGCTAACGGTTATGCGCTTCCCCTGCGCCGCGAAGCGCAGCGGAGTGGCGTCAGGTGCACGCCCGTGTTGGGCGGCACTTGTTATATCGGGTTTATAATGATAGCTGGATTATCCCCCTATCCAGATCACCCGTTCGTAGCGATCTACATAGCCCGGCTTCAGGCTTTCATCGTTGACCAGGATGTCGAATTCCTCTCCGGTGGCAAGCGCCTCCTTGATCGCCTGCCCCAGGGCGCGCAGAATCTCGACATCCTGCGGGTTTACCCTTCCCTGCGTCTTCTCAGTGATGACAGCCGGGAGCACGTTCCACAAATCCCCGCCGCTGTACTCCGCTCCCTTGTCGGCGATACATCTCTCTCGATCAGGCAATTCCGCGCTACAGTAAACACCGCCTGGGATGTGGTAGCCGGCGGGGATGACGATTGCCAAGGTCGCCTTTGTTTTCGAGGGCCTGTGGGTGCGGGCGTACTGATTCAGATGTCCAGCAAGCGCGATGACCTCTTCTGTTGTCAGTGTACCATCAGCATGATTGGCCCAGAAGAAAAAGTAGGTAGCTCCTCTCTCGTACAGTTCTTCCAGAATCATCTCTCGCAACCGGGGCGGGGTCCCGAGATACACCCCATAACCCCAGGTTTTGCCAAAATGATCAGAAGCGCCCCGCTCGAAGGCGGCAATGAGCCGGACGTAATTCTCGGGCGTTTCTGGGATGCCGGTGTTAAATGACGCATTGAAAAAATGGATCTGCTGCAGGAGAAAACCGCCAAGACCCTCCACCCAAAAGCCATCTGCGCCGGCCTTCAAATCGTACCAGGCGAGGGACTCAAGGGTATTGGCGGTGAGGAGAGGGGCGTTCCGCCCCTGCCCGCCACTCATTGGACTGCGGATTTCTTCTGTCAGCAGTCTTGCCACTTGCTGCACATAGAACTCGGAGGCGGTGCGAACATCAGAAGCGCCGGTAAAGGTCTCATCCCCCCCTGGGAAATGAGCGTAAGGCTCATCCAGCCACATGGCTCCGCTTGTGAAATTTTCGTCCTCCGGCGGCTGCGGGCATGCCGTCATCAGTTCGTTGTTCTTGTAGGTGGGAATGCTGTGATAGTACCTGATGCCATAAGGCTTGACGGCCATGACGAATGCGCAGCGCAACTCATACTGTTTTCGCATGTTCTTGGCCATGAACTCGATCGGTGCTGAGATTTCATTGATCCCCGCCTCAATCAAGGCAGGCAGTTGGCTGAAGTCAAAGTCGCCGAACTGTATCACCCCATCCGCATCTACGCCGACAACTTGCCGGGGTGCGAAGGTGGCCAGGATGAGTTGGCGTGAGGTCTCGGCAGGCTGTCGTGTGGGAGAAGGCTCAGTGACACAGCCGCTGAGCAGCAAAACGATGATCCAAAGCAGGGGCAGTGTAAGATTGCGCGGTACCCGGGCGCAGTATCGCGCGTATTCCTCATCAAGAACCTTACGCAAGTGTTCCTCTTCTGTAAACATCCATTTCATCTTCCACCTCCTGCGAAGTAACCGGAGAGCCTCAATCTTCGCGACCTTTAGCCGCCCAACGCCCAGCATCAGCGGCGGCGGAGCGCAGCGCCGTCCGCTGCAACCGGTTGTTAGCCTCCCGTTCTCGCTCCCTCACCTTGCATAATCACGTCGCGAATTTCGCCAGGGTGTGACACCACCGCCCAGCTCCAATGGCCGAAGCCGCCATCGGCGTTGACGGCCTGCGTCCATTCATCCAGATAGCGGCGCTTCACCCTGTCTTGCTCGGTATCCTGTCCTTTTATTTCCAGCACGAGCATGTCGCCGTTCTTCAGCCGCACCAGAAAGTCGGGCCGGTACTTCCGCACCACGCCGCGATAGATGTAGAGTACCTCGAAGCCAAGGTGATCGTTCTTGACCCACGCGCTCACCACGTCGCTATCGTCAAGCGCGAAGGCGTCCGACGCCTCCCATGTGCTGTCGTACACGCAAACGTTGATGTGCGACTTGCGGGTTCTTTCGCACGGCTTGCCCGTGTACCAGGTTCGCATGTCGCCGGTCGAGCGAATGGGGTGGTCGCGGTCGAACACCGGCATCAGGCGCTCGGTGTTTTCCTGACGCACCGCCTCCCAGACATGCTGCATCACCCGCGACATGTTGAGGGTAATGATCAAGCGGCGTCTAAGTTCATCCTGATAGAACAGAGGCGGCGAGATCGCTATGCGGTCCGAGCGAATGAACTGCTCGACGATCCGCACCAACTGCGCCAGCAAGACCTCGCGGCTGCCTTGCCATGCCTGCTTCATCTGGTCGAACACGTCGCGCGCCGTCTCGAAGATGAGACGCTGAGTGCGGAACTCCCGCGCCAGGCGCTCCAGTTCGATGCGGTTGATCTTGGTGACGTCCGGCTTGCCTTCGAGGATCGGCGCCAGTTCCGCCACCTGTGCCGTCTGGGCCGCGCCCAGCTCCAGCGGGCGCACCTTCGCCCAGTCGAGCGTGAGCATGGGCTGAAACACGCGATCGATGCGCACGACGTTGGGCCAGCGGATCTCAAACTGCGCCTTGGCCGGGTCCGGCTCGACCGCCGTCTTGGGACTTGGCGGCGGTGGCGGGCCATCCTTTCCCCCTTCATGGGGCAGAAAGGCAAACGGCACTCCGAAGATGTTGACGTACTCCGGCTCGAATAGACCCGTCTCCGGGTTGACCTCGTAGGACGTGCGCCGCAAGCCGCGACCCACCACCTGCTCGCACAACAGTTGTGACGTGAAGGCCCTCAGCCCCATGATGTGGGTCACCGTCTTGGCATCCCAGCCCTCGC